>NZ_CP016359.1:1140000-1458652 GCF_001951155.1 Christiangramia flava JLT2011
GAGCTAATCCCCCATTTTTCAGTTATGAGTTCTTAGTTATGAGTTAAGAGTCTTTCCAACTCGTAACAAACCCAACTTCTAAAATTTCCTTTCAATATCTTTTAATGAACTTCGTAATTCCCTTTTCGCCCTAAGGCTTAAAAAATTACTTCTTAAGTAGTCTCAGGCAGACTCGAACTGCCGACCTCTACATTATCAGTGTAGCGCTCTAACCAGCTGAGCTATGAGACTGTCCTTTGTGTCATGTATAAGGTCAATTGTATAATGTATCAGAAAAAAACTTCCATATACAGCATACTTTATACAGTATACATCTCACATATAATCAAATTGACAGTATAAGAATCAAGACCAAAGAGGTCTTCTCTGTTAGTAACAACTCCCTATCTGGTAATTGCGCTGGCTGTTTATAAGTACAGCTTGGCTCTAGAAAGGAGGTGTTCCAGCCGCACCTTCCGGTACGGCTACCTTGTTACGACTTAGCCCCAGTTACCAGTTTTACCCTAGGCCGCTCCTTACGGTGACGGACTTCAGGTACCCCCGGCTTCCATGGCTTGACGGGCGGTGTGTACAAGGCCCGGGAACGTATTCACCGCACCATGGCTGATGTGCGATTACTAGCGATTCCAGCTTCACGCAGTCGAGTTGCAGACTGCGATCCGAACTGTGATAGGGTTTAAAGATTCGCATCCCCTCGCGGGGTAGCTGCCCTCTGTCCCTACCATTGTAGCACGTGTGTGGCCCAGGACGTAAGGGCCGTGATGATTTGACGTCATCCCCACCTTCCTCACGGTTTGCACCGGCAGTCTCGCTAGAGTTCCCGACATGACTCGCTGGCAACTAACGAAAGGGGTTGCGCTCGTTATAGGACTTAACCTGACACCTCACGGCACGAGCTGACGACAACCATGCAGCACCTTGCAATCTGTCCGAAGAAGGGAGTGTTTCCACTCCTGTCAGACTGCATTTAAGCCCTGGTAAGGTTCCTCGCGTATCATCGAATTAAACCACATGCTCCACCGCTTGTGCGGGCCCCCGTCAATTCCTTTGAGTTTCATTCTTGCGAACGTACTCCCCAGGTGGGTCACTTATCACTTTCGCTTAGCCACCCAGCCCTCAATTAGGCCGGACAGCTAGTGACCATCGTTTACGGCGTAGACTACCAGGGTATCTAATCCTGTTCGCTACCTACGCTTTCGTCCATCAGCGTCAATATAGTATTAGTGATCTGCCTTCGCAATAGGTGTTCTGAGTAATATCTATGCATTTCACCGCTACACTACTCATTCCAACCACTTCATACTAATTCAAGAACAACAGTATCAATGGCAATTCTCCCGTTGAGCGGAAGACTTTCACCACTGACTTATTGTCCCGCCTACGGACCCTTTAAACCCAATGATTCCGGATAACGCTTGGATCCTCCGTATTACCGCGGCTGCTGGCACGGAGTTAGCCGATCCTTATTCATACAGTACCGTCAAGCACCTACACGTAGGTGTGGTTCTTCCTGTATAAAAGCAGTTTACAACCCATAGGGCAGTCTTCCTGCACGCGGCATGGCTGGATCAGAGTTGCCTCCATTGTCCAATATTCCTCACTGCTGCCTCCCGTAGGAGTCTGGTCCGTGTCTCAGTACCAGTGTGGGGGATCTCCCTCTCAGGACCCCTACCTATCGTTGCCATGGTAAGCCGTTACCTTACCATCTAGCTAATAGGACGCATACTCATCTTTAAGCCATAAATGTTTAATTATAAATCCAGGTGAATCCATAATACTATGGGACATTAATCCACGTTTCCATGGGCTATTTCCCGCTTAAAGGCAGATTGTATACGCGTTACGCACCCGTGCGCCACTCGTCAGCAAATTAGCAAGCTAATTCCTGTTACCGTTCGACTTGCATGTGTTAGGCCTGCCGCTAGCGTTCATCCTGAGCCAGGATCAAACTCTTCATCGTTAATTCTTATATAATGTAACAACTACCAAGAAATTGCTCAGGTCTGACGTTTCGTCTTAATTCTTATACACTGAATTATATACCTCTATATAATCCCTGTCAATTCAATATGTCAATGATCTTCATCTTTGTTAGAACTTAAGGACTCGAACCCCTCTACATGCCCCGACGGCAGCTCCTTTTTTTCAACACCACTTGTTTTTCAAAGCGGCTGCAAATATACAACTGTTTTTTGCTTTCCACCAAAACTTTTTTGAAAAAATTTTTAGCAGCTGTTTTTTCTTCTTTCCTCTCCTTACACCCCCAACAACTCAGCAAAAAACCAACTCTCAATGAACAATACTTTCCTGCGAAAGCGGGTGCAAATATACAGCCGATTTTTAATTACACAATAGCCTTTTTAAAAATTTCAATTTTTGTGAAATATTCATTTCCGAAGAGAAATTTCAAGCAGAAAAAGACGGCAAAATTTGCGGTTCGCTGTAAATAAACAGCTTTTTGGTAAAAGCACTAAGAATTCAGCAACCTACCCACTCGAAAAACTAGAAGAAAAAGTTCCAAACCAGCCCAAATCTTATCAAAAAATCGGTGTAAGGATAGTTGGGCGCAACCAAATTATTATTCTGTTTTAACAGCGCATTCAAATGCTGAAGCTTAAAAAAGATCCTGGCCTGGTCTACTTTTGCATTGAAAAAATAATCTACAACCGGATATCCGCCGAGTTCCTGATCGTTCTGAACGTAAAATTCAGCTAAAACAGGATCATAAGCATTCATCTGATATTTGCTGAAATAGTTCAGGGTAAACCCCGTTTGCAGATAAAGCGCTTTATCAAACCAGTAATCTTTGTAATAAATCGAATTCCTTGTTACCAGTTTCGGTAGATTCAGCACATCGAATCCTTCAACCACATCCTGATACATTATAGTATGATGCATCCCGAAGCGACCGAAATCAAATCCTCTTTCAGCCTTAATTTTATAAAAACGAACGGCGTTACCCGATTGAAAGGGGCGAACATTCAAACTGTCATCCTGGGCAAAATAGGTATAATTCTGAATCTGGGCCAGAATGGCCGAAATAGCAGCGATCTTTTTTGAATCAAATTGGGCATATAGCCGCTGGGAGGAAACATTATCAAAATCGTTCTGCCAGTTATAATTGAGATAATCGCTCTGGTAGAGCAGAAAATTGAAATTTGGTCGTGTACTATTCTGACTAAACCCAAACCGAATTCTATTCTGCTCATCGAAATCATAGCCCGCAGAAACATCCAGGAAATTACCAGGAAATTCTTCCGAAAGGTTCAATTTTCCTTTTGCCTCCAGGTTAAAACCTCCAAATTGAGCTGAATAACCGCCACCAAGATGCATTACACTCCCCCGCAAGCGATTCCCAACGGTATCATTTTCCTTAATCACAACAGAATTATACCCGTAATCATAATTGGTGATCCCGGCCAGTGCTTCAATTTTACCGGCGTATTTATTTTTAAAGCTTAGCGAAACTTCATTCTCCAAATTGGCATATTTGGTCACATCCCTTAAATCGGAACTTTCAAATGAATTACCATATAAAGAATTCACAGCGGCATCCTGCTTGAAAACATACTTTTTCCAGCTGTAATTGATCCGATGACCAAAAAGGAAATTATTGGTAGAATCGGCCGGGTTATTAATATTGACCGACTGTTCTGCGAAAAAACGTTTTCCGTAGAGCACATTTTCAGCATTTTCATAGTTTACATCCAGAACCGAACGATCGCTAAATTCTTCCTCCCGGTCCAGATATTGCTGAAGAGATTGCGTGGTCAACCCACCATTTTCCTCATTTAGCAGGTCCTGGGCCACAAAATGCGCCTTGATGCGATAACGGTCATTATCTGACTGATAACTGAAGCCCAGCCGCAAATTACCGGTACTGGTTAAGATGTGCTGATATTTCCCAAGCGCCCGCAGGCCTTTATAGCCAATGAACATATTGAGATTTTCCGAGGTATTCACAGTGAAAAAGGCATCCAGCTGCTGGCCCTGTTCGGGAACGGT
The DNA here is from genome assembly GCF_001951155.1 of Christiangramia flava JLT2011. NCBI lineage: Bacteria > Pseudomonadati > Bacteroidota > Flavobacteriia > Flavobacteriales > Flavobacteriaceae > Christiangramia > Christiangramia flava. Next base: position 1,144,006 of record NZ_CP016359.1, read on the forward strand.
TTTAAAATACAGTTCCGTTAATGGCGTGGGTACAAAATAATAATTGATGTCTTCAGCCTCCAGAAAGTTGTAATGCCGGGCCCTTGCTCCAAAGCCGGAAAAGGTCTGATCATAGTCTTTTTCGAGACTGAGTGCATTATAGGTTTGCCCGGTATTAGAAAATGGCAAAAGCGCAAAATTGTCTTTCCGCAAGTAATTGAACTTGTAATCCTTCTCGATCGTGAGCGTGGTATCGAGGTGCGTGGTATCATTTTCTATGCTGATGATCTTGTAAAGATCGATAGGTGCTTTTTTTGCGGAATCTGAAACCTTGGTATTTCCAGGTTTTCCCTGGGGTGCCTGACCGAAAGCAAATATGGAAATAAGCAGGCAGAAATAAATTAAGCTTTTCTTCATGTAGTCAGGTATTGCAGCAAAAGTAGTAATATAACTCAAAAATAGCGGAAGAATTATAAAAACAAAAAACCACCCAAAGCGGGTGGTTTTTTTATGATTATTGAAATTACTGTTTAAGAACCGTAGTTTGGATTCTGAGTAATGTTTGAATTCGCATCGATTTCATTCAACGGAATTGGATATGCCAATCTGTAATCTCCGAATGGAATTGTAGCTGAAATATTCTGAAGAACATCCACTTTTTCGATGTCCATTCCATATCTCATAAGATCCCAGAAATAAAGACCTTCAAAGATTAGCTCTCTTCTTCTTTCCTGAAGGATGTTTTCCACTGTCACATCATCATAAGGAGTAGCTCCTCTTGCTTCTGGAATTTTATTCAACCAGGTCAATGCCATTTCATCGTTCTCATCAATTTGGTAAAGTGCTTCAGCATAGTTCAACACTACTTCCTCATAACGAATAACAATTACGTTAGCAGATCTGTTTGGATATTTACCAATGTTTCTAAGTCTCTCACCTTCGTAACCAAGAATATCAGCACGAACATCTCCTTCTTCATAAAGATCCAGAACGTTTGGAAGAACCTGGATATCTCCATAAGTAGAACCTCTATAGATGAATTCCATAGAATCACTTCCTGGGTTGTCGGTTCCGCTGTAAGCGATTTCGAAGATAGAGTTAGCACCACCATCCTGATCGAAAGAAGCAACATAATCTGAAGCTGGAACGATTGAATAGATTCCAGAATCGATTACCGCTTTTGCCGCATCACGAGCTTCAGTCCACATTCCGAACTGTAGAGCTACTCTAGATTCCAAAGCTTTAGCTGTATACTTCGACATGAATTCTTTTGAAGAATCGAAGTAATCTGAACTCATTAGATCAAAAGCAGTTTGAAGGTCGCTCATGATATCAGCGATGTTTGAATCAACTGAATCACGAGATGGAAAATCATTCCCGCCTTTAAAAGACTTCACATAAGGAACACCAAGATCACCACCAACATATTGCTGACCGTAAGTTTTCAGAAGGTCAAAATGTGCCAGGGCTCTGATTGCGTAAGCTTGTCCCTGAATGTGCTGACCGTAAGCCTGATCTCCTTCCAGGGTAGAAACGTCAGTACCAATAAGAATGTTCGCTACAGCAATCACACCATACGCGTTATCCCAGATATAAGTACTGTTCGGAAGGTAAGCTAAAGCTGCTTCTGTACTGAAACGACCTGAGTTACCATTTGAAAATACGTTCGTAGTACGAACTTCGTTGGTTACCAGGTAATCTCTACCGTAGTACCCCGAACTAGAAAGTCGGTTATAAGCTCCTTTGATAAGTCCTTCCATGTCACCCACACTTAGGATGGCATTTTCAGATCTTTTAGATTGTTCCAAAGACGGCTCAAGGTCATCTGTAGAACATGAACCTGCAGTCACTAACACCACTGCAAGGGCCATATAAATTATTTTATTCATGTACTTTTTCATAATTTTTTAAAGTTTTAAGTTAACACCTAATACTACTGATTTTACAGGAGGAGTAGTGATACTAGTGAATCCTGAAGCATCAATTTCTGGGTCATGCAGCAAATTATCATCTTTCACCCAAGTATAAAGGTTAGTTCCTCTTACAAAAATTCTGGCGCTATTGATTCCGATAGCTTCTGTAATGCTAGGGTTGAAATCATATCCAACAGTCACATTTCTTAGACGGAAGAAGTCACCATCGTGAAGGAACTTCGTGCTATACTGCCATGGCTCACCAGCGAACCTTGATTTCTGAACTCTGGTCACATCACCAGGCTGTTGCCATCTGTTCAATAAGTAATCATACCCATTGTAGAATGCAGTAGCATACAGGTTGTTCTGGTTGATGTATCGGTGCCAAGACTCGTAAACTTTATGACCACCGGCGTAGTATCCTGAAGCATCAAGGAAGAAACCTTTGAAATCAACATGGAAATTCATACCAGCAGAAATAGTTGGAAGAGCACTGTATCCAGTGTAAACTCTATTCGCCTGAGTATAGCTTGCAGCGATTTCACTTCCTTCACCATTAGTATAATAAGTATCTAAACCTGTTTCTGGATCTACACCAGCCCAAGCAGGTAAGAACCACTCGTTAACCAATGATCCAGATTTTGATCTCTGGTAAGTTGAGTAAATACTCGTTACAGCGATCTCGTTACCGTTCGCATCCTGAGCAACCTCAAGAACTTCGTTTTCAACAGTACCTACGTTACCACCTAGGCTTACGTTGAAATCATCAGTACGAACAACTTTAACGTTTAATTCAGCTTCAAAACCTTTGTTCTCCATACGCCCGATGTTTCTGAACTGGCTTGAGAAACCTGTAGTATAAGATAACGGTACATCAAGAAGAAGGTCTTTAGACTCTCTGCGATAGTATGCAAGAGATCCAGTCAACCTGTTCTGCCATAGACCAAAATCGATACCAACATCGAAGGTATTTCCAGTTTCCCAGGTTAGGTCTTCGTTACCATATGTTGCAGGGTAAGAAGCTCCACTTCCAGCATAATCAGCATCATAGTTAAATAATACCTGGTACTGGTTGATACCAATGTTTGCGTTACCAGTTTTACCGTAAGAAGCACGTAATTTAAGATTGTTTACAAAATCGCTTCCTGAAAGGAATTCTTCTCTGTGCAGGTTCCAGGCAGCACCAACTGACCAGAAATCTCCCCAACGCTTATCTGAAGCGAATCTTGAGTTTCCTTCACGACGGAAAGTTCCGTTCAAAACATATCTGTTATCGTAGTTATACGAAGCAGTTGCAAGGTAAGAAGCTACCGCCCAATCTGTAAATTCAGAAGAAGCTGATGTTGGGTTACCTGAAGAAGCCAGGTTTGAAAGACCATCGGTCACAAAGCTGTCTCCATCAGCAAAAAGGTAATTTCTCTTATACTTCTGGAATTCCTGAAGCAATTTGAAATCAAAGTTATGATCACCGAAATTAGTTAGGTAGTCAATAGAGTTCTGGAAAACATAAGTAACAGTATTTCTGCTCACTCTAGCTCCATATCCATCAGTACTAGAACCATCTCCAAGAACACGGTTTCTGTAACGTTTTGCATCATATACCTGGTAGTCAATCGAAACTCTTGAAGTCAAAGAAAGGTTTTCGATTGGAGTCTGCCATGACAAAGCGTTGTTAGTCAGAATCCTTGTAAGTTTAGACTCATCAATATCATTTTGAGAAATGTATAATGGGTTTGGAACACCAGTATTTAAGTTAATAGTTCCATCTTCATTATATGGCTGATCGATTGGAGACATGAAATATCTCGCAGTGTGAGGAGAAGAGAAATAAGCACTTCCCTCAAGAATACCATCCTGGAAAGTATGTGAACCAGTGTTAGATGTGGTAAACTTAAGATTATCAGTGATATCTTTAGTAAGGTTCAAGGAACCTGTAATTCTATCAAAAGTAGATCCAATTACAGTAGCTTCCTGCTTGTAATAACCAAGAGAAGTATAGAAGTTATGATCATCACCACCTCCAGTTGCAGAAATAGTGTGCTCCTGAACAGGCGCATCGTTATTCTTAATAACCTCATCCCAGTTTCCTTCAGGACGACCTGCTTCGTTCCAGGCTATATAACCCGCATAATCTCCTAAGTAAGTAGCTTCAAAATCTCTGGCGTCATCAATATTAGAAAGACCGTAATCTGCACCATAGGTGTTTACGATTCCTTCATAGTAAAGAATTTCTCTTTCAGCACCGGTCAACATATCTGGACCATCAGTAGCGTTATTGGTGAAACCATAGTATGAACTAACATTTACAGAAGTCTTCCCGCTCTTACCGCTCTTAGTAGTAATTACGATTACCCCGTTCGCACCTCTTGCTCCATAAGCTGCAGTAGCAGAAGCGTCTTTCAACACAGCGATGCTCTCAATGTCATTAGAGTTCAAACTCGCTAAAGCAGAAAGTGAAGAACCTGAACCGAAACCAGCAACGTTGTTGTTGATTACCGGAACACCATCAATTACATATAACGGGTCGTTACCAGCGTTAATCGAGCTAATACCACGAATACGGATATCCTGAGTAGCACCAGGAGTACCTGAACTCGTAGAAATCTGAAGACCGGAAACTTTACCTTGTAAAGCCTGATCTACAGAAGCCATTGGAGTTTGCTGAAGCTGCTCAGAATCTACCTGAACAACCGAACCAGTTAAATCTTCTCTCTTTTTAGAAACATAACCCATTACAACTACTTCATCCAAAGCACCTGAGTCAGTTTCCAATGTAACGTTGTAAGAATTAGCAGAGCCTACAACAACCTCTTTCGGGGAAAAACCAACATAACTAAAAACAAGTGTTGATCCCTCTCCAACTGAAATAGAGTAATTTCCATCAAAGTCGGTTTGAGCACCATTATTAGTCCCCTTTTCAATTACGTTCACCCCTGGTAGCGGTAAACCCTCATCATCTAAAACCGTTCCTGTAACGGTTTTTTCCTGCGCAAATGCAATTTGCACTACTAACACCATGAAAAGCGTTAGAATTCCAAGTAATTTTTTTCTCATTATTTCGTTAATTTGAATTAGCCTTGGCCAAAAATCATAATAAATTCTTAATAAAACAAAATTTTTTTCTTTTTAAATTCATTGCGTTTTAACATTTAACCAATAGATGATTGTTTGTGAATAGCGAAAAACGTAAAAAAATATTGAACAAAAACTGAATTTTACTCATAATGCTTCAAATATATAATGTCAAATTACAGGTTGCAGGAACCGATGAAGCCGGTCGCGGGTGCCTTGCCGGGCCAGTAACTGCAGCTGCCGTTATCCTTCCAAAACGATTTAGTCATAAGTTACTGAATGACAGCAAACAACTGAGCCTAAAAGCCCGTACCGAACTTCGGGACTGTATTGAAAATGATGCATTGTGCTATGGCGTGGCCCATGTTTTCATGAAAGAAATTGACGAAATTAACATTCTCAATGCCTCCATTTTGGCCATGCACCGCGCCATAGAACAGCTTACCACCCAACCTCAGCATATCATCGTAGATGGAAATCGCTTCAAACCTTTCAAAAAAATTCCACATGAATGCATAATAAAAGGGGATGGAAAATATAGTGCGATCGCCGCGGCTTCCGTTTTGGCAAAAACCCATCGCGATGCCTATATGGAAAAAATTCACCAGGAGCACCCGGAATATAACTGGAAAAAGAACAAAGGTTACCCCACAAAAGAACATCGAGCCGCCATACGGGAATTCGGGATCACCCCGTATCACCGAAAAAGTTTCCGCCTGCTGCCCGAACAGCTCAGCCTCAATTTTTAAGATTTCCTACATTTGCGGAAAGCCGAATATTGAAAATGAACCGACTCCTTTCTGTTTTTGCATTCTTCCTGCTACTGGCCTGCAGCCAGCCTCAAAATGCCCATTTCAACTCCCTGGAATTCATTCCTGAAAATGCCGAAATTATCTTACAATCCCCAGAACTGGAAAAATTTTTGCAATCGGCTGAGGAAAATAAATTTTTGAAGCAGGAGCCACTATTTACCAAACTGAAAGGGCAACTAGAATTCCTCAGGTTTTACCAAATAGCCGGCCGCTCGCTTCTCAGCCTTTCTGGTTTGAATAAAGATAAACCGGAGATTGTATTAGCTTCGGAAAGTATCGACTATCGCATCAGCCTGGATTCCATCAAAAACAAACAATTAGAAACTATCACGCAAAATAGCATCAGTTTTCAGAAAGCAACACTGGAAAACAGCAGTTTTTACCTGTATCAGGAGGGTAAACTGGCGGTTTTTAGCAATAGGGCGGCGAGCCTAATAAGCCTGATCTCCGAAAAAAAACATCTTGCAAACCCTGATTTTGACCAGGTTTTTGAAACTACTGATCCTAAAAAAACCAATGTTTACATTCAGAATACCGCCTTTCCGGAAAGCTTCAAAAGTTTCTTGCACAAGGCCGGTTTCCCGGAAGTGACACCTTACTGGAGCTGGATCGCTGCTGATATCGATCTTTCTCCAGATAAAGTTTCGTGGAATGGCCTTGCAACGCCAACCAGGAAATCGAGCATTTTCGGAAGGGACCGCGGGGAAAATATTACTACTGAAATTCTCCCGAATCAGTTCAACTCCTATTACAATTTAGATATTGCTGCGTTACAGCTTACAGATTCCACTTCCAGCGAACTTCCCGTGAAGAACATGGCCCTATTGAAAATTGCCAATGAAGAAGCGATGATTTTGTCATTTCTGGATAAGGAATCAGCAAGTTTATTTATGGCCGGAAGCGGCGAACCGATCAGCAATTACCGAAATACCGATATATTCCGACTTGAAAATCCACCCCTTTTCCCGGCCGAACTTCAAGAACTTCTCCATTTTCAGGATAAAGAATTTTACAGCGTTTTAGACCAGTTTGTCATTCTAACAGGCGAGCAGGCAAACCTGAAAACCCTGATTGCTGCTCAGAAAGACGAACAGAATTTTTCAAAAACCGGCAGTTACGAAGTGGTTTTTAATAATGTCGCCAGCCAGTCAAACCAGTTGTTTATTTCCAGGTTTCAGTTGGAAGACGAGCAAAACCCTGCCATTGCCGCGGTTCAATTCATCGCCGAGGAAAATTATGCGCATTTTCATGCCTTTATGTCTTCCGAAGAAGTTAGCACGAGCCAAAATTCCGGAGCCCAGCTTACCCAAACTATCAGCCTTGAAAATCCCATTTCCGGCCAGCCCGTATTTTTCAAAAATCATACGTCAGACCAGATGGATATTGCGGTACAGGACAATCAAAACAATTTATATCTCCTCTCAAACCGCGGAAGTGTTTTCTGGAATAAAGCTCTGAAAACGGCAATTGAAAGTCCAATATACGGGGTTGACCTTTTTCGAAATGGCTTTCAGCAACTGGCCTTCAGCACCGGCTACAAGTTTTATGTTCTGGACCGAAATGGCAAAAATGTTGAGCACTTCCCTATCGAATTCAACGACGCCATCACCCAGCCACTGGCAGTTTTTGACTACGACAATAACCGAAAATACCGTTTTGTTCTGGTGCAGAACGAAAATGTCTACATGGTTGGATCAAACGGAAAGGCTATCAAAGGTTTTGACTTTTCCCGTGGATCGACCAATATTGCCAAACCTCCCAGGCACATTCGGCTGGGAACGAAAGATTACATTTTAATTTCAGAGGCATCAGGGAAATTGCACATTTTAAACCGGCAGGGTTCCGTTCGGGTTCCGCTGAAAGAAGCTTTGGGGGCTACGAACCAGGAATGGTATGGCTACAATGGCAAATTTGTGAATTTGACAACGAATAATGAGCTTTTGGAAATCACCCAAAATGGAAATATCAGTAAACGAGATTTGGCTTTGGCAGAAAACGCCCGACTCGTAGCTAACGAAAATACGCTTGTTTACCTAACGGAAAACGAGTTACATATTAATGACCAGGTGATCCAACTGGATTACGGCCTCTATACGAACCCACAGATAGCGGAAGTAAATGGTAAAAGTCTGGTAAGTATCTGTGACACGCAGGCCGAGAAAATATATGTTTTCAATACGAATGGGGAATTACTGGATGGTTTCCCGGTTTTCGGCACTTCACAGGCAGCCATCGCCAATGCTGATACAGATCCCGCTCTGGAACTGCTCTGCATCGGGGAAGAGAACGAATTATTGATCTACGAATTTCAATAAAAAAAGCCGCTCTTAGGAGCGGCTTCTTCTTATAGGATTGACCAGAATTAACTTCCGTAGCCAGGATTCTGCACGAGAAGGTCATTCACATCCATTTCACGTTGCGGTATGGGAAAGGAAAGCGCAGGAGAATTGGCCGGGAGTTCCCCCACCATACGACCTGTTCGCTTATAGTCAAAAATCGTAAAACCTTCGAACATCAATTCCAGTTCGCGCTCGAGCAAAATATCATCCAGGCTCACTTCTTCCAGCAGATCTGCACCCGCTCTTTCACGAATCATATTCACATCATCAACAGGGCTCGCTCCTACTTCAGAAGACAACCGCACGTTAGCTTCTGCCCTGATCAGGTACATTTCTGCCAGCCTGATCAACGATATATTGCCAAATTGATTGGTGTATTTAGAAGTCAGCGTTCCGCCATTCTGGGCACTGGCATAGAAAAAGCTGCCCCTTTCATCATTTTCACCAAAAAGATCCAAATAAGCCTGGTTTACGGTGACATCACCGCCGCGGCCTCCAAAAGACTGATCGGCATAATGCGTTACCAACACATTTGCTCCATCCTGGGTGGTCACCTGGAACGCGAAAACATCTTCACTGGAGTCACTATCATTGTTGAAGGCTTCAGAAAATGAATCGGTTAGCTCGTGCCCGCTGTTCTCGATCACATCATCTGCCGCGGCAAGGGCTTCGTCATAATTGCCAATTTGAAGCTGCACTCTGGCCAGCAAGGCTTCCGCGGAATATTTATCCGCAAAAATATCATTGCTTTCCGGCAACAGGTTGATCGCATTTTCAAGATCGGCCACTACCTGCTGGTAAACTTCTGCTGAAGTAGCTCGGGGCAACTGAAGGTCCTGAGAATAATCAACAATTCCGTTAAGACTCAAGGGCACTCCCAGAGAACCATCAGGAGAACTATATAGCCTGTTCAGGTCAAAATAGTTCAGGGCACGCAAGAAATACGCTTCACCCATCACTTGATCCCTATCGGCTTCCTCCACCAAATCTGCGTAGTCCAGCACCAGATTCGCCTGATTGATCGCGTCATAAGCGTTCAGCCAAAGATTCGCCACAAAGGCATTATCCACAAAGATGCTTTTATTGAAAACCTGGCGTGGCGGTTGAAATGTTCCTCCCCAGGTCGCCTGATCAGTAATGCCATATAGGTCTGCCAGTAGTTGCAAATAGCCTCCATAGCTGTCGTCCTGCCCAGTTTCGCTGTAAGCCCCAATAAGAATATTCTTCACATTCTCGCCGGTAGAAATTGCGGTACTGGTTGAAATTGATTGTCTCGGTTCAATATCCAGCTTGTCATCACAGCTTGCAAAAGCGAGGACAAAACACAGAAGACCGATTGTTTTATAGATATTTTTCATAGATTTTTTTTAGAAGTTAATGTTAACGCCTAAAGACATGGTTTTCACAGCGGGTGCAGAATAGAAGGTTACTCCTACTCCCTGCCCGGCATCACTGGTAGACTCAGGATCATATCCATCATAATCTGTAAAGGTCAACAAGTTAATTCCCGTAAAATAGACCCTGAATTTTTCCAAACCAATATTTTCAGTAAGACTGCCAGGCAAGGTATAGCCAAGCGTCAGGTTTCGTAACCTGATAAAGTCTGAATCCTGCAAATAACGAGTGGAAGAAGCGGTTCCGTTTCCACCAAAAAGACGAGCTTCCGGAACGTTGGTGATATCTCCGGGTTGTTGCCATCTGTTCAACTGGTCCCTGCTCTGGTTGTCGAAATAGTCGGCATTGGCAGACTGGTAGATTCCACCGCCATTATAGATACTGGCTCCCCATTCTCCCACAAAAGTGAAATTCAGATCAAAACCCGTGTAATAAATGGTATTGGTTAGACCCGCAATCCAGTCGGCATATGGCTGACCGGCGATCACCCGATTTGCTTCGTTCGGGTTGGTAGTGGTTTCTCTACCGCTACCTTCACCGTTAATATAGTACAGGGCGTCTCCATTTTCAGGATCTACTCCGGCATATTCCACCAGGTAGAAAGCAGAAAGTGGCTCCCCTTCTCTCAGGATAGTTTGCCCGGAAACCACATCGGCCCCGTTCGGTAATTCCTTTACCTCGTTATTGTTCTTGGAGATATTGAAATTGGTGCTCCAGGTAAAATCGTCGGTTTCCACATTTTTGGTATTTAAAACGAACTCCACACCCTTGTTTTCCAGAACCCCGATATTCCTGACGATACTGGCCTGGCCGGAAGTTCCGGGAAGCGGCTGATTGAAGATCAAACCATCAGATTTCTTATTATAGTAATCAATCTCTCCGGAAATTCTGTTATCCAGAAAACCGTATTCCAAACCGATATCAGTCTGTTTCACACTTTCCCACGTAAGCTGCGGGTTAGCAGCCTGTGTTGGAGTGATCCCGGGACGTTGATTGTAAGACGTTCCGCCGAAAAGACCCAGGGCAGCAAAATCCCCAATATTGGCGTTACCGGTCTCCCCGTAACTCGCCCGTATTTTCAGGAAAGACAGGACATTGGAACTAGACAGAAAATCTTCTTCTGAAAGGATCCATCCTGCTGAAATTGCAGGGAACGTACCGTAACGAACGTTTTCACCGAACCTGGAAGAACCGTCCCTACGAATACTTGCTTTAAAAAGGTATTTATCCATCAAAATATAGTTCAGCCTTCCGAAGTAAGAAAGGAAACTATTAGCGGTTTCTGAACCTGAACCCGCAGTGATCTCGGCAGCACTATTAATAGTCTGGAAATCATCTGTTGGAAACTGAATTCCCGTAACATCCTGGAACCGGCGTTTGGACTGGTTGTATTCCATACCGGCAACAAATTCCAAGTCATGGTCGTCTCCAAAAGTCTGCGAATAGGTAAAATAATTTGAGCTCACGTACGACTCGGTTCCAACGCTGGAAGCATAGGCCTCTCCATTTGTAGACTGAAATGGTGCAAGTCTTCCCGTGTAGCTATCTTCCGTCTGGTAATAAAGGTCATATCCAAAATCTGAATTGAATTTCAGGAAGTCAAAGAAGCGGTATTCTCCAAAAGCTCTTCCGGTCACCCTTCTGATAACCGTATTATAAAATGCGTGTTTATCCTGAAGCAGGAAATTTGGATATAAGGTATTTGGATTTGGCTCCCCATCTTCTGTGTAAGCTGGCGATAGAGCCGGCTGTGCAATGGCCTGTAACGGAGTAACAAAGGCGTTATCATTGGCAATCCTGTCAATATCAGTCCTGGAAAAGCTCATATTCATCCCCGCACGAAAACGATCATTGAAGGAATGCGTCACATTTACCCGACCATTGATTCGCTCCAGCATATTGCCGGTTACGATACCCTCGGTATCATTATAAGCTCCGGAAAAGAAATATTGTGTGGCCTCATTTCCTCCAGACACCGATAGACTTGCATCCTGTACATGCCCATTTTGAAGGGCCAGGTCCTGCCAGTCTGTGTCTACCTCGCGATTCTGCCAGTCGGTTCCGTTCGAAAGGAAATCGAAGATCCCATTAATATAATCTGTCGCTTCGGCATCAGTGCTGAACACCCCATCGTCTACAGAATTCAGTGCTGCTTCGGTAAAAAGTTCCACATACTCATCAGCATTCAGCCATTCCCTCGTATTGGTAGGCTCACTGATTCCGTAGGAATAATTCAGGTTAAAAGAAGCCTTCTTATTCGCCCCTTTTTTGGTCGTAATAATGACTACTCCATTAGCTCCCCTGGAACCGTACACGGCCGCTGCGGAAGCATCTTTCAGAATATCGATAGATTCGATCTCATTAGAACTCAACGTCAACAATGGGTTGGTAGGCGAACCGTTGTTCGATTCATTTGAATTGATCAAAGGCACCCCATCCAGTACATAGAGCGGCTCTGAACCGGCTCCAATGCTGGCGATCCCGCGAATACGAATATTCACGCCTCCTTCCACCTTACCATTGGTAGGGGAGATTTGCACACCGGCTGCTTTACCGGCAATAGTGCTCTGGATACTTGGCACGGGTACTTCATCGATATCTTCGGAAGTAAGCTTGGCCACATTATCTGTAAGCTTCCGCTTGCTTTGGGTACCGTAACCCACGACAACGATCTCATCCAGCTCACCGGCATCTTCCTGCAAACTGATGTTGATCACATCGTCCTGGCTAATAGTGACCGTTTGAGTGGCATAGCCCAGGTAACTAAATTCCAGGACTTCCCCTTCTTCCACGGAAATACTAAAATTCCCATCAAAATCGGTTTGTGTACCGCGATTGGTATTCTGCACGATCACATTCACACCCGGCAACGAAATTCCCTGAACATCGTTCACGGTTCCCGTCACGGTCTTACTCTGAGCAAAACCGCTCGAAGTGATAAATGTAAACAGCAGAATGAATAGAAAAAGTAACTGTTTCTTCATACTTTAAGATTTATGTTTCAAAGTAAATTTGGCGAAAACCACCGAAATAGTGAAAGAATTTGTCTTAAATAACCCAAATTCTTCAGCGAATTATCAATATGCTGAAGTAAAACGTTTCTGAGTAAAAAAATGATTGGTTGGGAAGAGGTTTTTTAAGAAGATGGTAAATTATATCAATTCTGCTTCAAAAAGGTTTGCAAAATGCTTCAGTAGCTTTTCCTGTATTTCCTGCATGTTCACTTCCGTTTTTCCTAATTCTACATGGAGGGAAGTGACGGCCTTATCCTGTATTCCGCAGGGTACGATATGATCAAAATAGCCAAGATCAGCATTGACATTGAGCGCAAACCCGTGCATGGTCACCCAGCGACTGGCTCGAACGCCCATCGCACAGATCTTTCGGGCAAAAGGTGTTCCCACATCCAGCCATACACCTGTTTCTCCATTACTTCTTTCAGCTTTCAGACCGTATTCAGCAAGCGTTAGTATCACCATTTCTTCTAATAAGCGAAGGTATTTGTGAATATCCGTAAAGAAATTATCGAGGTCTAAAATGGGATACCCCACGATCTGACCCGGGCCGTGATAGGTTATATCGCCTCCGCGGTTGATCTTATAAAAAGTAGCGTTCTTCTTTTTCAGGTCTTCTTCCGATACCAAAAGATGAGAAACATCTCCGCTTTTTCCGAGCGTATATACATGAGGATGCTCCACAAAAAGCAGGTAATTTTGGGTTGGTTCATTTGCATTCTCCCGCCTGTTCCTGATCTTCAGATCCAGGGTCTCCTGGAAAAGTTGTTCCTGATAATCCCAGGTTTCTTTGTAATCCTTCTTTCCGAGATTCTGTACTTCTACCTCCTTGTTCATCACGAATATTTTGGATTATTCAGAATAATCAGCGCAGCAATCACACCGGGAATCCACCCCAGGATGGTCAAAATCAATACAATAAGAATGGAACCGCAGCCTTTGTCATACACGGCCAGGGGCGGAAAAAGCACCGATAAGATCGCTCTCCAAACGCTCATAATTACTGAAATTTTAAGGCAAAGATAGAATTATTATTTCGGCTTTTAAGGTCGTTGTTTCACAGGCTGATAGTGTGTATATTTGCATCCGCATTTTGTTGAATGCTTTAAAAAAGATTTTATGCAGCATCTATCAGAACAGGAACAAATTAGACGTGAGAAACTCTCGGCAATTCGCAAAGCCGGGATCAACCCTTACCCGGCCGATCTTTTCCCGGTAGACCACACTACTTCAGAAATCAAACAGCATTTCGAAGAGGATAAAAAGGTGGTGATCGCAGGAAGACTGATGTCGAGAAGGATCCAGGGAAAAGCTTCGTTTGCGGAGCTTCAGGATTCCAAGGGAAAGATCCAGGTGTATTTTAACAGGGATGAAATTTGCCCTGGCGAAGATAAGGCCAAGTACAACGATGTCTACAAGAAGTTACTGGACATAGGTGATTTTATCGGGATTGAAGGAACCCTTTTCAAAACGCAGGTAGGTGAAATGACGGTGATGGTGAAAGATTTTCACCTGCTGAGCAAATCGCTCAGACCGCTTCCGCTGCCTAAGACCGATAAAGAAGGGAATACGCACGACGGTTTTAATGATCCAGAACAACGCTACCGCCAGCGCTACGCAGATCTTGTCGTGAACCCCAAAGTGAAGGAGATTTTCGTGAAACGCACAAAATTGTTCAATGCGATGCGAAATTTCTTCAATGATAAAGGCTATTTTGAGGTGGAAACACCCATCCTGCAATCTATTCCAGGTGGAGCCGCAGCAAGACCTTTTATCACGCATCACAATGCTTTGGATATTCCGCTATACCTGCGAATTGCGAACGAACTGTATCTGAAAAGACTGATCGTGGGCGGATTTGACGGTGTCTATGAATTTTCCAAAAACTTCAGAAATGAGGGAATGGATCGCACGCACAATCCGGAATTTACGGCCATGGAAATCTATGTAGCCTATAAAGACTACAACTGGATGATGGAATTTACCGAAAAACTGCTGGAGCACTGTGCGATTGCCGTAAATGGTACTACTGAAGCCACTTTCGGGCAGCATCAGGTAGATTTCAAAGCGCCATATAAACGGGTGACCATGACCGATGCGATTATTGAATTCACCGGTTTTGATATCACCGGGAAATCTGAAAAAGAACTGTTCGAAGCCGCCAAAGGCATGGGGATCGAAGTAGACGAAACCATGGGTAAAGGCAAGCTCATCGATGAGATATTTGGTGAAAAATGTGAAGGCAATTTCATTCAGCCAACATTTATTACTGATTACCCGAAGGAAATGAGCCCGCTTTGTAAGGAACATCGCGAAAATCCGGAATTGACCGAGCGTTTTGAGTTGATGGTCTGCGGAAAAGAAATCGCCAATGCATATTCTGAATTAAATGACCCGATCGATCAGCGGGAACGTTTTGAAGAGCAGCTAAAATTATCTGAAAAAGGAGATGATGAAGCGATGTTTATCGATAATGATTTTCTTCGCGCGCTGGAATATGGGATGCCTCCAACCTCCGGGCTAGGAATTGGAATGGACAGGCTCATTATGTTTCTAACCAATAACCAGTCAATCCAGGAAGTTCTATTCTTCCCACAAATGAAGCCGGAGAAAAAAGCCGTGGAATTAAGCGAGGAGGAAAAAGCGGTTTTTCAGCTACTGAAAAATGGTGAAGTACACGAACTAAATGAAATTAAAGACCAGTCTGGTCTCAGCAATAAAAAATGGGATAAAGCTTTGAAGGGTCTTCGAAAACATAAGATGATCGAAGTTTTCAAAGAAGGTGAAGATCTGAAGATCAAAGTTGCCTAAAAGTCAAAAAGCCCGCTAAAACGGGCTTTTTTTTATTTCTTTCCGAACATCCCGCCGAGCTTCCCGGCCATATCGCTGATGTTTTTCGCATTTCCTTCACCCTTCAAATAGGCATCAACCTGCCCTGCCATTGCATCTGGCATACGATCTTTTAGAATTCCGGCGACCACCTGTACGGCAATTTTAGCCTGACCTTCAGTGATTCCAGCTTTTTCAGCTACCATTTTGACTACTTCATCCATAATGCTATTTTTTGAATTTTAATCTAACCTGAAATTATCAAAAACCGAGTAAACAATTGGCAATCAAACGCATTTATATTTATTTTAACTTTTTCTTAAACCTTTTCAAAAATTCAGCGTCTAAGAAGCTGAATAAGCTTATTAACTGAAAAAAACCAACTTATGATTAGAAAACAGAGCCTTCGGCTACTGCTGCTGGCGCTTTCCCTATCTGCTTCGGGCTGCGCCGTTTTCAATCCCGATTCCATGAAAGAGCCTGTTGCACAGGCAGCGGGTGAGGAAACTAAGAAAGACGATAAAGACGGCATGAAACCTTATAATAAGGTTATTACTAAGGATGCTAAAAGCGACGCCGGACTTTTTACCGTTCACAAAGTAAAAGACAAATATTACTACGAAATCCCAGACAGCCTTTTCAATCGTGAAATGCTTACCGTAACCAGGATTGCCAAAACGGCGACAGGAATTGGTTTTGGTGGCGGAAAGGAAAACACGCAGGTGCATCGCTGGCAACGAAAAGGAGATAAAGTACTGCTTCGCGTGGTTTCTCACGAGATCTACGCAGCCGATTCTCTTCCCATCCACGAAGCGGTGGTCAATTCCAATTTCGAACCGATCATCCAGAGCTTCGATATCAAAACGGAAAAGAAAGATTCTACCGGCACTGCCGCGGTAATAGATGTGACCGATCTTTATACCAAGGATGTACAGGCGCTTGGTTTGCAGGACAACACGCGTAAACGCTATAAAGTTTCCAGGCTGGACGATTCCCGTTCTTATATAGATACCATCAGGAGTTACCCGGAGAACATCGAGATCAGGCACGTGAAAACTTATAATGCGGGTGAGCCGCCTTCGAATGAAAGTACCGGGTCCATTTCCATGGAATTCAGTAATTCCATGATCTTATTGCCAAAAGTGCCAATGCAACGTCGCTATTACGATCAACGCGTAGGTTGGTTCACAACCGGCCAGACAGATTATGGCCTGGATGAGCAAAAAAGCAAAACCATTCAGTACCTGGATCGCTGGAGACTGGAAGTGAAACCGGAAGATATGGAGAAATTCAAGGCCGGTGAACTGGTGGAGCCCAAAGAACCAATCGTGTACTATATCGATCGTGCAACCCCTGAAAAGTGGAGACCATATATCAAAGAAGGTATCGAAGACTGGCAGAAAGCTTTTGAAGCAGCCGGTTTCAAAAATGCCATTTTGGCTAAAGATGCTCCCACGCCGGAAGAAGACCCAGACTGGAGCCCGGAGGATGTTCGGTATTCAGTTGTTCGTTACCTGGCTTCTCCAATTCCCAACGCTAATGGACCTCACGTGAGCGACCCGCGTTCCGGGGAGATTTTGGAATCTGATATTAACTGGTATCACAACGTCATGACCCTTCTGAGAAACTGGTATTTTGTGCAGACAGCTGCCATTAATCCGGAAGCTCAGAATGTGAAATTTAAAGACGAGATCATGGGACGCCTGATTCGTTTCGTTTCCTCGCATGAAGTTGGGCATACGCTTGGGCTTCCGCATAACATGGGAAGCAGTGTGGCCTACAAAGTAGAAGATCTTAGAGATCCCGAGTTTACTCAAAAATATGGAACAGCGCCTTCCATCATGGACTATGCGCGCTTTAATTACGTGGCGCAACCGGAAGATGGAGATGTGGCAATGATGCCAAATATTGGCCCGTATGATAAATATGCGATCGAATGGGGATACCGCCCAATTCCGGGGAAAAATGCAACTGAAGAAAAGCCTATTTTGGACGATTGGATCCTGGAACACGCCGGTGACCCGATGTATCGCTTCGGAAGACAGCAAAGTGGCGGAGTTATTGACCCAAGCTCACAGACAGAAGATCTTGGCGACGATGCCATGCTGGCCAGTGAATACGGAATTAAGAACCTGAAGCGCATCGTTCCAAACCTCATCGAATGGACAGCGGAAGATGGTAAGGATTACGAAGACCTTGACGACCTTTACGGACAGGTGCTTTCCCAATACAACCGCTATATGGGCCATGTGGCGGCCAACGTAGGCGGTGTTTACGAAATCTATAAAACCTACGACCAGGAAGGCGCCGTATATACACATGTAGATAAAGAAACACAGCAACGTGCCATGAAGTTTCTTCAGGAAAACCTTTTTGAAACTCCGGAATGGCTGATCAATCAGGATATTTTCAATAAAATTGAATTCGACGGAAATATCGAACGGGTTCGCGGGATGCAGCAACGCGCACTGAACAACATCCTGGACTTCGGAAGAATGTCTCGCTTGATGGAAAATGAAGAGATCAATGGCAACAAAGCTTACTCTCTTTTAGACATGATGACCGATCTTCGAAAAGGTATCTGGAGTGAAATCTATTCTGGCCAGAAGGTGGACCGTTACCGTCGTAACCTTCAAAGAGCTTATATCGAAAGAATGGCGTATTTGATGAAGGAGGAACAGGATGAAATTCCTTCCAGATATCGCCGATGGGTCTCCAGAAGTGACGTGGACGTTTCTCAAAGTGATATTCGCCCGGTGGTTCGTGGAGAACTTAACACTTTGGAAAGACAGATCAGAAATTCACTTTACAGCTCCGGTGACAGGCTAACCCGTTACCACCTGCAGGATGCCCTGAAAAGAATCGATCTTATTCTGAATCCTGTAAACTAAAGTTTTCTTAAATACTGAAGATCAAAAAACTATCGTTTTAACAGCGATAGTTTTTTTTGTGTTAAACTTTCGTATTCAGGCTGTTACTGGTAGTAAATTAGGAGAAACCATAAAAACATTTACGATGAAAAAATATAGTTTATTACTGGTCATGGTTTTCATGACTATGGTAGCTTTCGCCCAGGAAAAGAAGGGATGGGAAAAGAAAAGCAGCGATGAAATGGCCATGATGTATGCTGAAAAAGTAAGTTCGAAGTTGAGTTTAACCTCCGAGCAAAAAGAAAAAATCAAGGAAGCACAAATGAAACGCCTGAAAGACCAGAAAGAATTGATGGCCAAGCGTAAAGATCAAATGGCAGACGCAGAGGATATGGCCGATCAAACTGCCGACATGAAGGAAAAAAGAATGAAAATCCAGGAAGATTTTAAAGATGATATGCAGTCCATTCTCAATGAAGAACAATATGCCAAGTGGGAAAACATGCATCAGGAAGAAATGAAAATGATGAAAGGAAAGCACAAAGGCGACAAGATGAAGATGCATAAAATGAAGGATCAGAAGATGGAATCTGAAGATTCTGATGATGATAATTCAAGTTGGAAATAAGAACAAAAACCAATAATTTACGAAGGGGCAAAACAATGCCCCTTTTTTTAAATCCAGTATTTTTTTGACAATCAAATAATTGTATTAAAAAATCCTTTATTTATTATGAAAAAATTTCTATTATTATACCTGTTGTTCAGCACAGCGGTAATTTTTTCCCAAGAACGCCCCTCGAGAGATAGCAATCTTTCAACAGAAGAAATGGCGACCCTTGCGGCAAAAAGAACTGCGATGCAGCTGGAACTCCGTGCAGACCAGGAGCAGGCACTTCAAAAAATCTACCTGAAAAGGATAGATGAAGAAAAAACATTGCGTGCGGAAAGACAGGAGAAACTGAAAGGACAGCAGGAGGAACTGGCAGAAGAAAAAGACGCCCGGTTAGCAGACCGCCAGAAACTCACCGAAAAGTATAACGCACAGATTAAAGAAATATTAACTGCCGAGCAGTACACGAAATTCCTGCAATTACAGGAAAAACGCAGCAGAGGCAGGCAACGCATTGAAGGTTACAACTAGTTTAATTTTATACTTGTTTGTGTTGGCGAGGAGGATCTTTTTAGATCCTCCTTTTTTATTTTATGACACAAAATATTTCACGATGAGTCCGCCGGCTAACCACAGGTAACAAGCGAATGCAAGATATTTTAGCGTGTTTTCCAAAACTTTGCTTTTCGGAGCCATTTCTTTCATAAACATCACATCTTTTCTTTTGAAGAATCCGAGGTAGATCAGGTAACCGGAAATTAAAAGGAAAACCATATTCAGCCAGAACGTATAATCAATTTTAAAATATTCCGTATCCTGAATTTTTACGGAAGAAGGATCTGGCAACATATTCAGTAGATCGAAACCATAATGCAGGGCCAGTGACGCTCCCACCAGCGAGGTGAATAACAGGAACAGGATAAAAAAGCTCATTTTCCATCCATAGTATTTTGCATTGATCCGAAGAATGGGGAACACTACCAGGTCACTAAAAATAAAAGCCATCACTCCGGCAAAACTCACCCCTTTTCCGAATAACAACGCAGCCAGCGGAATATTTCCCATGGAGCCTATAAAGGTCAAAAAAGCTGCTACCGGACCTACGATAATATGTTCCAGGATGGTAAAAAATCCAAAATCAGTATTTCCACCCTGACCACTATTGATGAAAAGCGTCTGGAAAAAAGAATCTGGAACGAAAGCCGCAACGATCCCGGCAATGGTAAATCCAACGGTGACATCTTTCCAAACCATCTTCCACTCCATCCCATACTGCTGCGAAACCTTCGCCCACCCGGTTTCCGACTTCATTTTTTCTTTCCAGGACTTGCTGGTCTCGTCTTCATCATCATCGGAGCTGTCCAGGCGCTCCTTTGCTTTTTTGATCAGTTTCTTAGGATTGATCAGTCGTATCAATAACCAGCTGATAAGAATCAGGATGATTCCGCCCAGGTATTCGCCAACCACGAACTGCCAGCCAAGAAAGATCGAGATAATGATTCCTAATTCGATCACCAGGTTGGTGGATGCCAGGAGAAATGCGATAGAAGAGACAAAACTTGCTCCTTTTTTAAACAAACTTTTGGTGGAAGCCAGAGCGGCAAAACTGCAGGAACTACTGATGAAACCGAAAAAAGTGCCTAACAAAACTCCCTTCGATTCGTTTTTTCCCATGGTTTGCTGCATTCGTTTTTCGGTGACAAATACCTGGATACAACTACTAATCACGTATCCAAGGGCAAATGCCCAGAGTGCCATCCAGAAAAACCCGGCTGAAGTATTCGCCGCTTCTCCCCATTTGCTTAAAAAATCTTCCTGCATCATTATAAAATTTTTGCTAGTTTAATTTTGCGCTTCTTAATCGCAGTGCATTCGCGATCACTGAAACAGAGCTGAAACTCATGGCGAGTGCTGCGATCATGGGCGATAAAAGGATTCCGAAAACAGGGTAAAGGACCCCCGCAGCAATCGGTACTCCGATAGTGTTATAGACCAGTGCGAAAAACAGGTTTTCTTTGATGTTTTTCATCACTTTTTCACTCAGCCTGATCGCTTTCAGCACACCTTGAAGGTCTCCTTTCACCAGGGTTATTTCTGCGCTTTCGATAGCCACATCGGTTCCAGTACCCATCGCGATCCCAATATCGGCCTGAGCCAAGGCTGGAGCATCATTGATTCCGTCACCGGCCATGGCAACCTTCAATCCGTCAGCCTGTAGCTTTTTCACCACTTCCTGTTTGTCCTGCGGAACCATTTCAGCCTTGAAATCGTCCAGGCCTAATTCCGAAGCGACGGCCGCCGCGGTTTTCTGATTATCGCCGGTAAGCATCACCACTTTCACGCCTTCACTTTGTAATTTTTGAAGGGTGCCTTTACTGCTCTCCTTTATTTTATCGGAAATGACCACGAAGCCGGCAAGTTTCCCTTCCACGCTCACATAAGAAACCGTCTTGCCCTTTTCCTGCTCGGCAGTCACTTTCTGAACAGCCACCTCGGGAAGTGAAATTTTTCTTTCCTTAAATAGGACATCGTTCCCTATAGCGATCTTTTTTCCATTTACCTCAGCAATCACCCCTTTTCCGGTTACCGCTTCGAATTCAGTAGCATCGAAACGTTGAATCGCTTTATTTTCAGCATACTCAACAGTTGCCCTGGCAAGCGGATGCTCGCTTTGCGAATTGACCGCTGCAATGATCCCCGCCAGTTCTTCTTCGGAAAAGTTCTCCTGAAGGCTTACCACTTTTTCAACTGAAGGTTTTCCTTCAGTAATCGTCCCGGTTTTATCAATGATCAGCGTATCGATCTTATTCATTTGTTCCAAAGCTCGCGCATTCTTGATCAGTACGCCGTTCTGGGCGCCTTTCCCTACGCCAACCATGACCGACATTGGCGTGGCCAGACCCAGAGCGCAGGGACAGGCGATTATCAAAACCGCGATGGCATTTACCAAAGCGTAAACGTAGGCCGGTTCCGGACCAATTGCCGCCCAAACAATAAACGTGATTACCGATACCAGGACCACAATTGGTACAAAATAAGCTGAAATCCTATCAGCCAGCTTTTGAATAGGCGCCTGGGAACGGCTGGCTTCATTAACCATTTTGATGATCTGTGCGAGCAGGGTTTCATCGCCAACTTTCTCGGCAATCATCGTAAAGCTTTGATTACCGTTAATGGTTCCGGAACTCACCTTGTCTCCTTCGGTTTTTTCAACAGGAACCGGTTCCCCGGTAATCATGGATTCATCAATACTGCTCTTACCGGTTTTGATTTTTCCGTCTACCGGAATTTTTCCACCAGGTTTCACTCTTAACTCATCACCTTTTTCAATCGCATCTATAGCCACTGTTTCCTCTTGGCCATTTTTAACGCGAACGGCAGTATTAGGAGCCAGTTTCAGCAATTCTTTGATCGCTGAATTGGTTCGGCTGTGAGCTCTCGCCTCCAGTACCTGCCCCAGCATTACCAGTGTTAAAATCACTGTGGCAGCTTCAAAATATACGTGTACGGTCCCCGCTTCTGTTTTAAATTGTGCCGGGAAAAAGTCTGGGAAAAGCAAGCCAAATACACTGAAAATCCAGGCGATCCCTGAACCAATTCCGATAAGCGTAAACATGTTCAAATTCCAGGTTTTCACTGATCGCCAGGCTCTCTGGAAGAACATCCAGCAGGCGTAAAATACTACCGGTAGGGACAAACCGAACTGCACCCAGTTCCAGACCTGCAGATCAGCAAGATCATACAGCGGATTCTGATTCAGCATTTCAGACATGGCTATTAAAAAAACTGGCAAAGTAAACGCCACCGCGATCCAGAATTTTTTCAGCAGTTTTTTATAGGATTGGTCTTCAGCAGAAGGTGCAGGTTCTATGGGCACCAGATCCATCCCGCAAATTGGGCAATCTCCAGGTTGATCCCGAATAATTTCCGGGTGCATGGGGCAGGTGTAGTGACTTCCCTGTGAACGATAGCTCACCTCTTCGACCAGGTCCATCCCACAAACCGGGCAGTCTCCGGGTTGATCATAGGTCTTTTCACCCTCGCAATGCATTGGGCAATACCAGGTGCCTGTTCCTTTCCCTGATTTTCTCTTTTCTTTGTTTGGATGCGCATGTTCCTGATGAGTCCTTTCCTCACCAGGCATCATAATATGATAATTGCCACCTTCTTCCTGAAGCGCCTTTTCAAAGATTTCGACCTTTAGATGCTGTTTCATCTCGATTACAGCTTCAGCTTTTTCCAGGTTTACAAAAGCCTGCTCCACTCCCTCCACATTATTCAGCGTATGCTCCACATGAGACCGGCAGCCGTTGCAGGTCATCCCGGTAATTTTATATGTATGTTTCATGGACTAATTTATTTATGGTAAAATTAAGCTGAATGTGCTACTTCTAAGTTCTAAATTTTGGGTGGAAACTTCTGAAATAAGAACTGCCTGAAAAACCCGGATTATCAATTCTCTTTAACCCTCACCAGATTTTCCAGGCAGTAATCTTTGAAATATACTGTTTAATAAGCCTTACAGGCCTCTACACACTCACGACAGGCTTTTGCACAGGCCTGGCAATGATCGTGTTCATGTTTGCTACATTCATCTGCACAGGCTGTACAAACTTCAATACAATAATCAATTAGTCCCTGCACGTTTTGATATCCGGTAGCCAGTATCTGGTTTAAACTGGAACAAACTTCTGCACAAACCCGGTCTGTACGGATGCAGTCTTTCATCATTTTAACGTTCTCTTCATCCAGGCAGGCATCGGCACAATAATTACAGTGGTTGATGCAATTCCCCAAGGCTGATATCAGCTTCTCATTTCTCATAACGTTGATTTTATTGGTTATAAGTTCAAATTAGCCAGTATCTACCTAAGAGGCTTTTAATATTTTGCAAAAAAATTATGGTTTTAAAGCTTTTTAACCCTGGAACCTTCATTTTATAAAAAACTTCACACTTAAATCGAATCTAAGGATTTTCGATCTTTCTCCGGCAAATCCCGAAACTGGGATGGTGTATAACCCGTTGATTTTTTAAAGAAGGTAGACAGGTAAGCCGGTGTGGAGAAACCTAGGCGATCAGCGATCTGGGCAATACTGAACTCATCATAGGCGAGCAGTTCCTTGATCCTCTCGATCTTCACTGAATTATAAAATGTTTGGATACTCTGCCCTTCGGCCTGCGTGAAAATATGCGTGATGTGGCTGTAATCATACGCCAGCCTGGAAGTCAGTATTTCTGAAAGCTTTGCTCCGGAATAATCTTCCGCATATACCTCAGCGATGATCAGTGATTTGATCTGGCTAATGAGCCGGTCGTTTCGTTTCTCGATAAGTTCAAAGCCCACTTCGCTTAGCTGAGTTCCAAGTTCCAGCAATTTCCCATCTGCAGGAAGTTTTTCAAGCTCGGCAAAACCCAGCCCAATTTCCCGGAACGCGATCTCTTTGCTCTTGAGAATTTCCGAAACTGTCATGATGCACCGCTGGCACACCATATTTTTGATATAGATCCTGTTTTCCTCCAAAGTATTTAAAGCCCGACATTCCTGCCGGGCATTTTTTTATTTTTTGATAATTTCTTCTGTTCTCCCGCAGGTAAGCATCTGATTCCCAAAATAAGGGTTTCTGATCTGTTCTGAATCTGATAGCCAGTAATCACCTTTTCCTTCAAAAGCCATTGGGCAATACTGCTTATAGATCTGCCCGGAAGCCAAAGTCCCTTTTAACTGAGGTTCAATACGGGAAGTTAACTGCGAAAATGCTTCACGCTGCACATTGATATCATCACTTTCAGCAATCTGCTTTGCGATAGAGGTTACATTCCCATTTCCGATTGATACCATATGAGAAGCAGCCTGTGCAGCAGCCTTCGAATCGGTTGCTACAAGGGCATCCTTGATCTCCAGGTATGTATCATACAAATCAGCCACTTTTTTATCTCCAAATGCTGCCATCCCGGTAGTTTTCACCTGGTTATCTTCGGAAATACTTTCAGAATCACCAGCGTGATCCATTTTTCCCATCCCTCCTTCTGGATGACTATCCTGCTCTCCCGACGACTGTTCGGTCATCTGATCAGCATCTTTT
This sequence comes from Christiangramia flava JLT2011, assembly GCF_001951155.1. Taxonomy (NCBI): domain Bacteria; kingdom Pseudomonadati; phylum Bacteroidota; class Flavobacteriia; order Flavobacteriales; family Flavobacteriaceae; genus Christiangramia; species Christiangramia flava. The sequence goes on from NZ_CP016359.1 coordinate 1,168,926, forward strand.
TCAGCAGAGTTTTTACAAGAAGTAAAACTCAGTCCTAAAATTAGCATTCCTGCTACCGTAATATTTCTAATTACTCTTTTCATATTATTTGATTTAAAACAAAGTTATTCAATAAGTTACACAATTATTTTTTGCTATTTCAACACCTTTCTTACACTGGGTGAAGAAACATACCAGAGAACGAATCCGCTCAGAACGGCAACGAGTCCGCTTACACTGAAGATTCTCAGCAGCCAATTATTAAAGTCATCTCTCGTCTGGTAATCCATCGTATGCATCATCCATAGAAAATCAAACCATCGCCAGTCTCGAAAACGCACACTTTTGAAACTGGCATCCCTGGCGCCCACGTAGGCTTTGAGATTCTCACCGGTATCATAAGAAATTTCGTAAGCTGGCAGGCTTCCGCCGCGATACTCGTGATGAGCGCCCAGACTGTCGATCTTCCGAATTCCTGAAACCTGCAACTCGTCGCGTACATGCCTCGCTGCAATATCCAATGCCTGTTCTTCGGAAATTTCATTCAGAATTTTACCATTTTCGGCATGAACCAGTTTTTCAGAATTGATGAAATAATAGGGCTCACCGCTGATGTCTTTCAGGTCTACGCTCGTCACTGCCTCACCGGGCAACAGGTCGCCAATTCCTTTCAGGTTACTGAACGCGATAGTCTCAGGTGGCAGCTTTTTAAATTGATCGCCGTGGATCTCATCAATATCGGTCCAGCTGAAATACAGGCCGCTCACCGTCCACATAATGAATTGCAGCCCGATAAAAATTCCCAGATACCTGTGAATTTTCCGAATTCGCAGCGAGGTTTTTCTTTTTACGATCATCTTATTTTATTTCTGCTTTGATCTCCCCACAGGTCAGCATCGACTGCCCATAATAAGGGTTTTTGATTTCACTGTTCATACTCAGCCAGTCGGCACCCCGATTGCTGTTTGCCATCGGGCAACGCAATACGTACATTCCCGGCATTGGATTGGCGATTTTCGCAATACCGATCATTACCGAAGAGAGTTCGTCAAAGTTTTCCCGTAATGCGGAAATATCTTTGGCTTCCTTCATTTTCTGAACTGAATTCTGAAGTCCTGGTTTGAAATTTTCCCAGTTTTCCGCAGTTTCTTCGGTTAGACCTTCTTCGGAAATTGCTTCGGAATTTTGCTGAATTTTGGAAATCGTATTCTTAGCCGAATCAAAATCATCTGCCACGAGCTGATCTTTCAACTGAAGATAATTCATAAATAAAGGCATCAGTACTTTCTTATCTTTTTCCGCGATTTCCTTTCCAGCCTGCATGTTCATATCTGGATTCATCATGCTCGGTTTTCCTGCCAGCTGCACGGCCGAATCAACTGTAAAAGTTCCGTTCACCACGATTTCTTCTCCAGGCTGCAATCCGCTTTTCACCACATACGAATCACCGGTTGCAGTTCCCAGGTTTACTTCGCGCAGTTCAAAGCCTACCCCGCTTTCTAAAGATTTTTTCACATAAACCACCGATCGTTCACCTGTCCATAAAACTGACGATCTTGGAATCACCATTTGCTGCTCACCATTCTGGCTCATGTCCGTTTCGATCTGTGCGCTTACAAACATTCCTGGTTTAAATTGTCCGTTAGAGTTATCTACTTCTATTCTCGCCGTTGCCACCCGGGTATTGTCATTCAAAATCGGATCTATAAAACTGATCGTTCCTTCAAAAGTTTCTCCCGGAATCGACTGGACAGTGTATGCCACTTGGCTACCTTCCTTTACCCAGTTCAGGTCGCTTTCATAGAGATCAAAAAGCACCCAGACCTTATCCAGGTTCGCGATCTGGTAGATCGGCATTCCGCGCTCCAGGTAATCGCCCTGCTCTGCCATTAATTCGGTGACCACACCTGAAACATCTGCTGAAATCGGGAAACGGTCTATCGGTTCATTTCTATTCAGCATATTATTGATCTGCGCCTCGCTGATCTTCCAGTTCCTCAATTTTCGCTTGGCGGCTTCAAATAACTCCGGCTGACTTTCCTTTATTCTTGCGGCCTGCAGTAATTCTTCCTGTGCGGTAACGATCGCAGGAGAATACACAATGGCTAATGTTTGCCCTCGATTCACTTTTTCACCCGTAAAATTCACTCGCATCTGCTCGATCCTACCCGGAATGTGAGTCGACTGTGTATAACTGTTCTTCTCATTGACCTCGATCTTTCCGTTTAACCGAATGTTTTTGGAAACTTCACCATTTCCCACTTCCATCGTCGTTATATTGGCGAGTTTCATCGCATTTTCGCTCATTTGATAAACGCTCGCATCCAGTTCATCACCTCCGGAAGAAGCCGGTATCAGGTCCATCCCGCAAATAGGGCATTGCCCCGGTTCACTCTGGCGAATCTGCGGATGCATCGAACAGGTCCAGACCTGTCCTTTTTCCTCATTATCGGCATGATTATGCTCATTTTCCGCAGCATCATTGCCACCGAAAAATATCCAGCCGAGTAAGATTCCCAGCACGAGAAGCCCGGCCATTACGAGAATATTCTTATTATTCGTTCTCATCGCTATTCTGGTATTGTAGATATTCAAGCTTTGCCGCTGCTTTGTAAGCCTGCGCTAATGCCGAAACCTGTTGGATTTTATATAGTAATATGTCACTGTTCATTTGCAACACTTCCTGAAAATCTGAATTCGCATTGCTGAATCCTGAGATCAGTAATTTATTTGCCTGATTCGACTTTTTGATCTGGCTGGAATACAATTCCAGCAGTCTTTCCGACTTTTTCAATTGATACTTCGCCATCGAAATTTCGCTTCTCAATTCGTTGGCAACAGCCTCTTTCTGTTGTTCAGAAGCCTGCGCCATTAATCGGGCTTCTTCCTTTTGCGCTCTATACTTTTTTCGGAAAATCGGCAGGCTGATCGAAACCATTGGCATGATCGCGTCCTGACCATTATTTTCGGGATTCGCGTCGGTTCTTTTGGAAATGATACTGTAATCTACACCGACGCCAAGATTTGGCAGTCCGTTTTTCTCTGCGATCAGTTCATCATTTTGATATGCTTCGGTTTTCTTCTGAAGCATTGCCAGTCTTGGATGTTCTGTAAAATCCTGTTCATCGAAACTGTCAAATTTTACAACTAACGTATCCTGAACGGCTATTTCTACATCTCCTAAATCATTGATCAGAAATCGCAACTGATCTTTTCGAGTTTCCAGTTCTTCTTTTAGAATTTCTATCTCAGTTTCCGCTTCATCCTTCTGAATATCGACCTTTACCACATTGACCATCGGTGCGTTCCCGGCTTCAAAACGGTTCAAGGCTAAATCGCGATACGAATCGAGGATTTCCAGGTTATCATTTTTAGCAGCGATGGTTCCGGAAGCTTTGTAGTAACGGCATAAGCGTTCTTTACCTGCATAAATACCTTTTCCCGCGTATTCAGGTATTCATGAAATTTTGCTTCCGCCATCAGGTCGGCAGAATTGGCTCTTGCTGAAAGGGTTCCAAACCACGGAAACATCTGCATTAGGGAAAATCGTGCTTCCTGCGCCCCAAGCCTGGTTTCCATCATTCTTCCGAAGGCGCTGACCGTCAAAGTTGGATCTGGCAAACTGGAAACCTGTGGCGATTTTTGCAAAGCTGCTTCAAATTCGCTGTAAGCCGACTGGATCTCCGGGTTATTTTCCGCAGCGATCTGCAGGAAATGCTCCACGCTTTGTGCTTCAGAAGTTATTCCGAAGAAGACAAATGCCAGCAGTATATATAATTTCATCGTTTTCATACTTCAGAATTTTGATTTTTAACCACTGTTTCCCGCCAGTAAGCCTGTAAAACCGGCACCACGAAAATGGTCATGATCTGGATGATCATTCCGCCTACGATCGGGATTGCCATTGGCACCATAATATCTGAACCTTTTCCTGTTGAAGTTAAAACCGGGAATAAGGCAATTATCGTTACCGCGGTGGTCATCATGGCGGGTCTCACTCGTTTTTTACCGGCTTCCATCACCGCATCCCGAACAGTAGCCACCGTATCTGGCTTTCTTCGTTCAAAAACCTGGTGAATATAAGTTCCCATCAGCACGCCATCATCGGTTGCAATTCCGAAGAGGGCAATAAAACCTACCCAAACGGCTACACTCAGGTTGATTTCATGCATCTGGAACAGGTCCCGCATGTTGGTTCCGAATAAGGCGAAATCCATAAACCAGCCCTGGCCATAAAGCCAGATCATGATAAATCCGCCAGCGAACGCCACAAAGACTCCTGAAAAGTGAATGGTTGAAGCGATTACCGTTTTAAACTGAAAATACAGCAACAGGAAGATGATGATTAAACAGATAGGGATCAGGATCGCCAGCCTTTTTACTGCGCGAACCTGGTTTTCATAATTTCCTGAAAATTTATAGCTGATGCCTGCCGGCACCTGTAATTCGCCATTATCGATCTTCTGCTGAATAAAATCCCTGGCGTCATTTACCACATTTACCTCAGCAAAATTTTCTCTTTTATCGAATAGCACATACCCGACTTTAAATGTATTCTCACTCTTGATCATTTGCGGGCCTCGGGTGTATTTCACCTCAGCCAGATCACCAAGCGGAATCTGGGCTCCGGAAGATGTTGGAACTAAAATTTGCTTAATCGACTCCGGATTATCACGCAATTCACGAGGATATCGTACTCTAACAGGAAAACGCTCACGACCTTCTACCGTTGAGGTGATCTCCATACCACCCACAGCAGTTTCAATGGTTTTCTGCACATCTTCGATACTCAAACCGAATCGTGAAATCGCATTCCTGTCAATATCCAATTCCAGGTAAGGCTTCCCAACCACGCGATCTGCAAAAACAGCTTCGGTTTTTACTGAAGGTACCTGTTTCAGTAGATTTTCCAGTTTGATTCCGAAATCCTGAATGGTTTGAAGGTCTGGCCCGAAAACCTTAATTCCCATCGGTGCTCGCATTCCAGTTTGCAGCATGACCAAACGCGTTTCTATTGGCTGCAATTTTGGAGCAGAAGTCACGCCGGGCAGATCAGTATACTTTACGATCTCGTCCCAGATATCATCCGGACTTTGAATTTCGGGACGCCAGTTTCTATAGTATTCTCCATCCTCATCTGCGATCAATTGCTCCCGAGTAGTTTTTGCGCTGATCGCATCCAGGTTGGACAAAGTATCGCCAGATTTCAGAATAAAATTTTCGTCATCGTCTACCTTAAAACGCATCGGTTTGCCTGAAGTCGATAAGATATATTCCGGCTTGTAGTTGATAATATTTTCGAACATTGAAACCGGAGCCGGATCAAGTGCACTTTCCACGCGGCCCAGCTTTCCTACTGCTACATCCACTTCCGGGATATTGGAGGTTGCAAGATCCAGTTTTCGAACTGTTTCATGAGAATATTCAATTCCCGCATGCGGCATAACCGTTGGCATCAGCAAAAAGCTACCTTCGTTCAAAGATGGCATGAATTCTTTCCCGACTCCCGGAAACGTAGTTGCCATTCCCTGCCAGACTGAAGTTTTTCGAATATCAATATTTACTATATTAAATCCGTTAGCGACAAAGCCGAAGATCTTTGGAAAACCAAACCAGATCATAATTCCGAAGAGGATGGTAACGATCGGCACTGCCAGGAATTTACCTTTATTTTCAAGACACCAGCTCAGAATCCGTTCATAATAACGAACCACACCGAGCAATAATACCAGCGTAATAGCCAGTAAAAGAATAACGAAAATATAGTTGTAGATGACCGGTTTCTGAAAACCTAGCGGCATCCATTCTTCCGCCAGAAAGAACAGCGTTACTGCCAGCGTCACTCCAAGCACAATTTTATCTGAATACCTTCCGAAGATATTCGGGTTATGCTCTTCCAGCACTTTCAGAATTCCTATAATCGTCAGCGCCAGAGGAAGCCAGAAGCCGAAAATGATTGCCAGGACAATTCCGGAAACGATCAGAATGTAGTTCCAGGCTCGACGCGTTTGTTTCTTATCGGTTTTAAAATTGAAGAAGAAATAAGAAAACATTGGCAGGATAAAAACGCCGATCAAAAATGCCGCACCAATGGCGAAGGTCTTAGTAAAAGCCAGCGGTCTGAACAATTTCCCTTCTGCATGTTCCATAAAGAAGACCGGGATAAAGCTCACAATGGTCGTAAGTAAAGCCGTAGTAACCGCCGGAGCGACTTCGATGGTTGCCCGGTAAATAATATTTGCCAGTTTTGCACCACGAGCATTTTTATTTTCTTTCATCTCCAGCCAGCGAATGGTATTTTCCACGAAAACAATTCCTACATCCACCATCACACCAATAGCGATCGCTATCCCTGAAAGTGCCACGACATTTGCGTCCACACCAAAATAACGCATTGCAATGAAGGTCATTAGCACCGCGATTGGCAGCAAACTGGAAATTAATACGGAAGCCCGAAGATTCAGAACCAGAACGATAATTACAATTATGCTGATCAAAATCTCATGTGACAGGGCACTTTCCAGCGTACCGATGGTTTCATTGATGAGTTGCGTACGATCATAGAACGGAACGATCGTCAGCTGGGACCTGGTTCCATCTTCCAAAGTTTTGCTAGGAAGTCCGCTGGAAATTTCAGCGATTTTCTCCTTGGTATTTTCAATGACTTGCAGCGGATTTGAACCATAGCGAGCTACCACTACTCCACCAGCGACCTCAGCACCACCTTTATCCAGTAATCCGCGGCGTTGTGCAGGACCTAGATGAACTTTAGCGATGTCCTTTATAAGAATCGGTGTGTTGGCTTTTTCAGTAACCACCGTATTTTCGATATCACTGATCGATTCTATATAACCCAGACCGCGAACAAGGTATTCGACTTTATTAACCTCTAGCGTTTTGGCCCCTGCATCGCGATTCGAATTTTTCACGGCCATCATCACCTTATCGATCCCGATATTATACGCTTTTAAAGCATCGGGATTCACATCGATCTGGTATTCCTGGACATAACCACCAATTGAGGCAACTTCCGAAACTCCCTTCGTAGCGCTCAAACCTGGTTTCACGTAATAATCCTGGATCTTGCGCAATTCATGCAAATCCCAGCCTCCGGTCACATTGCCATCAGGATCTCGACCTTCTAACGTGTACCAATAAACCTGACCTAAGGCGGTAGCATCTGGCCCCAAAGATGGCTGTACTCCTTCAGGTAGTAAACCAGATTGCAAAGAATTCAATTTTTCAAGCACGCGGGAACGTGACCAGTAGAACTCAATGTCTTCTTCAAAAATGATGTAGATACTGGAAAAACCGAACATAGAAGAACTTCGAACTGATTTCACGCCCGGAATACCTAATAAAGTACTCGTTAAAGGATAGGTGATCTGGTCCTCAACATCTTCAGGGGAACGGCCCGGCCATTCGGTAAAAACGATCTGCTGGTTTTCGCCAATATCGGGAATGGCATCAACCGGAACAGAGTCTTTCGGAAGGAAACCAGTATCCCAGCTGAAAGGTGCCGTTACCAATCCCCAGCCCACCAAAAAGATGACCAGCAGAATGGAAACCAGCCGGTTATACAAAAAGTATTTTATAATTTGATTGAACATTTTCAGATAATTTAGAATAATCCATACGGGATTGATCGTTTCCGAAAAAATTTGGAAACAAGGCATAACTTTCCCTTAGCGGAAAGCAGAATTATCTAAATCAAATGAGAAAAACCTGGTCCACGATATGTATATCGCTCACCAGCAAAGGCGGGGAATAATCTTTAAAGGGAATGACCTGTTCCGGTTTTGGCTCGAAAAGGTCGAAATAAACATAGGTGAAAGCCGTGAAGATCATTTGCTGGTGCAACTGAAGCTGGTCAAAGCTCAATTTCAATTCATCCTGCCCATCTACGCTCACTTTCTTGTTCGAGCAGCAGTGATCTTCGCTCATTTTATCGTCCATGGAGGAACCCATATCCATTCCGCAGGAAACAGCTTTTGAAAAAACCGCAGAATCTACCAAATAGCTACCACAGTAGTGCTTATCTACTGTAAAAGAAAATGTTGAAAACAGCACTAAAAGTGCCATTATCACGGAAATGCTATTTTGCAGAACTTTCTTCACGAAAACAAAAATAAGTAATTTTTCAGAAAACGGAGTTTTGAAAAACTTAATGGCATCAAAATTACTGAATTAGAAGCTTTCTGAATTTCAAATTTTCAGGAAATACTTTCGGAATTCCTGGAAATGCTGAGCCGGTAATAGTAAAAAGCCGGTAGTAATAAAAGAATGAAAATGGGATGAATTAGGAACCTTCTCACGTAGAAAAGCGCTAGGAAATGTTCTTTTTCAAGATTCAGCAGCAAAAAAATAAAAATACTGATGCCTACCAGAAATAATATTCCGTAGAGCAAACCGGAGAATTTCATGATTTGCCGGTCGCGGAAAGCCAGGTAGATAATTCCCAGAGAAATCAATGTATTCAAAACAAAGCGAAAAGTAAGATTCAGCAGTAATTTTGGCATTTGATACGCTGGAAGATCGCCCAGAAGGTAATCTGACCTAAAAAAACGGATAAACGGATCGTAAAAGAGGTGTTCTTCAAAAAGCCGAACGCCCGCCAGCATCAATACCAGGCAAATGATCAGGATGATCCGGACGTTTTTGCTTACGCGCTCTTTTTCCATTTCGAATAGATTCTGACCCAAATAATCCATAAGATAAACACCGTGCCGTAGATGGCCAAAGGAAAAAATACCGAATGTAGGAATCCGGAATATTGCGGGTATTCAAATAAACCTACGGAAAGTAGGACGATTCGCAGGATGTTCATACTATAAATAATTGCCGAACCAGCCAGGATATATAAAAAAGTAGTTGAAGCTTTTCCGTAGAAAGAAAGAATGAACGACAGGAACAGGATGATCACGCTAATGGAATTACAACCTTCCACGATACCGGCCAGGAAAACATCTTCCACCATTAATTTCATGGAGAGTCCGCTGGAATGCATGACCACCTGCACCTCATAGCCGAGGGCGGCCATCAATTCGCCACTTTGCCGGGCTACCAGTCGGGTAACAGGATCTGGCACCGGCGGATCTTTCTCAAAAAAATGAAGGTAGCCGCTGTACAGACTGGAGAGCAGGAAATAACTGCCCAGGAATATAAAAATGAAACGAATGACGAGTCTATATTTCCTGAAGAGTCTGAGCAATCCTAAAATTGTGTTTTTCACAAATTTAGCCAAATCCCTTCCGCTTCGGAATCAAAAATTGAATACTTTTGCACCAAAAATTGTTAATATGCCTTTTGATAAATTACGACCAGAAATAGAAACCATCCTCCGCAATCCTGAGGAAGGTGTGGATAACAGGTTGACCGCGGTTTGCACGTTGTTACAGGAAACTATCCCGTATTACGACTGGGTTGGATTTTATTTCAGAAATGGAGATAAAGAAGAATTGAAACTGCGCTCTTTTGCGGGCGAACCTACAGATCATGAGATCATCCCATTTGGGCGAGGAATTTGCGGGCAGGTAGCTGTTTCCAATAAAAATTTCGTAGTTCCAGATGTCAAAGCCCAGGATAATTACATCGCGTGCAGCATTCATGTAAAAGCAGAGATCGTAGTTCCGCTTTTCAAAAATGGTGAAAACATCGGGCAGATAGATATAGACAGTCATACGGCCGATCCTTTCTCGCAGGAAGATGAAAGCTTCTTGGAATGGGTGAATGAAAAAGTTGCTGAAATAATTTAAGCTGAAAATACTTTACCAGATACCGTTTTAAATAACAAAAAGCCCTTGTCTAGCGACGAGGGCTTTTTGTTTTCGGCTAATTCAAAATCGTTATGCCTGTAGAAATATGGTCACTACAATTAATAGCAAAAATGCTACTAGTTGTAAGATAGACATGGCGTAGTTTTTTTCAATTTCATTTCCCATCGTTATAGCTTTTTCGGATTGCTAAGATAACTTAGGGAAGAACTGAAAATGAGATATTTAACGAACTTTAGCCATTTTTAAAATTCCTTAAGATTTCTTTATTAACAGTTGAATAAGTGGCTACTGCTACATTCCTGTTCGGATAGCCTCGACAGGATCTAGCTTGGACGCGGAAATCGCCGGAATAATTCCTGAAATCAGGCCAATAATTGCAGAAACCAGAGTTCCGATAAAAATGTTAAAAGGCGACAACACAAATTCGAAATCACCGGTAAACTGGGAAGCCACCAGGGAAACGATCCAGACCAAAAACAGTCCCACGAGACCGCCAATCACAGCCAGGATCACCGCTTCGAATAAGAATTGAGACAAAATGAACTTGTTTTTGGCGCCCAGGGATTTCTGGATCCCAATCAGGTTGGTGCGTTCCTTCACGCTTACAAACATGATATTGGCAATTCCGAAGCCACCAACCAGCAGGGAAAACCCACTAATTACCAGTCCAATCACATTCAGCTGCCCGGTAATATTGTCGATAAAATCAGTAAATCCTTTGATCTGGTTCACGAAGAAATTGTTATCGTCTCCGGGCTTGATCCCTCGTACATTCCGCATTTGCTGTTCAATTGTAGCGATAAATTCATCGTAATCCACATCCGGCTTTGGCTTCAGCACAATTTGGGGATAAACCGTTCCTTTTTTGGTTCCGAAGATACGCCTGGCAAAATTCGCAGGCACAAAAGCCTGGCCATCGCGGGAAGAACCCATAAGCGACTGCCCCTGCTTTTCCAAAACCCCAATTACCGTAACCCGCTGGCCGTAAAGCCGCAACTCCTTCCCAATGGGATTGGAATCTCCAAAAAGATTGTCTTTGATCTCGCTTCCAAGAATGATCACCGGCGCACCACTAACTGATTCTGACTCGTTGAAAAATCGCCCGTTGGAAAGTTCCATCGCTTCGATATCATAATATTCGCTGGTTACTGCACCAATATCAACCCCGGCAGTGGTCACTTCCTGGTATTTGATGCTGGCACTGGGAACGCCCAATCCAAAACTAACCGCTTCCGCATCGGGTAAAGTCCGCTTGAGATGCTGGTATTCTTCGTAAGACATGTCTGGAAATTGTTCTCTTTTCCAACGGGGCACATCAGTAGGGCCAAAACTGAAACGCATGAGGATCACCGTACTGTTATCCAGTGCGCTGATACTGCCTTCGATTTCCTTCTTCAGGGAATCTACCGCGGCCAGCACCGCAATGATCGAAAAGATCCCGATCGTCACCCCAAGAAGCGATAAAAATGTTCGGAGTTTATTGTTCTTTAGCGCATTGATGGCGAAGATAAAACTCTCCCGAAGTACCCGCAGATAAATAAGCATGGAAAACAGCTGGTTTTGTACAATTTAAAGATAGGACGTTTGTTCCTGAAATTCGTTACAAAATTTATTTAGAATTCAGCCTTTGCTCCTTCTGCTTTTTTAGCTGAATTGGTTACTTTTGCAGCTTTAACAAACACAACACAATGAGCGAATTAAAACAAGCAAAATCTGCTTTAATTTCTGTTTTTAGTAAAGACGGGCTGGAACCTATCGTTAGGAAACTGGATGAACTCGGTTTTACCATTTATTCTACCGGCGGAACTGAAAAATTTATCAAAGATCAGGGTATCGATGTGGTCCCGGTTGAAGATATCACTTCTTACCCTTCCATCTTAGGAGGTCGGGTAAAAACCCTTCACCCGAAAGTTTTCGGTGGGATCCTGAATCGCCAGGATAACGATTCTGATGTTGCCGAACTGGCAGAATATGAAATTCCGCAGATTGATGTTGTGATTGTAGACCTGTATCCATTTGAAAAAACGGTTGCTTCAGGAGCTTCGGAACAAGATATCATCGAAAAGATCGATATTGGTGGGATTTCTCTGATCCGTGCTGCTGCCAAAAACTTCAAGGATGTACTGTGCGTTTCTTCGGTAGACGATTATGCGGAATTTTTGGAAGTTATTTCTGAAAACAACGGAAAAACGAGTCTTTCCCAGCGTAAACGTTTTGCTACGAAAGCCTTCAATATTTCGTCTCATTATGATTCGGCTATTTTCAATTATTTCAACGCTGAAGGTGAGGTGAATTCGTTCAAACAAAGTGAACTTTCCGGAAAGGAATTGCGCTACGGCGAAAATCCGCACCAGCAGGGAACTTTCTACGGTGATTTTGATGCGATGTTCGACAAACTCCACGGAAAAGAACTTTCTTATAACAATTTACTGGACGTTGATGCTGCCGTGAATTTGATGAATGAATTTAAAGGCGAAGCTCCAACTTTTGCCATTTTAAAACATAATAATGCCTGCGGGCTTGCACAACGTGACACCATTAAACAGGCTTATGTAGATGCGCTTGCAGGCGACCCTGTTTCAGCTTTTGGCGGAATATTGATCAGCAATGTGGAAATTGATGCCGAAACTGCTGAAGAAATCCACAAACTTTTCTGTGAGGTGGTGATTGCTCCATCTTATTCTGATGAAGCATTAGAAATTCTGAAGGGCAAGAAAAACAGGATCATGTTAATCCTGAAAGACATTGAATTGCCAAAATCCCAGGTAAGAACCTGTCTTAATGGCGTTTTGGTTCAGGATAAAGATCTGAAAACCGATGCGGCAGAAGATTTACACCAGGCCACGAAAAATAAACCGACAGATGAGGAGTTATCTGACATGATATTTGCTTCAAAGATCTGCAAACATACCAAATCGAATACCATCGTTTTAGCCAAGAACAAACAACTTTGCGCCAGCGGAACGGGACAAACTTCCCGAGTTGATGCTTTAAAGCAGAGCATTGAAAAAGCACATTCGTTCAATTTTGACCTGCATGGCGCCGTAATGGCGAGCGATGCGTTTTTCCCATTCCCAGATTGCGTGGAGATCGCCGGAAATGTTGGGATCACTGCTGTAATTCAACCAGGTGGCTCGATAAAAGACGATTTGAGTATCGATTATTGCAATGAAAATAATATCGCCATGGTGATGACGGGAACGCGCCATTTTAAACATTAATTTTAGTACATTTACCAAACCTCAACACTTATAATACACTATGGGTTTTTTTGACTTTCTCATTGAAGAAATTGCGATAGACTTAGGTACGGCCAACACTTTGATTATTCACAACGATAAAGTTGTAGTTGATAGTCCCTCGATTGTAGCCAGGGACCGTACTTCAGGAAAAATTACCGCGGTAGGTAAAGAAGCCGCAATGATGCAGGGTAAAACCCATGAGAATATCAAAACCATCAGGCCGCTTAAGGATGGTGTAATTGCCGATTTTGATGCCAGTGAGAAAATGCTCACCATGTTTATCAAAGAAATTCCGGCACTTAAGAAAAAACTTTTCACTCCTGCCTTAAGAATGGTTATTTGTATCCCATCTGGGATTACGGAAGTGGAGATGCGTGCGGTAAAAGAAAGTGCCGAAAGAGTGAATGGTAAAGAGGTTTACCTGATCCATGAGCCAATGGCCGCAGCGATTGGAATCGGTGTGGATATCATGCAACCGAAGGGGAACATGATCGTGGATATAGGTGGTGGTACTACTGAAATTGCGGTGATCGCACTTGGTGGAATTGTTTGTGATAAGTCTATCAAAATTGCCGGTGATGTATTTACTAATGACATCGTTTACTATATGCGTACGCAGCACAACCTGTATGTTGGAGAACGTACTGCGGAAAAAATAAAAATACAGATCGGTGCGGCAACTGAAGATCTTGAAGTTCCGCCAGAGGAAATGAGCGTTCAGGGACGTGACCTTCTTACCGGTAAACCAAAACAGGTGAATATTTCGTACCGTGAAATTGCCAAAGCGCTGGATAAATCTATTCTTCGTATCGAAGATGCGGTGATGGAAACGCTTTCGCAAACACCACCAGAACTGGCTGCCGATATTTACAATACTGGTATCTATTTAGCCGGTGGTGGTTCGATGTTAAGAGGTCTCGATAAACGGCTTTCTCAAAAGACCGATCTTCCGGTTTATATTGCTGAAGATCCGCTTAGAGCCGTTGTTCGCGGAACCGGAATTACCCTTAAAACACTGAACCGTTACAAAGGAATTTTGATCAAGTAGGAAGAACCTGACCTATGCAGCAGATTTTTAATTTTCTTATACGGAATAAGAATTCGATTTTATTCTTAATCCTGCTTGCTGTATCTGTGTTTCTTACCATTCAGAATCATTCTTATCAGAAAAGCAGGTTCATCAGTTCTGCCAATTTTGTAACCGGCGGAGTCTATAACTGGGCAAACAATATCAATACGTATCTGCACCTCGACGAATATAACGAGCGACTCTTGGAAGAGAACAAACAGCTCAGAAATATCCTGCTGAACGTGAACGACAGTATTTCGCTGGAAGAAAAACTGGACAGCACGTCTTTTGAAGGGAATTACCAGTTCCGCACAGCCAGGGTGATCAATAACAATTTCAATAAACCCGATAATTACCTCACGTTGAATCGCGGGGAAAATTCGGGAATTCGAGAAGAACAGGGTGTAATCACCAGCCAGGGGATCGTTGGAATCATCGATCGCACTAATAATAATTATTCCCGGGCAATTTCCATTCTGAACAGTCGGTCAAGGATCAATGCGCAACTTAAAAATACGAACCACTTCGGAAGTTTGATGTGGAACGGTAAAGATCCGAACACCGTACAGCTCATCGATGTGCCGAGACAGGCTCCGGTACAGCAGGGAGACACCATCATCACCGGTGGTCGCTCACTTATTTTCCCAAAAGGCCTGCCGATTGGAAGTATTGAGAGTTTCGAACTGGACCAGACGCAAAGTTATTATACGATCCAGATTAAGCTTTTTAACGACATGACCAATATTGGTTACGTGTACGTGATCGAGAACCTGAATAAAGAAGAAATCAAAGAACTGGAAAATGAACAGTAGCATCGTAAATAATGTCCTGCGGTTTGTATTCCTGATCCTGCTTCAGGTGCTGGTTTTGAACAACATCAATTTCCTTGGGTATATCAACCCGTATCTGTACGTTCTGTTCCTGCTATTATTTCCGTTTACAGGAAATCAGACTTTGTTTATTTTCTGTGCCTTTTTACTGGGTTTAAGCATCGATATTTTTGAAGACAGTGGAGGCATTAATGCGGCTGCCTGCCTGGTTGCGGCATTCGTGCGCCCTAACTTACTGCGTTTCTCTTTTGGAGTAAGTTATGACCACCAGAATATCAGGCTGGCCAACACCCCTTTTGGCGCAAAACTCAGTTATATTTCTCTGATGGTACTCATCCATCATTTTGTTCTTTTTTCCTTGGAAATGTTCAGCGTAAGTCATATAATATTGATCCTGAAAAAAACGTTATTTTCAGGAATATTTACCGTCATTTTGATATTATTGAGTCTTACACTTTTCACCAGGAAATATAGATGAGAAAGTTTCTGCTTTACATCACTGTGTTAACCACCGGCCTCTTGTTCATTGGCAGGCTTTTCTATTTACAGGTTATTGATACTTCTTTGGCTATTCGTTCCAGGGATAATGCGATCAAGGTGGTGTATGATTATCCGCAAAGGGGGTATATTTACGATCGCGATGGGGAATTGATGGTTTCCAACCAGCCTTCTTACGATGTCATGGTTATTCCTCGGAATCTAAAACCTTTTGACACCACTGAATTCTGCAGTATTCTGAATTTGACTCGCGAGCAGCTGGAAACCAAACTGGATAAAGCACGAATTTATTCTCCAATGTTACCTTCTGTCGTCATTCCGCAGTTAACTAAAAGTGAATACGCCGTACTTCAGGAGAAAATGCGGAATTATGAGGGTTTTTATATTCAGAAGCGATCTTTACGGGATTACCAGGTTGACCATAGCGCCAATGTGCTGGGTTATATCGCCGAAGTGAACCAGGGAATCATCAACAAAAACCCGTATTATATTTCCGGAGATTTGATGGGGCGTGCCGGCGTGGAAAGTACTTATGAAGAAATCCTGCGTGGCGTAAAGGGAGTGAAATATATCCAGAAAGACCGGTTTAACCGCGATATTGGACCTTACAAAGAAGGAATTTACGACACGCTTCCCGAAAAAGGACAGGATCTCACCATTACGGTAGACAATGACCTGCAGGCCTATGGCAGCCGCCTCATGCAGCACAAACGTGGAGGGATCGTAGCGATCGAACCCGAAAGTGGGGAAATTCTGGCGCTCATCACCGCTCCTACTTATGATCCCGCCAAACTCGTTGGCCGTAAGAGATCGGCCAATTTCACTGAATTGTATTACGATTCTATCGCCAAGCCGCTATATGACCGGGCTTTATTGGCGCAATATCCCCCCGGCTCCCCTTTTAAGACATTAAATGCTCTAATTGGATTGCAGGAAGGTGTCGTAGACACTCACGACCGGTTCGCCTGCCATAATGGATATGTGTATGGTCGCGGAAGAAAACTTGGATGCCACTCGCATTCGAGTCCGCTGGACATGATTCCCGGTATCGCGCAATCATGTAATGCCTATTTTGCCAATGTCTACCGAAGAATTATTGAAAAATATCCGACTTCGCAAGAGGGAATCGACGTCTGGAATGCCCACTTAAAGAGTTTCGGATTGGGACAATATATGGGTAACGATTTAAGCACCGGGCAGCCTGGGAAGATCCCGAATTCTGATTATTATAACCAGATTTATGATTACCCAACTTACAAATGGTATGCAACTGCCACGCTTTCAAATGCTATTGGCCAGGGAGAAGTGCTGATGACACCTATTCAGCTGGCAAATATGGCAGCAACCATCGGAAATCGTGGCTGGTATTACACGCCTCATATTCTAAAAAAGATCGATGGAGAAGACATTGAAATCAAAGATTTTACCACAAAACATCATACTACCATTGATCCTGCTAACTTTGAACCGGTAGTGGAAGGAATGCACCAGGTGTATAAAGCCGGAACCGCTTCTACCTTACAGATTCCTGGTATCGAGATTGCGGGTAAGACAGGAACTGCAGAAAACTACACCAAGATCAACGGAAAAAGGACCCAGCTAACAGATCACTCGATCTTTGTAGCTTTCGCTCCCGTTGATAAACCGAAAATCGCCATCGCCGTATTTGTTGAAAACGGGTACTGGGGTAGCCGCTACGCCGGCAGGATTGCCAGTTTGATGATCGAGAAATATCTCAAAGGCACTATTACCCGCACCGACCTGGAGGATTGGATTTTAAACCATAGCCTGGAAGATGAATACGCGAAACCGCTAAGTGGAGAACCTTTTATAATCAATCAATAAATGGCGAAAAGCAGCGCAGGCTTCGACTGGATAACCATACTTCTTTATTTCATTTTAGTGCTTTTCGGTTGGGCGAACATTTATTCCGCATCGTTGGGAAGCACCAGTGGTTCCTTCCTGGATTTTAGTCAGCCGTACGGGAAACAGGCACTTTTCATAGGCCTGAGCATTTTCCTGATCGTCATCATTCTTTCGGTAGAAGCGAAATTCTACCAGCGGTTTTCCAGTGTGATCTATATCATTTCCCTTTTATCGCTCGCCGGCCTTTTTGTCTTCGGAAAAACCATTTCCGGGGCCACCTCCTGGTACAGCTTCGGAAGTTTTGGATTACAACCTTCTGAATTTGCCAAATTTGCCACTTCGCTGGCCCTGGCAAAATATCTCAGTGATATTCAAACCAATATCAGGCGATTGAGCCACCAGGTTCGAGCCTTTATCATTATTGCCTTACCGGCGCTTATCATCATCCCACAACCAGACCCGGGATCGGCGCTGGTGTATGCCTCTTTCTTTTTTCCGCTTTACCGCGAAGGGCTCTCTGGATTTTACCTGGTGACAGGACTCTCAGGTGTCGCAGTATTCGTTTTGACACTGCTGGTGGGACCAATGTATGTCACAGCCGGTGTTCTGGCCTTAGGAGCGCTTATATTTTTCAGAAAAAGAAAGAAAAGACCTGGCAGAATCCTGATCACTTCTTTTGCCATTTGCGCGATCGTTTTGAGCTTTTCCGTAAACTACATCTTTGAAAACGTTTTTGAGCAACGACACCGGGACCGTTTCAATATCGTCCTCGGAAAAGAGGTGGATGCCCGCGGAATTGGCTACAACACCAACCAGAGTGAGATCGCCATTGGAAGCGGCGGATGGCTGGGTAAGGGCTGGACCGAAGGCACCCAGACCAAAGGGCATTTCGTGCCGGAACAGCATACCGATTATATTTTTAGTACCGTAGGAGAGGAATGGGGTTTTGCCGGAAGTGCCGGTGTGGTCATTCTATTCGTGTTCCTGCTGATTAGACTTCTGGTCCTTGCAGAAAGACAAAAATCACAGTTTAACCGCATCTACGGCTATTCGGTTATTGGCATCTTATTCATCCATTTCCTGGTGAACATCGGGATGGTTTTAGGCGTTTTTCCAACGGTGGGAATTCCATTGCCATTTTTCAGCTACGGAGGCTCCGGTCTCTGGGGTTTCACCATACTGCTCTTTATTTTCATCAAGCTGGATTCAGAAAGACTTTCCTTCTAAAAAAGCTTCCTGTTACCATTTAGGAGCATTTATCAACCATCAGTAAAATTGCAGCGACCAGTAATATTAAAAAGGGATAGATGTATTTTCTTTTCATTAGTCAATGGAATATTCCACAAAAATAGTGGCTTTTACCGGCAATGTACCTCGGCTAAAGGAAATATTCTTGCTTTCATACTGCACTTCTTCAGCCATAACCTTCATTTCCATATCCCGGGAAGCATAGATCCTATCTGCAGAAGATGATTCTAACTGGGTATTGCCCACCTGAACAATTTCATAATGATCTTCCGGAAGCTTTTCCAGCAATTTCTCAACTAATGAATTGGCATTATTCATTGCCTGAACATATACCTCATTTCGTAGGCTATCAATCTTGGAATGCTCGTATGTCAAGCCTGAAATATTGATGTTTTGATCATCGATCAAATCGGTGTAGATCTTATCCATATTATCCAGATCACGAACCGTAACAAGCAGATTCGTGGTTGCGGCGTACCCAAGAAAAACCTGAGAATTATTCCTCCAGGTATATCGCTTCTGAAGATCAATATTGGTCGTAAGCAGATCTTTCTCTTCAATACCAAAACTCTTTAATTTAGCTTCCAGATCATTTGATTGCTTTACTAGACATTCCCGAGAATCATTGACTTTTGATCTGAGACACTCCAGTCTGATCTGGAATTTTGCCACGTCTGGAACAATTTCATCTTCTCCCGTAGCTTTGATCATAACTGTTTTAAATTTCCCGGCTTCTCTAACCTCATTTGCGCAGGAGCAAAAGACAGCTACTATTACTAAACCAATCCATTTCATAAGATTCAGGTATTAAAAAAGCTGCTCAAAAGAGCAGCTTTGAAATAATTATATTTTTCTATCCTAATTATTCATATCAGGATTTCTATTAGATTCGGCCAATTTGCCTCTTTTAATATTGTTCATTTTCATGTCTTCTAAAACATTGATCGCTTCCTGCATATAAATATCCTTACTCAGGCTCTCATGCCAGCGTTCCCGCTTTTCTTTCAGAATCGTATCAGAGGTGAACAATTCCTGCTCATAAGGCAAAGAAGTGTACGTTAGATCGGTTTTATAATTTTTTAAAGCATCGAACTGTTTGGCCATTTGCTTTTCCTTTTCAGCATTATCAGCATACTGATTATAATTTAGAGAATAGCTGGTTTCCTCACTTTGCTGCTTGATCCACTTGGCATTTTCATCGATCAGTTTCAATTGTTCATTCTCGCTCATGCGCTTTTTGCTGTTTGAAATGGCTTCATCAAAATCTACATATCCATCCCAAATTTTATAATTTGCCGCATCGATCTTATCCCAAGGCAGTGGGTTTTCCTGGTCTTTTTCACCAATATCTACGTAGCTATAACGATCTGGCACCACCACATCACTCTTCACACCTTCTAGCTGGGTGGAACCACCGTTAACTCGATAGAATTTCTGAGTGGTGATCTTCAGCGCGCCCATATCACCAAGATCATTATTCCTCAACCAACGGTTCAGGTCGATCACGTTTTGAACCGTTCCTTTACCGTAAGTTTGTTTACTACCAATAATGATCGCTCGTTTATAATCCTGCATGGCGGCCGCTAAAATTTCTGAAGCAGAAGCAGAAAGCTCGTTAACCATGATCACCAAAGGACCATCCCAAACGATGCTCGGATCTTCATCTTCCAGTACTTCCTTGCGTTCGCCGTTAGATTTCACCTGAACGATCGGGCCGTCTTTGATGAACATCCCGGCAATATCAACCACAGTTTTGAGTGAACCTCCACCGTTGTTTCTAAGGTCTAGTACCAATCCTTCCATTCCCTCTTTTTTCAGACGGATAATGTCTTTTTTAATATCTGAAGCGGCATTTCTCTGGTTGTAATCTTCCATATCAAAATAGAATTTTGGCAGGTTGATCACCCCAAATCTTCGCCCGTCTTTCTCTACCATGGAAGATTTCGCATAAGTTTCCTCAATTTCGATCACATCACGGGTGAGGGTCACATCTTCGATATTTCCCATTAATTTTTTACGTACCGTAAGGGTTACTTTGGTTCCTTTTGGACCTTTAATAAGGTCTACCGCGTCATCCAGTTTCATTCCTACGATACTGACACCTTCATTCTGATCTTCCTGTTTCACTTTCAGGATGACATCTCCCTCACCAAGTTCATCACTTCTCCAGGCGGGTCCTCCGGAAATCACTTCAGAAATGGTAATATTATCACTGTCTTTCATCAACCTGGCTCCAATTCCTTCCAGTTTTCCAGACATAGCGATATCGAATCGGTCTTTATCCTGAGGGGCAAAGTAATAGGTATGCGGATCAAATTCTTCCACGATCGCGTTCACATACAGCGAGAAATAATCTTCCCTTTCCAGGTCGTCTGTGAAATCAAAATAATTGTCCAGGTTCGATTTTGTTGCTTCGCGCGCTTTCTTTTCCAGTTCTGCATCGGTTTTCATGACATAATCAGAAGAATCGGCTTTTTTAGTCTGCTCATCCTGTTTTAGGTCATAATAATTGATCAGGGTGTTGAACTTCAGCTGTTTTTTCCAGCGATCGCGCATTTCTTCCTTGTTAGCAGGAAAATCCAGCTTATCATAATCGGTATTGATCTCCTCATTTTCGGCAAAATCAAAAGGCTCTGCAAGGATGTCCTTATAAAGTGCTTTGGCTTCATTGGCTCTTTCGATCAGGCGGTTGTAGGTAAGATCGAAAAATTCGATCTGTTTCTCTTCAATCTGGTCATCAATTTTATCTCGATAAGCGCTAAATTCTTCTACATCTTTTTTGTAGAAAAATCTTTTGGCTCCGTCTAAATTTTCCAGGTAATTGTCATAAACCTTTTCAGAAAAACTATCATTGATATCTTTTGCATCATAATGTCCCTGGTTCAGAACATAAGTGATCAAATCTATCAAAAGCTTGTCTTTATTGGGGTCACTGAAGGTTTTGGTAGTAAAACTACAGGCAGCTGCAGCCATAAGTAACACTACTGCCAAGATTTTAAAGTTCCTTTTCATAACTCGTTTTAATTTCCTCATCGTGTGGTTAACACCAATATTGTATTAAAAATTGTGCCAACACCTATAAATATCAGCATTTTTTTGTCGAACCACTAATATAAGCTTTCCTTCTGAAATTCTTATTTTAGCAGAAACAAATCTTGCAGATGAACAAGGAAAAACCGCTTATCCTGGTAACTAACGACGATGGCATCACCGCCCCGGGAATCAGGACCTTAGTAGAGGTGATGAAAGAAATTGGAGATGTGGTGGTCGTAGCACCAGATAGCCCGCAAAGCGGAATGGGTCACGCCATCACTATTAGCGACACCCTTTTCTGCGAGCAGGTGACCATCAAGGAAAATTACAAGCATAAGGAATATAGCTGTTCGGGTACTCCGGCCGATTGTGTGAAGATCGCCACCCAGGAAATCCTGCATCGAAAGCCGGATCTTTGCGTGAGCGGCATCAATCATGGTTCCAACTCGTCTATCAACGTCATCTATTCAGGAACGATGAGCGCGGCGGTAGAAGCCGGCATCGAAGGCATTCCCGCCATCGGCTTTTCCCTCCTGGATTATTCTTTGAATGCTGATTTTGAGCCCACTCGCAAATACATCAAAACGATCACCAGAAATGTGATTAAAAACGGGCTCCCGAAAGGGGTGGTTTTAAATGTGAATTTCCCAAAATTGTCTTCCGAAGAAATAAAAGGTATCAGAATTTGCCGGCAGGCTAACGCACACTGGGAAGAGGAGTTCGATAAGAGAACCAATCCGCAGGGGCGTGACTACTACTGGCTTACCGGAAAGTTCGTCAATAAAGATGATGGTGAGGATACTGATGAAAAAGCGCTGGAAGAAGGATATGTATCGGTCGTGCCGGTACAGTTCGATCTTACCGCGCACCATGTGATAAAAGATTTAAGCAGCTGGTCTCTGAATGATTAAACAGCAAATTTTCATAGGATTTTTAACGGGTATTGCCGCGAATATCGCAGGAGTTTTCCTCTACGTGGCCCTCTTTTCAAAAGCAGGAATCGATGCCACCCTGGCAGATGCCTGGCAAAATCACTACCTCAGTAAGATCATCGCTCTGGGAGCGGTTTTGAATTTTTTGCCGTTCTTCGTTTTTCTGAAGAAGAAACAGTCATATCATGCACGAGGCGTACTTTTAGCAACTATTTCAGTTGCCGTGGTCGTTGCGATCGTAAAATTCCTGTAAATGAAATACTATTTAATCGCTGGAGAAGCCTCTGGAGACCTGCACGCCTCCAACCTCATGAAGGCCCTGAAAAAAGAAGACTCCAATGCCGAATTTCGGTTTTGGGGCGGGGATCTCATGACCGCTCAGGGAGGCACTCTTGTAAAGCATTACCGGGAATTGGCTTTTATGGGCTTTGCTGAAGTGCTGATGAATTTACGGACTATTCTGAAAAACATCAGTTTTTGTAAGAAAGACATCCTCGAATTTCAGCCTGATGCCATTATCTTTATAGACTATCCAGGTTTTAACATGCGTATTGCGGAATGGGCCAAGAAACAGTCTATTCCAACTCATTATTATATTTCTCCGCAGATCTGGGCCTGGAAAGAGAACCGTATCAAAAAAATCAAGCGGGATGTAGATGAAATGTACGTGATACTCCCGTTTGAAGAAAAATTTTACACGGAAAAACACGATTTTAAGGTGCACTTTGTGGGGCATCCACTGCTCGATGCCATTGAGGCCCGCCCTTCACTGGATATCCAGCAATTCAAAAAAAATCATAACCTAGACGAACGTCCGGTAATTGCATTGTTGCCCGGAAGCCGAAAACAGGAAATTGAAAAGATGCTGGAGGTGATGCTTAGCATTACTTCAGATTTTAAGGAATATCAATTCGTCATCGCAGGTGCGCCCAGTCAGGATCGCGAGTTCTACCAGCATTTCCTGAAGAAATCAAATATCAGTCTGGTCATGAACGAAACTTACGATGTGCTGAGCCTGGCTCATGCGGCACTCGTCACTTCGGGGACCGCAACACTGGAAACTGCACTGTTCAAGGTTCCGGAAGTCGTATGCTACAAAGGCAGCACGATTTCTTACCATATCGCGAAAAGAATCATCAATCTTGATTATATTTCCCTGGTGAACCTGATCATGGATCGTGAGGTCGTGAAGGAACTGATCCAACATGATTTCCAGGCAAAAAACCTGAAAATAGAACTGGAAAAGATCCTGCAACCTGCTGTTCGGGAGAAAATATTTCATGAGTATTTCGAATTGGAGCAAAAACTGGGAGGAGCCGGTGCCAGCGCGAAAACAGCTCAATTGATCTATCAAAAAATCAGTTCTTAATATGCGTGGAAAAATCTTACTCCTTTTACTAACGATCGCGCTCAGCTCCTGCGGGGCAAAACATCACGTGGTTACCACAAAAAAAGAATCATCTCGTGACAACCCTGCACCCATCAACGATTATAAAGTTGATGAAAATGCAGAACCTGCCAGCAAAGTAGCTTTCAAAGTGATCAAAAACGCAAAAAAATTCGAAGGAGTAAAGTATCGTTACGGCGGAACCGACAAAAAAGGAATGGATTGTTCCGGCCTGATATACGTTAGTTTTCAGGAAGAGGGTCTTTCCCTTCCGCGTACCTCGAGAGCGATGTCGCTTCAGGGAAAAAGATTATTCCTACGGGAAGTAGCCGAAGGCGATCTGCTGTTTTTTGAAACCAACAAGAACAAGAAGGTCATCAACCATGTTGGACTCGTAATAAATGTGGAAAATAACGATATTTATTTCATACACTCTACCACTTCGGCAGGAGTTATTATCTCCTCACTGTCAGAACCTTACTGGAACCAAAATTTTGTTATGGCCCGCCGGGTCATGTGATTTTTTACTTATCTTCAGCGGGTTAATCACAGCGCTTGAAAAGTCTGAATTCCATTTTCTTTAGGCTTAATTTTTATCTCATTTCCGGGATCATTCTGGCATTTAATTTCAGCCTGGACCTTCAAATGCTGGCACTGTTGCTGTTCATTGGTCTCGCTACTTTTGTTTTCAGTTTTTTCCGAAGTCGAAAGCTGGTTTTTGATGACCACTGGTTTGCATTCAATATGGCTATCGTTGTGGTTCTCCTCGGAGCTTTTGCTACCAGTATGTCCATGCCGGAACATCTCCCGGACCACGTAATCCATAAAAAGGGACAGAAACAAGTGCTTCAGGCTAAAGTTTTAGAGGAATGGAAACCAACCGAAAAATATTTTCGTTACCTCTTAGAAATCGAAGCCACCTATGAGAACCATCAAACGGAACATATACAGGGAAAAGTCCTGCTGCATTTGCCAAAAGGGACTGATACGCTTCCTCAGCCAGGAAATCACATATTACTTCCCGATAATTTAACCAAAGCCGTTATAAATGACATTCCTGGTGGGTTCGATTATTCCAGGTTTCTGAAGAACCAGAAAATTGAAAGAGTAAGCTACCTGAAATCTTCAGCGGAACTCTTTTACCTGCCAAAAACCGACTTTTCCTTTCAAAGTCTTCGGAAGAAAGTAATCAAAAACCTGGAAAACAAAGGCCTGAAATCCAAGGAATCAGCCATCCTGAAAGCCTTGCTGTTAGGCGAAAGATCAGAAATCTCTACACAGCTCTACAAAAATTATGCTGCGGCCGGCGCGGTTCATATTCTGGCCATTTCCGGGCTACACATTGGAATACTCCTGCTTTTCCTGAATTTTCTGCTGAAACCTCTGGAAAAATTGAAACACGGGAAGATCCTGAAGATAATTTTAATCCTGATCATTTTGTGGTTCTTCGCACTTCTAACAGGCTTCAGTCCTTCAGTTGTGCGTGCCGCCGCCATGTTTTCATTTATCGCTATAGGAATGCAGTTGAACCGTAAAACCCGCGTGGTCCAAAGCGTTCTGGTTTCCCTCTTTTTTCTACTGCTGCTGAATCCCTATTATATTTTGCAGGTTGGTTTCCAGCTAAGTTATCTTGCGGTGTTCGGAATTATTCTCTTCGAGCCGAAAATTGAAAATTTGGTTCATCCTGCCCATAAAGCCCTGGAATATTTCTGGAAACTGGTCTCAGTAAGTATCGCGGCGCAACTGGCGATCCTGCCCTTGTCGCTATATTATTTTCATCAGTTCCCGGGCTTGTTTTTGCTCACCAACATCCTGATCATTCCTATCCTGGCAATCGTGCTGATCTATGGTTTTCTGGTTGTGATCCTAGCCAGTTTTCAACTGCTTCCCGGTTTCCTGCTGGTTGGTCTCGGTGAACTTTTAAAGGTCATGAACTGGATCATTCTTAAAATTGCCTCCATGGAAAACTTTATCTGGAAGGACATTCCATTTTCGGAATTACAACTGCTGAGTGCATATGGAATTTTGGTTTTGCTGATCCTACTGCTTTATTCAAAATCTTCCAGGTTTGTTATTGGATTCTTGTTTTCAATACTGGTTTTTCAAGTGATCTGTTTGTGTCAACTTTTCCGAAATACCCCCGATCAGTTACTGGTGTTGGATAACTACAACGATCAAATAATTCTGAAAAAACAACATCAGCTGCTAACGAGACAGTTTTCACTGTATGATCAAAATATTCAGAATTACCACCGTGAAAATCGTATACAGGAAATGCAAGATTTACCAAACACTTTCAGCTTTTGTGAGGAAAATTTTCTGATCCTGGATAGCGCCGCTCTTTACACACCTTCCGAAGTTCATTTCAAAGCGATCATACTCACTAATTCGCCGCAAATCAACCTGGACAGACTCATTTCCGAAATGCAACCCGATGAGCTTATTATTTCGGCCGGTAACTATCCGGCTTTCCAGGACAGGTGGAAACGAACGGCCCTAAAAGCAAAAATCCCTTTTCATGCGATTGCCGAAAAGGGAGCTTATATTTTAAATTGCGATTAACCTAGCTGGAAAAAGTCCCTTTGAATTCTTCCTGGTATTTCTTCCATTCTTCCTCGGTTTTGACCGTCTTATAATCATCGGTCGCGAAGATCTTCAGAAAAATCTCCAATTGTTTAGGAGTCATATACCCTTTAATCGGACTTAGGAATTCTCCTTTTTCATCGAAAAAGACCATAGTAGGATAAGCGCTTACCCCCATGGCCAGGGCAAATTCGTGAACACTGTTGCGCCCGGTTCTGTTAGCGTCAAAAGAGGGATTTTTAAAGGTTTTATCGCGATACTGAATCGTTTCGTTTCCTTCCGCATTAAACTTTACAGCATAATAGTTTTCATTGATGTATTCGACCACGTCTTTATTGCCGAACGTATTTTTATCCAGCATTTTGCAGGGACCACACCAGGTAGTGTATGCATCAACAAAAATTTTCTTTGGGTTCTTTTCTTGTGCAGCAAGCGCTTCGTTCATGCTCATCCATTTAATTTCCTGGGCCTGCGATGCAGCTGCAATCAATAGAAGCGCGAACAATACAAAAATTTTCTTCATCATTTTTCCTTTTCTCGTGTTAAACAAAATTCATTCCCAAATTTAATGAATTCCATGCATCCACTTCCGTAACAAAGGTACCAAAACTAATAAAAGTAAGGCGGCACCGCCCACTACGCAAACTCCCCAGATGAAATAAGTATTGGAATAAATGCCAAGTGTCACGGCTGCCGGTGTATTATCATCTACTGCCTCACTGGTTGTAAGCGTACCGATCAAACCAGCCATTTTATTGGCAAGCGCGATACTCAGGAACCAGGCTCCCATAACGAAACCTACGATCTTAGCAGGCGATAATTTGGTTACCATCGAAAGACCGATGGGTGAAAGTGATAATTCCCCCATAGTATGCAACATATACATTAGCGCCAGGAAAACGATTGGGACAAGCCCGTCTCCCGAAGCAAAAAATTTCGCTCCCAGGACGATCACGGCAAACCCTAGTGCCAGTTGTGCCAGTCCCAGCACAAATTTCATGGGTGTACTTGGCTCTTTTCCGGCTTTATTCAAAGTGATCCACAACCAGGAGAAAACCGGCGCCAGCACCATGATAAAGAACGGATTCAAACTTTGAAAAAGGGAGGCCGGTATTTCGGTTCCACCAACCAACCGGTCTACATTTTTATCAGCAAAAATGGTTAAACTACCTCCGGCCTGTTCAAACAACGCCCAGAAAACAGCATGAAAAAAGAATAATACGACAACTACAAGTATTCGCTGGCCCTCCACTTTATTTTTATTGGTAACAGCCTGGAATATGAGGTACGCAATGATCCCCAATGAAATGACGATTAGGGCTCCCGCCATAAAGTCACTTAAATCAAGCATGAAAGCACAAACGGGAATTGCCAGCAGCGACAGGGCATAAACCGCAATTGTTGGTTTCATTCCAAACAATTTTCGATCTCCGGCGGTAACTTCTTCAGGTTCTCCACCTTTTCCCTGAAGCATATTGGTTTTAGAAGCGAGATAAAACATGATCAGTCCCAGCATCATCCCTATACCGGCGAGGCCGAAACCGTAATGCCAATTGATTTCCTGACCTACGTAACCGCAGGTAAGTGTCGCCAGGAATGACCCGATGTTAACCCCCATATAAAAAATGGAAAAAGCTCCATCCTTTCTTGGATCATCAGTTTCGTAGAAAGTTCCCAGGAAAGAACTGATATTGGGTTTAAAGAAACCGTTTCCTACGATGATCAGCGACAAAGCTGCAAAGAAAAACGGCATATTCCCTTCCAGGTTTTCAATTCCCTGTAAGGCAAGGGTAAAATGACCTAGCGCCATGAGGATACCTCCCCAGATAATCGTTTTCTTGAAACCCAGCAGCCTATCGGCCACCAGACCTCCAATAACCGGGAAGAGATAGACCATTGCGGTGTAAGACCCATAGATCCCGTAAGCCTGGGATTCCGCGACATTCTGAGCCAGGTCAATGAACAGGACTTTCGTCATGTACAGCACCAGCAGCGCCCGCATCCCGTAGTAGGAGAAACGTTCCCACATTTCAGCAAAGAATAGAACAAAAAGCGCTTTGGGATGTGACTTTTTATTGGTGTAAATAATGAACGGCACCCATAGTAGTACGAATATCCAACCAATGATCAGTAACCATAATGCTATATCCATTGCTGTAAGTTTTTTAGATTATTCCACCGTTGTTTCTTCTGGAATTCCTTCTTCCATGGTCGCATCTTCCGCTCCATGAGTCAATCTTTTTAAAGGCTTCAGAAGCAGGATCACCACCACCCCGATCAAAGACCAGATCACCAGGATACCCGTAAAAACTTCGAAATCTCCTAATGACTGGGCAGATTCCCCGATGAGACCGGCAATTTTATTTCCGAAGCCGGTAGCGGCCCAGTAAAGCCCCATGATGATGGAAGCATATTTCAGCGGAGCCAGTTTGGTAATAAAAGAAAGGGAAACCGGCGACGCACACAATTCTCCAATAGTATGGAACAAATAAGCCAGAATCAACCAGTACATGGCCGAGGAACCTGTTTCTTCGAATTGAACCGAAGCGGCACTCATGAATCCAAACCCTAAGGCCATGATGATAATCCCCACTGCCATTTTAAAAATGGAAGAAGCTTCGTTACCTTTTTGTTTCCATTTGTACCAGAATCTTCCCACCACTGTTGCCAGCGTAATGATAAAGAAGGAGTTAACCGACTGGAATACGGAAGCCGGAATGGTCATTCCGAAGATCGTACGATCGGTCTTTTGCTGTGCATATAAGTTCATTAGACCTCCGGCCTGTTCGAAAGCAGCCCAGAAAAGGATAATGAGCAGGAAGGACAATAACAAGACCTTGATTCGATCTTTTTCGATGCTGGTAAGTGGTTTATCGAGAATGGCCTTATCGGCTTCATTTTTTCGGGAAATAAGATTTCCAACATGCTTCAGATGCTTTTGCCCCCAGATGTAAACGACCTGACCAAGGAACATCCCGATAGCGGCAAGACCGAAACCGTAGTGCCACCCGTATTTCTGAGCCAGGATTCCGCAGAGAATAGGGGCCAGAAAACCACCAATATTAATTCCCATATAAAAAATATAGAAACCTAGATCTCTACGTTCGTCGCCCTGCTTATACAATCCACCTACCATCGAGGAAATATTCGGTTTTAAACCTCCAACCCCAAGAATGATAAATAGACAACCGATATAAAAAGAAATTTCAGAATCAAAAGCCAGCACCGAGTGACCTATACAGAGCAGGATTCCTCCCAACATCACTGTTTTCTTCTGGCCAAGCAGCTTATCTGCCACCCATCCGCCCGGGATAGACGACACGTACACGAGCATGGTATACCAGCCGTATAATGCCAGCGCTTCTTCATTGGTCCAGCCAAAACCTGGATTATCTGAAGTGGTTTCAGCCACCAGGAATAAAGTAAACAGGGCGCGCATCCCATAATAGGAAAAACGCTCCCATAATTCTGTAAAGAAAAGGATGTAAAGCCCCAGCGGGTGCCCGAATAATTCCTTTTGATTCTCGATTGCCTTTGCTTTATTCATAAATTTTGAATTCGTTCTTAAAGTTTTTCAAGTATAAAATTGGTCATCATCGTATACAGATGCAGCCTGGTATTGCCTCCATAAATCCCATGGTTCCTGTCCGGATAGATCGCCCAGCGGAATTGCTTATTGGCCTGCACCAGCTCTTCAACCATGCGCATGGTATTCTGAACATGCACATTATCGTCTCCACCACCATGGATGAGCAGGTAATCGCCTTTTAGTTTTTCAACATGGTTCAACGGGGAATTCTCGTCATAACCCGAAGCATTTTCCTGCGGAGTCTGCATATATCTTTCCGTATAAACGGAATCGTAAAACCTCCAGCTTGTCACCGGTGCGACGGCAATGGCCATGGAAAAGGTATCATTCCCTTTCAAAATGGCGTTGGAAGACATGAAACCTCCGTAACTCCATCCCCAAATTCCCATTCTGCTGGCATCGATATACGCTCTTTCTCCCAGTTTCTGCGCCGCCGCGATCTGGTCTTCCACTTCGTATTTCCCAAGTTCCTTGTAAGTCACCTTTTTGAAATCGGCTCCTTTAAACCCGGTTCCACGACCATCCACGCAGGCGATGATATAACCTTCATTCGCCAGAAGCTGGTACCAGTAATCGTTCGTACCGAAATACGAATTGGAAACCGACTGTGAGCCTGGCCCGGAATACTGATACATCAACAGTGGGTATTTCTTGGAAGCGTCGAAATTAGCCGGTTTGATCATCCACATATTCAGTTCCTCGCCGTTAACCTCAATAGTAGAAAGTTCTTTAGGCGAAAACTGGTATGACTGTTCTTTTTCCAGCAATTTCTTATTATTCTGAATTTCGCGTACGATTTTCCCATCTTTTGAATCTCTCAAAGTATAGATCGTAGGAGTTTCAGTATTTGAAAAAGCATTGATGAAAAAGGTAAAATCCGCACTGAAATCAGCACTATTTGTCCCTGTCTGGTTCGTCAATCGTGTTTTAGATTTTCCGTTAAGCCTGATCGAGTAAACATCACGGTTTACACTTCCGTTTTCCGTACTCTGGTAAAAAATCTTTTTGGATTTGGGATCGTAGCCGTAATAATTGGTCACTTCCCAATTACCGCTGGTCACCTGGTTTTTCAGCTTTCCTTCTTCGGAATAATGATAAATGTGATTCCATCCATCCTTTTCGCTAGTCCAGATAAAACTGTTATCGCTCAGGAAGGTCAAATTATCAGTAATATCAATATAAGCCTTATCGGTTTCGTTCATCACCACTGCAGCAGAATTATCAGCCGCATTCACGAAAATCAAATCCAGGTTATTCTGATGACGGTTCAGGACCTGAACGCTCAGCAGCATCGGGTCATTCGTCCATTTGATCCTCGGAATGTAAAAATCATTGTAGTCGCCAAGTTTGATTTCTTCGGAATTTCCACCTGCCACATCATACATATGCAGGCTCACTTTAGAATTGCTTTCTCCGGCCTTTGGATATTTGAACACTTCCTGCTGCGGATAGAGATCTTTCCCGAACAGATCCATTGAAAATTCCGGCACGCCGGCTTCGTCAAAACGCATGTAAGCGATCTTTTCCCCGGTTGGGTTCCAGGCAAAAGCTTTCACAAAGCTGAATTCTTCCTCGTAAACCCAATCGGTAATCCCGTTGATCACGCTATTGATTTCACCATCTGTAGTGACCTGAGTTTCTTTTCCGGTTGCCAGATCGAGGTAATAAATATTGTTCTCATAAACATAGGCCACTTTGGAATTATCAGGAGAAAAACTGGCCTCCTGAATCTTCTTATCGCTAAGCTTGCTAAGTTTTTCAGATTCGGTATCGTACACATAAAAAATATCCCGGCTGGAATGACGATAGATCGGTTCCACTTCCGTAGATAATAAGATCTTCTTTTCATCCTTGCTAAAACTGAAATCCTGGAAATTTTTGATTGCTTCCAGATTAGCCGAATTCAGTATTGTGCGGGTTTGTTTCCCGGTTTTGTAACTATACGCATCGATGCTCGTGGTACCATTGGCCTGATCGTAATTCAGCACCACATATTCACTGCCATTATTTAAAGACTGAAGCGATTGCAGTCGCTGTTGAACAAAATTTCCACTCCAAATCTCCTCGAGAGTAATTTTTTTATCCTGCGCGAAGATCGCAGTGGTTGTTGCAAAAAGAAATGCAACCAGTAGTTTCGAGAACTTCATAAAAATTTGAGAATATTTAACGAAGGCCAAGTTTACTAAAATTTAGGCAAAAAATGATGATGGAATGCTGTTAAATACTAACAATGTGTTAAAAAATTGAGGAATATCGGTAGGGAATTCCATTTTCTGCAGAACCGGGTAAATTCAGGAATTGTATCTTTGAAATCCTGAAACATGATAAAATGGCAAAATCTATAAACGGGTTCTCCAAACTACCAAAAACTGAAAAAATCGACTGGTTGGTGGAGAATTTTTGCGAAGGTTCTCCGGAAGCTGAAAAAGTCCTGAAACAATACTGGAATGCGGATGCTAAACTTCAGCAACTTCATGACGAGTTCATCGAGAATACCATATCGAACTTCTACCTTCCGCTAGGGCTCGCTCCCAATTTTCTGATCAATGAAGAATATTTGACGCTCCCTATGGTCATCGAAGAAAGTTCGGTGGTTGCAGCAGCCAGTAAAGCAGCGAAATTCTGGAGTGAAAGAGGTGGTTTCAAAGCCCGCGTGATCAGTACCGAGAAAATTGGTCAGGTTCATTTCAAGTATAGTGGTGACCGGATCGAACTGGAGAAAACCATCGAACAATTAAAACCAAAAATGCTGGAAGCTGCAAAGCCCATCACCCAAAATATGGAAAAAAGAGGAGGCGGCATCCTCAGCATCGACCTGGTAGACAAAACAAAAGAACTCAAAGAATATTTCCAGCTATTTGTCACTTTCGACACACGCGATTCGATGGGTGCCAATTTCATCAATTCCTGCCTGGAGAAATTCGCCGAAGTACTGGAAACAAATTTACCAAAAGAGCAGCTCACCGTGATCATGAGCATCCTTTCCAATTATGTCCCGGAATGCCTCGTTTACGCCGAAGTTTCGTGCAAAGTTGATGACCTTGGCGGAGACAGTCATTTGAGCGGTGAGGAATTCGCTGAGAAATTTGTGCAGGCAGTGAATATCGCTGAAGTGGAACCCTATCGTGCGGTGACCCATAACAAAGGTGTCATGAATGGGATCGATGCCGTTGTTCTGGCTACCGGAAATGATTTTCGGGCAGTGGAAGCCGGTGTGCACGCCTTCGCTTCTAAAGATGGCCGATACACCAGCCTGACGCACGCCGAAATAAAAAACGGGATATTCCGGTTCTGGATCGAAATCCCACTTGCCCTGGGAACCGTTGGCGGCCTTACCAGCCTGCATCCACTGGTAAAACTGGCGCTGGACATTCTCCAGCGACCGAACGCCCTGGAACTAATGAAAATCGCTGCGGTTGCCGGACTGGCTCAAAATTTTGCCGCCCTGCGATCGCTCATCACCACTGGCATCCAGCAGGGACATATGAAAATGCACCTGATGAATATCCTGAACCAGCACCAGGCCACCAAGGAAGAGAAGAAAAAAATGGTAGATTTCTTCACCCATCATACAATCACTCACAGCAGCGTCATCGAGCAACTGGAAAAACTTCGTGCCAATGAACTTTAAGAGCAACGGAAAAATTCTTTTAACTGCGGAATATGCTGTTCTGGACGGAGCAAAAGCACTGGCCCTCCCCACGAAATTTGGCCAGAGCATGGAAGTCAGTCTTTCAGGAAGTCCGGGTATCATTCAATGGAAGAGCCTGGATGCGAATGGCAACACCTGGTTTGAAACGCGTATGCAAATTTCTGAAAACGGTATTTTGAGTGCAGCCCATTCAGCTGATAAGGAAGAAAAGAAGCTGGTTGAAAGACTGGAGCAGATCCTTAATCACTGTTTTGATAAAAAGCCTGGTTTTTTCCACGGAAAGGGTTTTACTATCACCACGCGACTAGATTTTGACAGAAGTTGGGGACTGGGAACTTCCTCCACATTAATCAACAACCTAGCGCAGTGGCTGGAAATCGACGCCTTTGACCTACTCGCCAATACGTTTGGAGGGAGCGGTTACGACCTGGCTGCAGCGGCAAATGACCAACCTATTACCTATCAACTCGGAACCGGGAAACCAGCAGTTTTCAAGGCCGATTTTAATCCGCCATTCCAGGACGAGCTGTTCTTCGTGTATCTTAACCGCAAGCAAAACAGCAGGCAGGCAATTGCCCGCTATAAGGCTCAGGAGAGCGAGATCCAAAAGCTGGTAGAAAAAATTTCCGGATTGACCGAACAGATCATGCAGTGCGAAGATCTGCCGACATTCGAACTACTGTTAAATACCCACGAAGCGCTCATCTCGCAGGCAATTGCCCTTCCGCAGGTAAAAAACGAACTGTTTCCGGATTTTCCAGGAAGCATCAAAAGCCTCGGCGGCTGGGGTGGTGATTTTGTTCTGGCCACAGGCAACGAGCAAGCAGAAAATTACTTCCGAAATAAAAATTATCATACCATTTTCCGATATCAGGATTTGATCTTATAAAAAAAGCCCCGCAATATTGCGGGGCTTTTTTCTATTGTTTTCGGTTTCTATTAATAGAACCTTGAACGATTATCTTCAATCTCAGCTTTCTCTTTGAGCGCTTCAAAAACACCCATGGTTGCCTGAGCCCTTGTAGCCATGCTTTGCTGCTGGGCAAATGGTTTGTAAGAATCCATTTTTGGAGCTTCGAATTTGCTCACCACCTGCACCACATACACTCCTTTATTACCGGCAATCGGCTGGCTGGTTTCTCCCTCTTTCAATCCAAAAGCAGTCCCTACCACTCGTGGCTCACTACCCGCACCTGTAAGTGTTGGTTGCGCCAGGTTGATCGCATCAGCCGATTGAACGCTCACACCCTGATTTTGGGCGATCTGGTCAAGAGACTGACCCTTGATCTGGGATTTAATGATCTCTGCCTTTTTCTTATTCTGAAGAATTGGCGTAACGATAGAAGAAGCATCTTCTGCGCTCATCAGGCCTTCATCACTCTTTTCAGTCAACTGGGCGACCACATAACCATTATTGGTATCGAATCTTCTCACATCTCCTGTTTTCGCATCCTCGCCAAACGCCCACTGAACGATTCTTCTCTGAGCACCGGCTCCAGGAATGTTCTCGTCCATAGCTTTCATATCCTGAACCGTCTTGACTTCATAACCACCTTCTTTAGCAACTTCTGAAAAGTCACCTTCAGCAGCAGCGATCTCAAACTTGGTCACTTCATTGAAAAGATTGTTCATCGTCTTTTCAGAAGGAGTAATCTCTCTGGCAATTGTGGCGATCTTAACCGCCTTCGCAGGAGTTGTTTGATCTTTTACGGCAACCACATGGTATCCAAGCGGAGTTTCCACCACTCCAACATCTCCGGTTTTTGCACCAAAAGCATATTGTTCAAATTCAGGAATCATGGCTCCGGGAGTAAAATATCCTAAATCTCCATTATTCTGCTGAGCAGTTTGATCTGCTGAAAATTCAACAGCTAATTGTGCAAATTTAGCCGTATCTGCCTTAACAACACGGGCGATACTATCTGCCAGTTCCTTTGCTTCAGATTTGGTTCTGGAAAGCCCGGCACCAAGGCGCGTACCCTGGTAAGCCACCAAAATATGGCTGGCTTTAACTGAATCTGGAATTTCCTTAGACTCGAGCATTTTGCTCATTTTCCAGTATCCATTTTCTTCATAAGGACCATACACGTCGCCTTCATTCAGGTTGAACAAAGTATCACTGTATTCCCCTTTCAGGTCATTTCGGAATTTATAACGCCCTTCAAAAGGAAGATCTGAATTATTGTTCACGAAATCTTCGTAGTCATCGGCATTGTCAAAACCTGGAAGTGTATCGTTCGCGCTAATCGCCGCGTTGTACTCTACACGCTCACCGCGAAGTTTTTTAAGAGCATCCTGAGATTCCGTCTTGTCATCGTTTGAAGCAGTTTCATCAAATACCACATACTGAATGCTTCTGGAAGCTTCCTTCTTGAATTCTTCCGGGTGTGACTTGATGTAATCACTGATTTCAGATTTACTTACCTGGGCTTCACTATGAGGGATCTTGTCGTAAGGAATCTGAACATATTTCAGGTTCACGTTATTGTTCTGAAACTGGTAAGCCAGCTCTCCCTCTTTTTCGGTAGCACCAATACCGGCACCTACCATCGTGTAGTAGTTATTGATCTTGGCAGTTTCGCGAAGATTATCTGTAAACTGTACCCACTGTTCATAAGCCTGCGGGGAAGAAGCCTTTAGATTTGCCACATACTCACGAAGCCTGTTCTCGTCGAACATTCCGGCCTCATTCAGGAAATTTGGGTTATTCGCCATTTGCGTGCGAACCAGGTTAGTCACCTGGCCGTCCCCGGCACGAATCCCAAGTTCTTCGATTTGCTCCTCAATGATCACCTGGCGAAGTCTTTCATCCCAGATACGATTCACTGCCTGAGTAGTACTCATGTTACCACCCATATTTCTTTCGAAATTCTCTACTTGCTGGGCAAATTCCTGGCGATCGATATCTTTACCGTTCACGGTAGCGATCACATTTTGGGAATTCCCCGAACTCAAACCTCCATTTCTAATCACATCGGCCAGCACGAAAGAAAATAGCGCTAAAGCGATAATAATAATCAGGAAAACAGACCTTTGTCTGATCTTATTTAAAACTGCCATTTGGAATTATTTTATCAAAATACAGGGGGCGAAAATAAGGCTTTTAGGCTAATAATAAAATTTAAAATTAGCAAAATCTTAACTTTCCGAAATTAGTCTTCTTCTTTGATTTTAAGCTCGACTAATTCGATGCGCGTATTGGAAGTTTCAAGGATATTTATTTCGAAATGATCAATGTTAATTAGCTCTCCCTGTTGGGGTATTTCTTCCGTGTGATTCAGGATAAAACCACTGAGCGTTTCGTAATTTTCTCCTTCCGGAATTTCCACCCGGTAATTCTCATTCAGATAATCCACCTCGAGCCTTGCTGAAAACTTGAAGTGCGCGTCTCCCAGTTTTTCTTCGGTGAGTACGGCAGAGTCATGTTCATCTTCGATCTCCCCGAAAAGTTCCTCCACGATATCTTCCACCGTCATCATGCCGCTGGTGCCTCCGTATTCATCGATCACCACCGCGATACTTTTCCGTTTTTTGATCAGGATGTTCAGCACATCCTTCACCCACATGGTTTCGGGCACAAACACTACCGGAAGCAAAATCGACTTGATGGTCTTTGGTTTTTTGAAGAGTTCAAAAGAATGCACGTATCCAATGATATCATCAATGGTATCGTTGTAAATGAGGATTTTAGACAAACCGGTTTCGGTAAAAGTCTGAACAAGGTCTTTTGGCGCCACATTCTGATCTACCGCAATAATTTCGGTACGCGGGATCATCACTTCGCGGGCTTTGATATCGGCAAATTCCAATGCATTCTGAAAAATCTGGATTTCACTGTCTACTTCATCATCTTCTTCCACCGTTTCCATCTGCTCGGTGATAAAATTTCCCAATTCCACTTTACTGAAAGCAAGCTGCACCTCGTCTCCCTCGGTTTTAAAGAAACGCTTCAGAATAAGATCTGAAATCCAGATCACAAAAGACGAAATAAAGCTAAAAACGATATAAAAAAGGTAAGCCGGAATGGCAAAAAGCTTCAGCATGCTGTTGGCATAGATCTGAAAGAACACCTTCGGAAGAAATTCTGCTGTAAGCAAAATGATGAGCGTAGAAATGATGGTTTGGGTAAAGAGGCTCAGATCGGTTACCAGATAATTCAGAAACGCACTTTCCAAAGGACGCATTCCTTCCAGCCAGGCCATGAGCAGGTCACCCATGAAAAAACCATACACCACCAGGGCAATATTGTTCCCCACGAGCATGGTTGCAATGAATTTGGAAGGTTTTTTGGTGAGTCTTTTGAGAACTTTGGCCAGAAAATCATTCTGTCTTTTCTCAATTTCGATAAATATCTTATTAGACGAGACGTATGCGATCTCCATACCCGAAAAAAAGGCTGAAAGCAGCAAACACAGAAAAATGATCAATAAATCAACCTCCATCAGGGCTATTTGTTTCGCTCCTCGAATCTACGCCTGAAACGACGCTTGAAGAAAAACATGAATACGGCAATTGCGACGAAAAACAGGAAAATATAGGCACGACTTCTTTCTGAATTCCAAATTCTCACTGCTTCAAACAGGAAAAATGCGGCAAAAATCAGGTACGCATATTCAAAATATCGAAAATATTTACTCATCTTTTTCCTCTTCTATTATTTGTACTCCGGTGTTTGTTCTTGAACGGAAATTAGTGAAATTCTGATTAGAATCAAAACCACTCCCGCGGTTCACGGCTCCATTGGGAAACCATATGGTGTTGGGTTCATCTGTAAAGATCCAGCTCTTCGCCTGATCCCAGAACAACTGATCGCCTTCCAGGATAGTGCTATCTGCCGTAACAATTTTCACATCTCCCTGCAGGTCGATGAGATCAGTCTGATCGTAAATGATTCCATAATTTGCGTAAACAGTGCTTTTCTTATTGTTCTCATCAAAAAATTCTACCTGCACACCTTCGGGAAATTCGCGGTACGGAAAGGATTTATTGGTATAATCATACATTTTAGCCCCTTTCAGCGTGGCAACGAGTCGGCCAGAATCAGTATACTTTAAATTAATCCCTTCTGCAATGGCTTGCGGCGCATCACCTTCCATCCCGAAAGCTCGCACCTGCTGTAGATTCCCTTCACATGAAAAAAGCATTGTCACGCCAATTAGCGTGACAATGCCTGAAATTATATTCCTATATGTTTGTTTCATTTTATAGGTTCGGAACGCGAACGCTCTCACCAATCCAGCATCCTATGCTGATTGTTTGTCCTGCATTGTAAGAAGACTGGAAGATATCAGACTTCTGTGGAGCAAGACCTCTATAAGAACTGGCAGCCTGGTTTGCATTGCTTGCGATCGATGGATCTACCCTCGCCGCTCTGGAAGCATAATCTGCTGCCAACCAGTACACCGCTCTTTTTGTAAAAGTATCAGTACCACAGCTGTTTGCGCTTTTTGCATACATACTGGCGATCTGCAGGTAAGCTGATCCTAGTGATGGCTTCGCGTCAAGTGCTTTTCTGTAGAAACTTCTGGCCTGACCGTAGCTACCTTTATCTTTGTAGTTACCAGCGATTCTGTAATAGATTCTCGCTTTGTCTGACTTGTTAGTCTCTAATTCAGCAGCTTCGTTATAGTACTGTAAAGCTTTTGCTCCGTCTCCATTAGCTTCTGCTAACTGACCCAATGAAAAGGCAGATTTTGCAGAAGGTTCTAGTTTATGAAGTGCTTCAGAAACCTGAACGAACAGTGGGTCTTCAGTACAATCTTTAGCTGAAAGTCTTGCGTTGGCATTTCTCAACCAGCTTACGTCTGTTTTCTTAGCTTCAAAATCTTTCTTGTAAAGCGGGATCAGGTTATCACAATCTGCTCTCGCACCTAATTTAGCGTTCAAAGCAGCTTTAACTTTACTATAGTTGTTCAGGTTGATTTCAGAATATTTGATCTGCTTTTTCTCCTTCGCAGTCAATTCTTCACCTTCTTCCTGTTTTTTCAACAATGGAGCCAATGCTTCGGCAGCATCATTTTCTTCCTGCTCGATCTTTCCGAATACTTTATCGTATTGATCAAAAACATCCTGAAGGCTTCTCTCACCAGCATCCTGCATATTCACTACAAGATCAAAGTAAGCATAAAGACCTTTTGGGCTGGTAAAGCTCTCTTTATCTTCATTCCAGGCTTTATCATAAGCTTCATAAAGCTCTTCTTCATCACCTAGTTTGTTATCATATTTTAACTGAGCGATATCTGCATAGATTTTACCTTTTTGAGTTTTCTCTGGGTAAAGCTCTAATCTTTGCTCCCAAACCTCGATCAGGTCTTCTACATATTGCTCTTTTTGTCCTTCCGGAGCCTTATCGATCTTAGCCTCTAAAGCTCTCTCCAGGTACTGATAGGTAGCCATACTGTACTTAGGACAGGTTTCTCTAATTTTCTGTAAAGCCGGTAATGCCGCGTCATAGTTCTTTGCTTTAGCCTGGTCATATGCTAAAGCAGCTTCTCTGGCACAGTCGGCTTGTGCGTTGGCCAACCCCGAACCTGCTAAGGCAACCGTTAAAAGCATTAAAATTCTCTTTTTCATCTTCTTGTTATTGTGGTTAATAAAATTTTCTTTTGGTGAACCATTTATCATTTAAAGACAGCCCTATAGACAGTCTTAAAAAGTTTTCCTGAATAAGTCCCTGATCTGTCGTACCCCTCCGTCCTAGCTCGATTCCGAGGTTAATATTGGAGAAAGGATCAGTAGATCTGAGACCCATCGGCAATCCTAATCCAAAAGACATGCCAAACTCTTTTATAGATTCGTTCTGAACAATCAAACCGGTTCCTTCATAACGAAATCCTGCACGATACACCACTCGATCGAAATAATTGGTAAAAGAATCATATTTCGGAATGAAATAACCTCCAAGCTTTACCTGCGTCGCATCTTCAAATTCTCCCCCATCATTACGAAAATCAAAGCTTCGCTGGTAAGAGGAAGTCCCCAGTGCCACATATTCTGCACCGATGAACCATTTATTCTGTTTCCCAATACCTGCACCCAAACTCAACTTAGACGGATTTGTAAAGGTACTATTATCTACATTAATTTCACGGCTATCTACCACATTCTCACTACCATCAGACCCTAAAAGGATCGTTGATACTTCTCGGAAGTTATCCGAGTTCAGGTCGACTTCCGGGGAATAAGTTCCCGAAACATGGAGTTGGAGATTGTTTTCAAAGGTCTTCTGATAATTTGCGCCGATATTGAAATTAAAACCTTTGATATCAGACCTATTAATGTCACGGGTTCCATACTGCAAGCCTTGTTCTACGATGGTACGGCGATTCTGGAAATTCCCGAAGTTATACTGCGCATCCAGACCAATACTTAAGGCTTGGCTAAACTCATAACCTGCGGAAAAGAATACCTTGTTCATACCGCCTCTACCACTCAGGCGCGCACCATCTGTATCATTTAAATCAAGAATTCGATATCCTACTGAAGTGTAAGGGATTACCCCGAAACCAACTCCAAATCCTTTCCCGAGCGGCATGGCCAGGGCCAGGTAATCCAGCGAGCTGATCTTCGCATTATCACTTGCTTCATCGGTTTTCAAAGTTACGCGTTCATGACTTCCGCCCACGACGAAATTCGTAAGTTTCAGCCTACCATAACTGGCAGGATTTTGAAGATTTACATGAATGCTATCGGTAAGTATACTCAGTCCACCCATCGAGCGATTGCTCACTGTTCCTTTGAAATTAGTCAGGCCTATTCCGTAGTACGAATAGGGAGACGATACATTTTCCTGGGCTTCAGCCTTAAAGACTATAAAGAGAAGTACGATTGCTAATAATCGTTTAATCATTGATTGATGTTAAATTCTAGAATGAAATTCAGTCCTTCCAACAAAAAATTTGAGTTCGCAAATATGCTATTTTTTAATGGTATAGACAAAAATTGACTATCTCCTCCCGTATAAATAACTGTTAAATGTTCAAATTCAGACTCATACGACTGGATAATGCCTTTTAATTCCATTTTTAGACCGTTAATAATTCCGGATAAAATGCTGTTTTCGGTGGAGTTACCAATAAGATCGGCTTCCGGCTTCGCTGTTATTAACGGCAAATTCGCTGTAAACTTGTGCAAGCTTTTAAATCTCATTTTCATTCCGGGCGAAATGGCCCCACCAAGATATTCCTCATGGGAATTTTTAAAATCATAGGTTATACAGGTGCCGGCATCGATCACCAGAACATTCTTTCCGGGATATTGCTGTACCGCAGCAGCTATCAGCGCGATCCTGTCTTTTCCCAGGCTCTGGGGTGTAGTGTATTTAATGCGGAAAGGCAGCTTCATTCCCCCATCCAGATGCAGCATTTTGATGTTTTCCGGAAGCTTCTCCAGCATATTTTCGGGTAATTTCCCCACATTGGAAACAATTCCTTGACCAATTCCCGGGTATTTCTGAAATAATTTTCCAGAGATTTCAAAAAAATTTTCCGACGAACAAATCGCCTTCTCTAAAATTTCATCCTGCTGAAAAACAGCCAATTTCACTCGGGTGTTCCCGACATCCAACACTAAATTCATGCAATTTCAATTGAAAAATCAAAGGTACAAAAGCAAATTTTTAAAATTTCCTTTGTGAGTTTTTAAAAATGAAATTATATTTGCGACCGCTTTTAAAAGCAACTGGTGCCTTAGCTCAGTTGGTAGAGCAAAGGACTGAAAATCCTTGTGTCCCTGGTTCGATTCCTGGAGGCACCACCCAAGAAACCCGTAACAATGTTGCGGGTTTTTTTGTTGATTTTCATTCGTAGCTCGCAATATTATTGACTTCTCCTCTAAATTCATTCTCTAAATTTCCACAGTGTTCAATCCTATAAAAATAGTTCTGCTTCAGAATATACTCACGATTCTTTCGCAAGTCCCGCCCAGAAACACTTTACAGAGATCGAGTGGTTTCTGTATTTTCAAATTGGATGATAAAATGAGACCTTGGTGTATTAAAACATTTTCTCATGACAAACCATTATATTTGGTGGACTTAAAAGCAGAAAAAGTTTTGAAAAATGAGTATTGATCCTACTCAGAAATTAAGCCATCAGAAGATTGTTGATGGGTTTCCTGAAAAATACCGGCATACACTAGTAGAGTTATTGGAGACAAAAGAATCAACCGTCGATTTATTAAAATTGCGTGTTCTAGAATTACCAAATTCAGAGCGAAATGCTTTTATGAGCATTATTGAAAATTTTGTTAGGGATGAAATCTTTAAAACTTACTACAAGGCAAAGTATAAAAATCCGAGATCAATTATTAACTTGAAAAGAAATCGCAGCGAAAGCCATTTCGATTATGTGTATCGCTATTTACATGAAAAACCAGAGATATATTCTTACCTAGAGGATAAGGAAATAGATTTGCTTTCTTATAGGTCTCCCGCTATTACAGAACAAATTGAAGACCCCTATCGTGAATTTGACATTGCTGAGCATTTCTACCCCTTTGAATTTCCTCTTACAGATTCTTGGATAAATAGAAAGCAAAATGAGTTCGCTGTGTTGCCTGAAATTTTAAACAACTTTTCATTTTCTAAGACTTCTCTATCTCTAACCCATTCTTTAGATCCTGATAATTTAGAAAAGTATTCATTCCCAAAAACTTTGATAAATAGACAGTTAGAGTCTGTTTACAGTAATTCTGATAGGATTAATATAGATCAATCTCTTGAAGATTTTCTTTCTTCACATACAGAGACTTTCCACTATATACAACAGTGCTTATCCCCAGATAGCTTTAATGCGTTACTATTTAACAGTTTTAATTTCAAAAACAATGATACTAATCTCAGATTTTTGAATATTTCATTAAAAAGTGGTGTAACCTTAAAATTGTTCAGACACTACTTATTTAAATTATATGAAGACTTGGATATTGAAAAGCCGAAAATTGGTTTTATACAATTTATTAACTTTCATTATGCCCGTAAAACTTTGAGCAAAACATTGAATGTTAACAAAAGTCTTGAAGACCAGAAATCAATTTTGGAAACACATTATAATAATACTGCAAAAAATACCGTATCACTTATTACAGCGGAACTAAAGAAAGCTCAAAAAAAAGCGAACATTTTTGATTTCCAGGGTTAAATAATTTACGCATTCTACGCACAATACGTAGTTCTCTACGTCGATCTTAACACCTCTAATTTAGCGGGCTATACTCTATATACTTGCATCATTAATTCAAAATTAGTTAATGATGTTTACAGAAAAATTAAGTTACCACTCTTCTCAATTATTTGAGATTTTCAGAAGAGAGCTTCGGGAAGAAATCAATTCTTCAGTAGGCTCAGCACTACAACAGTTCAAACCTGCAAATCCTTCCTCTCAGGAAGAAGGTTTCATTAATATCAAGCAGGTCTGTTCAATCTTTAAAATTTCCAAAAGCCAGGTTTACAATCTGAGAAGAGAACACAAGAATTTTCCTTATCACCAAATTGGAAAAGCTGTTCGCTACAAGCAATCGGAAATAGAATCATTTCTAAAATCTGTTCAAGATGGAAAATAGAATTGATGTTCGAAAATTTTTAGCGGCCAACGAGTTCATTGACCAGATGCGAAAACAAAATCTGGTCTTTTGGACTTTCAAGAAAGAAAGAATTGTTCTTCTTTATTATACCCTGATACAATTTCTAAATGTCCGGGTAGGAATTTATCTCTGTGATATTTTTGGCAACACTCACCTTTGTCAAGTTTCAGGCAATATTATTCGGGTAATTGATGGCACCGAGCTCAGGAAAATACTTGTTCAATATGTCGAAAAGCATTTTCCAAAGAATTCCAAGGAGATCACTGCTTCTGAAATATTAAACTTGATCACTGAAACAAGTCGGT
Organism: Christiangramia flava JLT2011; assembly: GCF_001951155.1. Classification (NCBI taxonomy): domain Bacteria; kingdom Pseudomonadati; phylum Bacteroidota; class Flavobacteriia; order Flavobacteriales; family Flavobacteriaceae; genus Christiangramia; species Christiangramia flava. Next base: position 1,213,496 of record NZ_CP016359.1, read on the forward strand.
ACTCTTTAGAAAAGAATGCACTGGATTTTCTTCCTCACATTGAAGGGATAACCAAACATGACAGTAAGGAGGCTTGTTTTTTCTTCTACCAAAACTGCATAATAAAGACAACTGCAGACAGCGTTGAGGAGATCGCCTACACCGTCTTTGAAAACAAGGTTTTTGAGGGCAGCATTATCCCAAGAAGATACCGTAGAAAACTACAACGTAAGCGAGGGGAATTTAAGCAGTTCGTTTGGAATCTGTGTGGCAGGGAGCGCATGCGATACCTATCTCTGATGGCTGCTATCGGGTATTTATTACATCAATATAAAGACCCGGCCAATCCCAAGATTATTGTTTTGATAGACCAGATCATTGGTGAAGAAGAAACCCATAATGGCGGTACAGGAAAGAGTCTGCTATTTAAGGCCCTATCATACATGCGTAACATGGTAGAGCTCAGTGGAAAAAAGAAAGGTTCTCCCCGATTTCTTATGCAACGGGTTGATGCTTTCACTGATATCATTTTAGTCAACGATGTAGGACGGCATGAATCTATCGAAAACTGGTATAACTACAGTGCGGATGACTTCACCATTGAAAGGAAATATAAGACAGAAGTAGTCATTCCTGCAAGCCTGTCTCCCAAGATTTGTATGACAACCAACCACATGATCAAGCGTCCTGAAGGCAACAGTTCTGAAAGGCGGTTACAAGAATATGAAGTGTCAGATTACTATGGCGCAGATCATAATCCCAAGGAGGAATTCGGACACAGTCTTTTTTATGATTGGGACCAGCTACAATGGCAGCTTTTTGATCAGTTTATGATACAGTGCATTCAGGTGTATTTAAAGCACGGATTGATTGCCCCACCAAAGATCAACATTGAAAAAAGAAAACTACTATTGGAGGTTGGGGTCGAGCTTAAGGAATTCCTTGACGAAAAAATAGAACAAGGACAAATCAAATTTCACAAGAAAGACACATTTGATGAGTTCCGAAAGGGAGGATTTGTAGATGCCCGGTATGTTCCTCGCAGGAACAATTTCACTCGGAGGGTCAAGAAGTATATGGAGTACAATCATATCCCCTACCGTGAGGTTCCTGCAGACAAAAAACTTTACATAGAAATCATCACCGATAGGACTGTTCAGAAAGAATCAGTGAAGTCGCTAAAAGACTTTGATATAGACTATAAGCTTGTTGATACTGACAATAAAATCACTCGAATGTTTAAACAATTAAATCAAGAAAAATGAAACAAATATGTTTTGACTTAGAAACCACAGGCTTGGATGTACATACCTGTAGGATACTTGGAATAGCCTTATGCATAGAACCTTATAAAGCCTTCTATGTAAGTCTTCCTGAAGATAAAAAAAGATCAAATGAAATACTTAAGAGGTTACAGCCAATTTTTGAAGACCAGACAATAACTAAGATCGGTCATAATCTGAAGTTCGATATCAATGTCCTTCGTTCCCGTGGAATTGAAGTAAACGGACCGATCATCGATACGATGGTTATGGATTATGTATGTAGACCTGATGATAAAAAACACGGCTTGAAGCACCTTTCCTTATTACACTTGAACTATCAGCAACTAACTTTTAAAGACATAGCAAATGAAAAATAAAAACAAATTAACACTTGAAGGAGTCGATCCTAAAATAGTAACCAATTACGCTTGTGAAGATGTAGACCAGACATTGCAACTACGTAACCATCTTCAACCAATCATCGATAAATACAAACTCAATACCCCGTGTCAGTTAGACTTTGAGGTAGTCAAGGTTTTGGCTTCAATGGAATATAACGGGGTATGTATTGACAAAAATGAGCTGGAGAAAATTGAGAGAAAGGTTGTCAACGGTATTGCAGAAGCAAAAGCTACTATCGAAAAATTCACCAAAGGAGAAGTCAATTTAGCCTCATCTTCTCAAATTAGTTCATTCCTATTTGAACAGCTCCACCTCAATCCTATAGGCGGGAAGGGCAAGAGTGGGCACTACAGTGTATCAAAGAATGTACTGACTAAGTTGGTAGGGGAACACGAAATAATAAGTGCCCTACTCGATTACCGTGCATTAACTAAGGTAAAAAGCACTTTTATTAAGGCTTTAAAAGCGACCCATCCAAAGACAGGCAGGCTGCATACTTCATTCAATTTAACAGTGACCTCAACAGGACGGTTAAGTAGTTCTAAGCCTAATTTGCAAAACATTCCTTCCAGGTCGGTAGGGAAACAACTTAGGGCTGTTTTTGTTCCGCCTACGGGTCATGTGTTTATCGGTGCTGATTACTCAAACATTGAATTGCGGGTTGCTGCTCATCTAAGCCAGGATAAAAATATGCTGAATTCCTATAGAACTGGAGTTGATGTTCATTCCCTTACAGCGAGTAAAATCTTCAATGTAGATGATATTGAGAAGGTAAGCAAACCACAAAGGGATGTAGCCAAGACTGTTAATTTTGGTTTGCTCTATGGTATGACCGCTCAAGGACTTTCTGAGAGACTTTCCAGAGAGGAGGATTATTACTCTCCTGAGCAGTGTCAACAATTTATCAATGATTTCTTCGAACTATACGAAGGCGTAGCAAAGTTTAGAGACGAGCTTATTGAAAGGGCAACGATCAAAGGCTATGCAGAAACTATGATTGGCCGTAGAAGACCACTTCCAGAATTACAATCAAACGACACTTCTAAAAGGGAGGCAGGGAAACGCAAGGCACTCAACACTCCTATCCAAGGTACTGCAGCTGACATCCTCAAAACAGCGATGGTCAATATTTATAATAGGATACAAAACGAAGACTTAAAATCCAAGATGCTCCTTCAGGTACATGATGAGTTACTTATCGAAGTGCCTACGGGCGAAAAGGAGTTAATGGAAAAATTGGTTAAGCAAGAAATGAAGAACGCTGTATCACTATCAATCCCTTTAGAAGTAGAACTCAAGGTCGGCCAGACCTGGCAAGAAGTTCACTAATCCCATAAACTAAATCTTAATTTTTAATACACACAACTATGTTACAATCAGATTATTTTCACGTAGAACTTTCAGAGGTTAACCAGGTAAATACAAGTTATCTCAAACCGCACCCAACCATTAAAAATCGGTACAAACTCAGTCTTTCTAAAGGTAGCTTCAATGGGAGGCGTTACTACGGAGATAACATAGACATCTACTATGGGAATGATAGGTTGAATATAAAATCCAGCCTCCCTTACCTTAGGAATGGACACAACCTTGTTGCCTTTAGTACTAGCGATGTTCAAGTTACCTTCCAAGACCTTTCTGAAATTCTTGAAGTGGATTTATTTAAAGCAAAAATTAAAAACCGTGAATATGCCATACTTCAGAAATCGAAGCTTCGATTTAAACAGCTGAAGAGGTTGATAGGAGGTGTGGAAGGAATGGAATTACTTAAGAAAACTCCTCACTTGTTAATGTTTGGCAACTCCAAACTGAAATGTAAAATCTACGAAGTTGCTCCAAATTTGAAGGGTAAAGTAGATCGATCAATAACGGGTAGATTTCCTTGGGAAGCTGCAAAAGATATAGTCAAGGTAGAATTACACTTCAATAGATCCCAGAGCGATTGTTTGTTGGATTATTTAACAACGGAGATTGAGCATGACAGGGAAATTTTACTTCAATATCTGCAAGATAAAATATCAATATGCCCCATCGGAACAAAGGGAACCACTTATCCAGATATTCTTTTTATGGCCTTAATTAATATCGGATGGAACCATTGCTCTTATGAGGTTGTCTTTAGCGAGATCCAAAAGCAGATCGATTTAGCAGACCTTACTCCAAGTCAAAAATCAGCAAGAAGAAAATCACTTCTGAAGAAAGTGAGTGAAATGAAGTCTTTAGAACATAATTCTCTCATGGATTTTCTCGAACCTCCGGAGGATTTTAAAGCCTTATCGATGACCTTCCCAAAAGATAACTGTTTAATATCAGAATTGTAATACCATGCCAACACTAAAATATACACTTATACAGACCGTCAAACAAAGAGAAAGAAAATCAAAGGAGGCTCAGTTATTCCTTAGATATTCCCATAGAAGTAAAAATGTTCATTTTTACACCAAAAAAATTGTTCATAAGGATTGTTGGGATAAGAAGAATCAACGCTTTAAGCGAAAATATCCTGGGTATCTAAAGGGTAATGTATACCTCAACACCTACTACCAGAAAGTAGAAGACATTGTGAACACTGCTTTTATAGAGGAGATTGATCCTACTGTTTCTTATGTCAAAGATCAGTTTCAAGGCAGATATAAATCCAAAACCGTGATACAAAATTTATCCTTCTGGGACTTTGTAAATGAGAAGTTCATGCCTAATGCACGGAAACGTTTAACCAAAAACACTTTAAAGTCTTATAAAACCAGTATCAAGAACCTTCAAAAATATGAGAGACATGCGCGAGTTAAGTTAGACTGGCATAATATTGATATGGATTTCTATTATGATTATCAGGATTACTACTTGAACTTTCTTGATCTTAAAATGAACGGCGTAGGTAAGATTATCAAACTATTGAAAACCATCTTAAATGATGCAACCGATCAAGGGTACAATACAAACAAGACCTATAAATCAAAGAATTTTAAAGTTCTCAAAGAGGATGTCGATAATATATACCTCAACGAGGAAGAACTTAGGACCCTCCTTGACTTAGACTTCTCCAACTCGAAGAAATTAGAAAAGGTTCGTGATTTATTTGTGGTTGGTTGCTATACAGGAGTTCGCTTTAGTGATCTTGGTCAAATAAATTATCAGAATATTCAAGGTGAGTATATTCGTATTAAAACTCAAAAAACTGGTAAGGATGTAGTTATTCCAATCCTTTCTGAGATCCGACCAATTATCGATAAGTACCAAGGTAATCTGCCCAAACCTTACACCAACCAAGTAATGAACCGATACTTAAAGGAGTTGGGAGAGCTCGCAGAGATTGATGGTGACTTTAATACTTACACTAACAAAGGAACTCAGCGGTTGAAAAACACATTTAAGAAATGGGAAATGATATCAACCCATACTGCCCGAAGGTCATTTGCCACCAATATGTATCTCAGAAAATGGGATGCAATATCTATAATGAAAATTACAGGGCATTCCAGCGAGAAGGTCTTTATGAACTATATAAAGGTTTCTCAGGAAGAGAATGCCAAAAGAATTCTTGAACTAAATAAAAACCGTAACAATGAAAACTAGTGAAATTTTAAAAATTGTAGGTGACCGTATTGATAATATGGGAACTAAAGGAGTGTATTACCCTCGAAGAATTAAACCAAAGTGGAAATCATTGAAGTCAGAAAAGGAAAAAATGCAGTTGTTTGAAAAATTGGTTTCAAGTCCGGAGCCATCAATTGGATTTCGAAGTTTGGTTAGAAAGAACTTATGCTCTAAAACCTTAGAGGCTATTCTTTTTGAAAACCCTGAGATTGAAAAGAGCTTCCAGACAAAAGATGTCTTGGATATCTGTAAAAAGAAATTCATCAAATACAAAAACGGAGAAGCTTTCCTCAAACAAATGGAAGCTTCTAAGTAGTTTAAATGGCTGAATTTACGTTCAGCCTTTTGTTTTAATAGCTTTTAAAATAGTTTACTACATTTACTGTCAGAAAATATTGAAAATAAGTAATAGCGTTAGCTATTTATACTTGTAGTTGAAAACCGCCAATTTTTAAATACGCACAAGTTAGATAGACCAACGCTCACGCTTCGGCGTGGGCTGTGTTTATTTGTGCGTGGGTATCTGGCGGTACCTCAACTACAGTAAGCTGCAGTTCCACGCTTTTTTCTTTTATGAACTTCTATTTGGGACTGGTAGTTTAAAAATGCAACTATGAAAACCAGTCAATTTTCGATTCTGTTATTAATTGGAATACTACTTACTGCTTTTATAACCAATCCAGATAGAAAAAAACACTCGGAGAAAGCTACAGAAATATTGTTCGATGTGAATGAAGATGATGAAAACTACGGTATTCTAGGAGGTTTGATAGGCAGTTTCGCTACAAGTACTATTGAAGGTAACATCAAAATTAAAGACTATTACCTATTCTCTAAGTCTTATATCTATTCCCCATCACGAAATAAGAAACTGGATTTGGGGTTAGGCTTTTTAGGAAAAGTAATACCTCTTTCGGATTATACTGATGTTCAAAAATACTTAGATGAAGGCACCAAAAATTTGGAAAATAGAAGTGAGGAAGTTTCAATTTATGAAAAACAAAATGAGGAAACTGGAGACTCTAAACCTGATTTAAATCAAGATAAAGAGGCTTCACCTGAGAGAATGATTGACAAAGAAAAGCAAGATGCCATACTAAATTCAATCTTGGGCAAACCTGAAGACTCTCAATACTAAACAAGCTTCTGAATTGATAAAAAGTTTCTTTCAGTGTCTTTTTTTATTATAGAGGAACACACTCAAAGAAACTTGGGCTGGTTAGCTTACTAAAGAAATACGACGTAACCTCTTCGCAAGATTGCATTTATAAATACGTAGGTACCTGGCGGTAAGGAAAGATCAGCAGAAAATAAAAAGATAACAACGTTGTATTTCTGAGATATTCAGCTGAATGTTATATAAACATTCAGAAATATGACAATTGCCAGTAAATCACCAACCGATAAGCATTTAGAATTGTTTAGAGCCTACGAGAATATGAGTAGATCTCGCATAAGTAATCATCTTATTGCGGAACAGCTTAAGATTTCAAGAAAACAGCTAGGGTATATTATAAGCCAGTATGAGTTTGAATCTAGTTTGGAGTATCAAATCGCAGAACAAAATGGTGAGTACTTCTTTAATGGTAATTACTACCTCAGCAAAGGAGTAACTAGCAATATTCCCAATAAAGAAATAGCTGAGATTCTTAACTTCACAAGAAAGCTGGTCAAACAGCACAATGGAATAGATTACCTTCAGACATTTTACAGTATTGATCAGGATTGTAAGTTGTTCTTCATTGATAATCTAAATACAGAGATGATTGAATCAGGAGGATTCAGTGTCTCTGATAACTATGCCACATTAATCCTTTCAAGTGAATATTAATTTGAAGTGAAATAACGAAAAAGGTACGCCGAGTTGCGAAGCAACGAGTGGTGGAACTTTTTTGTTCTATATACTTTTTTAGAAGTATTCGACTTTAGTTGAATGCTTCTATTCTTATATCTAGTTCAATCTCTAGTTAGCTTATTAGATATAAGTGTCTATTTGGTGTAATTAAAGTGGCTGTTTGGTCTAAATAGAGTGGCTGTTTAGTGTATTTTTAATTTGGCACTCTATCAAATCGTTTAGAAAAAAATATTAGAGTGGCTATTTGGTGTATTTGATAAAAAGAGTTGAAAGTTACCGAAAATAGAAAAGGGAGAGACTTGGCTTCGAAGTAAGTTCTCTCCCTAAATCAAAATATTAGGAATATGTGTAAACTTCAATCAAATTCAAAGGCAAGACAACTCACTCTTGTAATACCTTCCAAATTACTAACAGAACAATCTTTATCAAATAATGATAAGTTAGTATTGGGAGTAGACTTGGCCCTGAAAGACAAACTTGGGTATAATAGTTATAAAAATGATTACCTAAGCAAGCTGTTTAGTTTACATGTGAATAGTATCTCCAAATCCAGAAGAGCATTAGTACAGCAAGAGTTTTTAAAAAAAACTGGCAGGGAATATCAGCTAACGGAGAAATCAGTCAAACTACTTGAGTGCTCCAATCAGAGTGTTCATTTGCCTTATGAGGTCTACAATCTCAAAATTATTAAATCAGGCGAAAAGTTGTTATGGGGATTGTACAATTCAGTAAGCAGAGGTTTTAAAGATTATTTTGCTAAAAGAGAAACTACGGCTCGGCAATTAGCAATTAGCGTAGAGACTGTAACAAAGTATACCAAATCTTTGAATCATGCTGGTCTTTTAAAACTATATAAACACAATTTTGGATATTGCTCAAGTCAGACCGTTATAGTAACCTGTGATATTATAAATGGAGAATTTATAACAGAACTGAATAGAGCTAAAGATCATCAGGGCAATTGGGAAAGGTCAGTAGATTTTCCAATTCTAAAATAGTAGTAAGGTTCACGACATACCACCCAAATATTTTCTGAGCGCGCAGAAATTTGTAATAAATACTCGGTTGTAATATCCATACTTAAGAATATGCTTACATTAAATGAAACTCAGACATGTTTTTATCTCGGAACATTTTCGATTAGTGACTATCTTGATTTGGGTATAATTGGTTGTGCATAATACTTCATAATGCTCCCGTTTTTAAAGTTGAAACTTTAATTGATATGGAACATTATATCTTTTACAATATTCAATTCTAAAACTATCCCAATCATTAAATTGTTTCATAACATCAGTTGCTTCAGAAATAAATCTCGAGAGTTCAATTCTAGCACCTGGAGTAAGAAATTGATGATGCTTATGTTTTCTTAAACCAGGAATAACACATGGGTTAACTATGCGTAGAATTGGTAGAACTTCCTGTGAAAAACGATAATAAATAATTTCATTGGTAAATCTGCCTGCTTGCCAAGGTTTTTCAGAAATTACACCTTTAAATTCCCAGTTGTTTAAACGAAACATTTCACGATAGTAATCCTGAGTGAAAATTGCTTCATAATCAGCAGGCTTTCTTAAAATATTAGAATCAACCTCATTGATTTTCCATAAATCATGGATAGAATCAAGAATTTTCCTCTTTACGTTTTTTGCGTCAAGTTCTTTATCAGAAAATTTATCCTTGACTTTTGACTCTGTCTGCTCAAGAATGAATCTCTTTAATTGATCTTGATTCTTTTTCTCTTGTAACGCTTTTAACTGTTCTAGTTCTTCGGGGTTAATTTGGAGCTTTTCATTAATTATAAATTTTATTCCTAACTTTTTTTATATGTTCAGAGAATGGGATAGTTGCTCCAAAATCATATTGCAGTTTTGATTTCAACGTATCAATATTTGGATTCAGCTTTTTAGCTCTCCCCCACGCATACTTGTCATTTTTCGGAGCATCAAAAGCATAAAAAACATAAACAAAACTTGGATCAACGTTATTTGATAGAGCATACTGTTGTATCATATCATGATTATTAATAAATCTACTCGCTTCCAGAGTTTTATCTTTAGAGAAAAAATATTCCCTTGCAAAATTATCTGCTTCAATTTCGTTCTGAGATTGACTATTTAGACTTTTCTGATTCTCTTGCGAAATATGATAATTTGAGAGCCTAATTTCATCCCAATCAAATAAAACATGATATAGCTCATGAACTAAAGCAAACCATAATGTTGGGTAAAAACCAACATAATCTGTTAGTGCTATGCAAGGTTTGTTATTCACTTCAAAAGTTGCACCCCGAATATGGAGAGAAGTAAAGGATGGTATAAATACAACAGTTATTCCTAATTGATATAGTTGCTGGATGACATTGACAAGTCCATTTTCTACATCCATAGATTGCCATCTTATTTGCGGAAAATACTCGATTAATCCTTCACGAGTATATTCATTAGTATTTCTCAGTTCAATACATTTTTGTTCCGCCAGATATACCCAATTTTTAATACTGCAATTTCGTTTTGCCCTCTTTCCAGAACTAAAAGCAACATTTAAATCTGGCTCAGAGTATTCAAAAATGTTTTTTAAACCAAAATATTTACAAATGGAACTTTCTATTTCATCATAATCCTTTAATGATTTTATCAACCCAACCTTTTTAAGATCGGCTAAATTGAACTTCTCATTAATAAACTCTATTTTCTCGCTAGTTCGATTTATATCATTACTAACAAAATGTACTTCCTTAATTTTTTGTAAATACAGTGTTGCAACTTTTTCAAGATCGATGCCTAAAAAGTTAGCTAACTTTATCAAATTCGTGTAATCTAACATTTTTTGCTCACCCGAAATTATTCCATCCAAGGTACGTAGACTCATACCCATAATATTTAGAGCAGTTGTTTTTGGAATGTCTAAACTATCAAGGCGATCAAGAAATAAATCTTCTAAAGACTCCTTTACTTTAGTTGGTTTAGGATCAAACAAACGTTTTAAAATTTCATCACTATCGGAGCTAAATTTGTTCATTTAATTAATTGATCAAAATTTTTATGATTAATATTTCAATCAAAATTAATAGAAAGATTGCATCCATACATTTTTTTATATATTAAGTTTTCAGTTTTTATTAACAAAGAGTCCAGAGAACTAATTTAGGCTAGATTTAAACACTATGCACAACACCGCATAACCAAAATAGGCGGCACCGTTAGAAAGAAAATAATTATCTTCACCAACTAACTAGGCTTACGCATATAAGTCCGGGTTCCCTACGCCGCCAACTTATGTTATACGAACCCGTTAGGTAAAATTATTTTGAATGAAAAAAACTATTGAGGTTCCAAAATTTCTTGTATTTGAAGAAACTATCAAATTTGCTTCGACTTTAAAAGATTTACCGGAAGAGGGAACTTATATTTTTGATTTTAAGAAAGCAGACAAAATAGACCCTTTTTCATTATTATACCTAAGTAGTGAATTACAGTTCTGCAGACACAGAAGAGAGAAGGCAGATTTTAGAGCTAAGAACTTTTCTCATTTAACTTATCAGTCGCATATGGGATTCTTCAAAGCGTTTGGTTTAAATCACGGAAAATCACCTGGAGAAGCGAGAGGGAGTCAAAGTTATTTGCCTATTACTTTATTAAATGCGCGGGAGATTAGGAACGATGCAGCAGAAATGAAAGTTAATCCAGGAGAAATTTTAGAGGGTTTATCTAAAGAACTCACGCAAGTTCTTACTCAAACAAAGGAAGGCGATCTTTATGATATGCTAGTTTACTCTCTGCGAGAAATGCTTAGAAATGTGGTTGAACATAGTCGATGTATAGAGTTCGGATTATGCGCGCAATATTGGCCGTCCATGAATAGAGTTTCCTTAGCAATTTTAGATAGAGGGATAGGAATCAAAAAATCACTCTCTAATAACCCAAACTTAAATTTACAATCAGATGAAGATGCTCTAAAAATAGCAATTGAACCGGGGGTTTCTGGCAAGGTTTTTAAAGGACAAAAAAGAAGGCCTAGAGGCGATTGGGTAAACTCAGGATTTGGATTATATATGACAAGTAATATTTGTAGAAATGGTGGTAGTTTTTTTATAGCAAGTGGAACTAAAGGGTTATACTTATCTGAGAAAAAATCCCGATTCCTTGATACACCCATTAATGGAACTGCACTTAATTTAACATTAGATACTGCAAAAATTTCAGGGCTTAAAGAAACTCTTGCAGATTTGAGAGAAAAAGCTGGATCACATAGGAAAGCTTCTCCGTCAAGTCTAGGATTGACAAAGTCGTTCAAATAAGGTTACCTATAAAAAATTAAAACTATACCTTTTTAAGCTAATTTTGCTGGCAATAGGTTCGAACAGTACCACAAGAAAATTGGTATACCTACCAGTATTGTTGGCTTTAAACCAACAAGGGTGAAAGAAGCTACAGAAAATGCTCTAGTTTTTAGAGGAGGGGTGATCTTACTGAGCCAGTAGATCCTTTACTAACATCTTTTTCCTGTCAACCATATTCTCTTCAATATTTATCATATCGATATCCAGCTCCTTACATTTTTCCATAACTATCTGTTTGATCGATTCTTTTTCGATATTAATCTTTTTCGTTTCCACACCATCGTCGTTTATATAAGTAATGTTTGCTTTACAAAAACTAGAAAGTCTCTTAAACTCATTTTTCTTCTCTAAAATCATTAAATGATCCTTTATAGTTATTCCAATTATATATGGCTTCCCATCCTTTTTGGTGAAGGATATCAAAAATGTAGAGTTTGGTTTAGCTAATTGTACATCACGTTTAATTAGTTCAAGCTTCTTAAGCACATCTAAGATCTTAATTAATTCAACTCTGTATATCGGAGACTCAATATCATTATGAGCAAGTGAATTTAAAATTACACTTTTATAAGTTTTTAAATCTTTAAAGTCGTTAAAGTCCAACCCCTCCTCAGTACAGAATATTTTGAGATGATTTATTTTATCATTTAACCTTTGAAGTCTAGTCTCGTAAATCCCCTCTTCATTTTTTTTAATTTCATACCTTGAAGTATCTGGATAAATCCTATCTAAAATCTCTTCACATAGAACTCTTAGATATATTCCACAGGCCGGATAATCATTTTTCTGAAGATAGTATTCGGCCTTTTCAATTTTATTTGGATGATTATTGATCGAAGGTCTTTCGAAGGTGGATAATGAATTGACATACATTTCTTTGTAGACCCACTCATCATTATTACCTGAATTTTTAATTTTATCTTTTAAATAGAAAAATAAACTTCTGTCATGGGTCAGAAATAATATTTGATAATCATATATAAATTTATTTGAGGGATCTAATAGAAAATCAATTAGTTTATCCCTGTTATTCATGTCCAAACTAATCATTACATCATCAAAAACGATAAACTTAAGAATATCTCCTGCTTGGGCATTAATTCTTTTTCTTAAAACGGTTAACCTTATTGCAATCGCAATAGCTGTTATTCTAGCCTCATTTAAGAAAGATTGAGGTCTATTTATCGTGATAGGATTACCTGCATAAGCTGTTATTATAAAATGAATTTTGAAGGGTGTAAAATGAAAGTTCACATCTGCCTTTTTATATTTTAACTCTTCAAAGCGTAACTCAAAATCAATATTATGACCTAATTTCTTAAGAATTGCAGGGGCGTTAATATTAATAAAGTCAATAAGGTTTTTAAGCTCATTATTGAAATGCTTTGCAAACGCAATAAACTTTTTGTTCTCCTCACTGTATTTATAAACTTGTATTTTCTTTCCTTTTGAATTAGTGGTCATCCCAGGACCTTTTTTAATTTCCTCGTACATATCCGAGGCATTGGTAAACGTCTTGACCACACCATTTCTAAGTAAATCTTTGCCTGGGAAACTAATATAGGAGAGTATATGACCTATGAAAATGTCGGCTAAATCCATTTTCTCACCATTCCAAAAATCTTGAAACTTGTAAAGCACTTTGTAGCTTATGAAATCTGATGCTTGATTTATCTCTTTTGCAACAGAATCATTTTGAATATTCGTATTTAATAATGATAGTTGATATTCTGTGGGTGAAGGACTTTTGGTTTTTACTTTAATAAATGAATTAAAATGCTCATTGTACTTGGGGTGATGAGGTAATGGGATACGATCTGCATGGATATTAACCAGAGATTGCGGATGAGCTGTGTGATGTTTAAAATATTTGGCTATCTCTTCAGTATCCTTTTTTAATGTTGCTTCAAATAGGGTATATAAGGCCCAGTATATAGAGCTTTTACCACTACCATTTTCACCATAAAGCAAAAGATGCTTACCTCCAATCTCTATTGGCCCCTGCTCATCAAAAAACTTAAAGTTATTTATTTGTAAGGTATCTATCTTCCTCATAAAGTCGCTAAATCTCTTATTACGGCCAAAATATCCTTACTACGTGTTTCTATAAGTAGGATTCTTTGCCGCACTTCATTTTCAGGTTTTTGATACCAAGAATAAAATCTTTTTATAATTTCTCGTATCTCATCTTCATTTTCAATATTTTGAATTGATTCAGGCTTGATGAATTTTAAAACATTTAGTCCATTCTCCTTCATATGTTTTTCAAAATACAGTTCGTACACCATCATGTCTAGAACGTCAGCTATATGAGAGGCTATCCTTTCATTTTTTGTATGACCTAAAATATCCTTATCACTATTGTAAAGAAATAATAGGTAAGACACTAAAGTTGTAAAGGGAGTTGCTGTATTAGTTTCTGCAATAGGTATTTCTGATAAAGGAGTTGCATATAATTCTAAAGTCTCTCCCTTTCTTTTTCCTCTGTAGTACAACCAGAAATAAATTAATTTACTATTTAGTAAGGCCAAGAGATATTTAGCACTCATCCTAGTTATGTTAGTTAAGAAGAACACATCTCTAGATGAGAAAACAGGTTTATCTGAATACGCAAAGTTATTTTTTAATGACCGATAAGGAACAATAATTTTATCCGTTGAATTGAAAATACTTAATTCCCTAGGCCGGTGAATACTGTACCAAGGCCAATTCGGTTCATTATATCTTAATTTTTGGTCATCGATTATAGGCTTAAACTTTTGAAGATGTTGAATCAAGTTTGGAATCTTTCTTTCTTCCGTGTCCCAATTAGTGTAAATTAAAACATCACTACTTAAATCATAAGTATATTTTTTAATGTTGCTATTCTTCACAAAAGGCTTAACGAGCGTTTTTTCGTAATCATTTAGAGATAGTGACTTTAGTTCACTTGGCGACAGAACAAATACCCCTTCATTTTTAACTAGGTTATTATTGAATTCTTTTAAATGTTTATTACTGATCTTACTTATGGTGATATCGCAACCAGAGTTAATATTTGCAAATTCGTTTAATCTACTGTGGTTGTCTTTAATGACATTGAGTATTCCAAATGTGGAACTTGTTTTAGATGAACTAATTCGAATATAACTTTTGTCCCCTTCAAAAATATTTTTTGAAACAAAATAATTAGTCTCCCTATCCTTGTTCGATAAAATATCGGACAGAATCGAAGTGTCATAAAGAGCTTTTCTTTTTGTATTAATTATATTACATCCTACTCCCTCAAAATTTCCTTTTTTTAATATGGTAATTATATTATGTTGACCGTAGGCACTGTCAAATATTTTAAATTCATTAAAATTGACTAGTGTTAAGGGAGTGGTCTCTTCTTTAAAACTTCGACGTAAATTCAAAGCGCCATCAGCAGTAAGGTAATAGTTTGTTGTAATAAAAGTGCAAATACCTTTTTCCTTGAGCATTTCAAAACTTCGATGAAAAAAGAAGTAAAACAAATCCATTTTTGACTTGTAAAACTTTTTCAATGAGCCTTTTTTCACCTCCTGGAAAAGTTCTTTATTTCCTTTTTCGCCAAGATAAGGGGGGTTTGCGATAACAATATCAAAACCTGTTTCTTTATTTACAATTGGATTTAAAATCTCTGGAAAATCTAATCGCCAGTCAAAGTGTTCAAAAGCTCTTTGATTACTTTTTAAATCATCAACCTCCTTCAAGGTACGTTTCCATCTTTTTATTTCATTGACTCTTTCAGTTTGAGCTTTAGATAACTTTTTACCTTTTTGTTCATGAAATGGATTGGCAGCTATCATTAATTCAAGCTTCTTACTTAGAATTTTAAGCTTAAGTTTTCTGATATCTCTACTTAATAATATTTTTAAACTATTGTTTGCAGTAAAGTATTCTATCTGTTTTACAGAAATTTGTTTTAATAGGTTTTGTATATCTTCTTGAAATGGATTCCCAAATAAATTATTCTGAGATCCTTCATCTTTTTCCCAATCAATTTCAATAATTTCATCTCCGAATTTACTTACAAGTGAATTACCTCCTACTATTTTATAAGCCAAATTAGGTAAAGGCTTTGGTTCTTCTTCATCTACAATTAAGCTTAACCAAAAACGTAATTTCGCAATGTCCACAGCTCCGTTTTCTATATCTACACCATAAATAGAATTTTGAATGATATTTTCTTTGACAGTTGCTGGGCTCCATACTTTATAACCAAGGTCAAATGCGATTCTTTCTTTTAATGAGAAGATTTCCTGTAACATTCCCATCGGAAATGCACCGGACCCTATAGCAGGATCGCATATTTTAATTTTATCTAGTAAAGTATTTATGTCGGCTAGTTCTGTATTTGTTAGGTCTTCTCTATTTTTTTGCTTAACAAATTTGCTTACACTTTGCTTTGAGAAGGACTTATCGTTATTCAGATGCGTGGATAAATATTCTATAATCGATTCTTGAGTCATATAATGAACTATCTCCTTTGGCGTATAGAATGCCCCTTTATCTTTATTATCTTCTAACAAATTCTCGAAGATGTGTCCTAACATTTCAGGATCAACTGCTATGGTATGTTCCTCAGGACTATTTTCATAAATAGTAAAATTATATCGGTTGAAAAACTCGAAAAGATTGGCAAATAAATCGGAAGGAAACTCTAAAAGATCAAACTTCTCAGTTTCCTTTTCGAACAATCCTCCGTTCAGGTATGGAATTTTTACCACTGCCTCATCAGGCATGATAAAATTATCTTGCGTTCTTTCTTTATTCAGCGTTTCGTAAAATAATTTAGTTAACCAATTAGAGTAGAAATTATCATCCGCCCCGGCATTATAAAAAAAGTTTTCCATAAAATTCTTATCACCATCAGCTAATTTATAGTTGCCTGTAGGTGATCCCATCCATCCTTTTTTCTGAAGAAAGTAAAGAAACACGATTTGCCCTAAGAGTTTCTTACAAAAGTCCCTAGCTGCCTTCTTATCACTGTTAAACACCGAAGTGAGAAAGGGCGATGGATCTTGAACTTCTACTAGTTTATATTTCCCACCTTTCTTTTGGAATTCCTCTCCAGTAAGGTATCTAACAAAATTACCATAGTGTGTCTCACGGTACTCTTCAAAAAACTTTTCTGACATTGCTTCCACCGCGAAAGCTTCTTGAATATTTTTAACTTTTAATTCAAGTTGGTTGTCAAGAACCTGGAAACGATCTAAAGCAGTTCTATAAGATTCGTCTTTGTCCCCAAAGACATAAGTGTATCTTTTAGGATTAGTTTCTTCAGTAACAACCTGTCCATCTTCAAAAAAGCTATCATACGCTATAAAGGAAAAGCGCCAATGTTTTTCGACAGTATTCTCATATTTAAAGACAGCAAAAACAGCATTGTTACCTATTATCAATTTCTTAACTAGAGCTCCTAAACCTACTCTAGCTATTTTTACCTGCCTAAAGTCTTCAACCGTAACTTCGTATAACTCAACTTTTCGATCATCAAAAGTTGTAAACTCACCAAATTTAATTACCTCTTTGGCTGTTCGTCTATCAGTTTCTGTCAATTCGATTCTTTGCTCTCCTTCTTTACTATAGAGAGTAAAGTTTTTAGTGGATTTTTGGAAAATTGGTCTTAGAACTTCGCTTTCAAACGTCTTTCTAGAATATTGATTTTTAAATATTTGTTGTAAAACTATATCCATTAGGTTCTTTCAATATAGGATTCGGAAATTACTATTTGGGGTTTACTGAAAAGTGACTTTCTCTGTTCTTTAGTGTGGCCGGCACCACTAAAGTTCATTTTTTTCAAAACATCATGATATAGGTTATCTATAACCTTCTGAGGATCATTTTCCGTGTTTTGTTTAAAAAATTTATTTAGCTTGTTCGGTAGTTGGCGGTGGGATCCTTTGTAAATCTCATCCAGCGCTCTTTTTAGTTGATCCTTGGAAAAATCATCATTCGCAATACCAATAAAAAATTCAAGTCTACTTACTACCCTTTTTTCGGCGGCTGAAAGCTGAGACTTAGTAACGTTTTTAGTCTCGACGTTCTTTGTAATGGTTTTGAAGTGGTTTAAGGCTTTAGAGACTTGATGATGATGATTTTTCGGTAGTTTAAAGGAATTTTCTTCTACTCTGGCCTTAAAGATTTTAGCAGCGTTAACAAAAGTTAGCTCACTTACCACATCATTTTCATCAGTTTTGTAAAAAACCCCTGGATGCCCAGCACTTTTGATATATGTTATAGATGAGCTTGCTACATCAAAAAATGAATCTATCTTCGTAGAATCTCTTGCAGTCCTCGATTTTTTAGGAATAGACTTTATTTTGTTAAAATGAGATTGGCTATTCTTTTTAAAGTCTCTCAATTCTTGTAAAAAGACCAAAGTTTCATTGACCTCTTCTTTTAATTTAGAACCATAAAGTCCTGCTTCTCCAACTTCCTCAAGTTGAGAGTATATCTGACTATCTTCTCCAAAAGCAGAGTGAAAAGCTTGAAGCTTTTTAATTGCTGTATTTGTAAGCCGGATCTGATTATCGGACTTATCAGAAGGATAGAAGTTGTACACGTTGATTGATTCTGCCTCAGTACCTATTCTATTGACTCGGCCGATTCTTTGCATTAACCTAGTAGAGTTCCAAGGCACATCATAGTTAACAATAACGTTCGATCTATGCAGGTTAACTCCTTCCGCTAATACTTCTGTCGTAAATATGATATCATAATCATCTTTCCATTCATGTCGATCCAGATTAGCATCAAAGTTTTGAACGATCGTGGAGTGCTTATCTTTTCTGTTATCTGCACTTATTGAAATAATCTTTTTTACTCCAATATCTTTTAGTGAATCGCTTAAATAATCTATTGTTTCCTTAGATTCTGAAAAAATGACTAGTTTCCCAGTTAAATTATTTTTCTTGTTTAGAAAAACAGGTTTCAAATCTTTAAGAAATTTTTCAAGTTTTGGATCATAATCTACCTTATTCCATCTCTCAACTAGATTGGAAATCATTTTTTCATCTTCTTTTAATAGCAATAGGAAGTCTTCTTTGAAATCCTGATTTTGAAAGATGACATTATTCCCACCTTTTTCATTCATCTTCTCTTCTAGTGCTTCTTCATTTCCATCATTCAAGTATTTATTTACATCAACATCAGGCGCTATATACACCTTATCTTTTTCGAACATATTAATCATATGTACTGTATTACGGTGTAGTCTACGAAGAGACTTTTTGAAAGCGAAGAAACTACTTTCCAACCTTTTTATAAGTAGCGTTTTCATTATGGCTGAAAGCCTATTGGCAATATCCTCTACATTTCCGTATCTTTTTCTATCTTCTTCATTTACTAAAAACCCTATGGCTCTGTACCTATAAAAGCCTATACCATCTACCTTATTTTTGTCTTCATCCAAAGAAGTGAGGAGGGTGATAGTTTCATCAAAAAGCAGACTTAAGTTATCGTCAAATTCATATTTAACCTCGTTTGGTGGATTTATTTTCGGAAATTTAATTCCTTGTAGTTCGATATCTTTTCTAAAGTCATCATTATTTAAAATATCTGTTCTAGTCCTTCTAATAACTAATGGCTCTATTACCTTATCCCTAATTTTGTCAAAGATTCGTTTAAGTTTTTCAACATTTAAGATTCTTTCTTTCTTCAGGTCATCATACTCATCTTTAAGTGGTTGAAAAAAGCCCTGTAAATCTTTAATGCTTGGCAAGTTTGAATTACGCTTATCTTGGAAGAGGTATATTTGATTTTCAATATCGGAAGGATGGTTATTCAGAGGCGTTGCCGATAAGAGCATGACCTTTTTACGAATATCTCCATTTGCTCCTGGAATTTTTCTATCTGTCTTAGCAATAGTTTGAAGTTTCTCATACATCGCCGAGGTGTCTGTCCTGAATTTATGAGCCTCATCAATTATAATTAAATCGTACTCCTGAGGATCTGGATAATTTAAATTTCTTCCATCAATCACTTTGTGTAGGCTACCAGTCGAAACGAAGTAGGTATTTTGCCTTACATGAAAATCTTTAATCGTTGTTTTCCAGTTTTGTTCGAGAGCAGGTGGATAAACGATTAGTATTTTTGAGTGATATCCATTTTCATAAACAAATTTCTTGGCAATTATTGAGGCAATAACAGTTTTACCTAAACCAACTACATCTGCTAAGAAAAAGCCATTATATTTCATTAATTTTTCATAGCCTTCTATTGCAGCTTCAGCTTGATAGGTTAGTCTTTTGTACTTATCTGGCAGTAATAAATCTATATTGGTCGGATCATATTCTATTCTAGTTCCAAAATATTCTATAAGCAACTTAATATAGATTTCAAATGGTGTAAAATCTTCATTTAAATAAGTCTCTTCTTTAAGCTTCCCAATATCAACAGGCAGAATATCAATAGCCTCGTTCCACAAGCTTTCAAATTCTTCTGAAGCAAATTTTATATCATCGTAGTCACGTAGTTCTACATTGAATTCATAGTTGGACTTTTCTCTTGAACCTAATCCTGGCTCCGTTAAATTAGATGAGCCTGTAATTACACTACCCGCTGAATGGCTATTAAAGTTTTTTGGCTTAAATATGTAAATCTTAGCATGAAGATTTTTTTCGGGATGAGCTTTGATTACAATCTTCTTGTCTACAACATCCTTAATAAATTGAATAACTCCGTTTTCTATCTCTTCGGAATAGTCAGCATCCTGAATATCATTTTTTAACCTTGCAAGAAATTGATCTTTGGTTTCCTTTGGGTCCATTAAATACTGCTGACCAACAGAATGATACTTTTCTAAAAGTAAGTCTACATTAATCCCAACAAGAACTCTTATCTCCGGTATATTATCAAGGAATGGCCTTATTTTAAAATATCCTGTTGCCCTAAAATAGCCAACAAGAGCGTCAAAATGGTGAATATTAGGAAGGTTTTGAAATACACCTTCAAACTTCTTTAATAAGCTGTTGTCTGATTTATTAGTAAAAAACTTTGTTGACATTAATCTTTATAAGTTAGGATAAATTAAGAATTTTTCCCAAATGATACGATTTGAGTAGGAACGGTAAATTTAAAATTTTAAAACTTTGATAGATTGTTTAACTTGGAAAAGTTTATTTCAATAATACCAAATTGGAAGATATATCCATAAAACAGGCTCTATTCGATCTTTTTTCAATTTCAGATCAACTAATCCATTTGAAAATGGAAGCTCAAGAATATTGGGAGTTAATTGATTTCATTAAATCAAAGGATTTCTATTCTGATGATAATGTCAGATATCCAACACTAAAGGAAGTCGAGAAATTAACAGGCTTAAAAACTTATCAGTTAAGAAAACAAATCAAAGGTCTATACTCATTAATGATCGAGCAAGAGGGACTTCTAAATTTTGATAAGATAGAATATAATCTTCACATAAGGATCTTCAAAAAACATCACTACCTAAAATTAAAACACCTTGCAAGTATACCGAGAATAGGTGAACGATTTGAGATCAGGTTCATTAAAGCTAAGCTTGATTTTACAGTTTTTTATGTTAGTGATATATCACAAAGATTAGAAAGTAATAAGCAAATAGTTGATATATTCCTTAAAGCAGGTTTCAATAATAAATATATTGATCTAAGAAAAGACAAAGCTGAAGCACTTGGAGAGATTCCTTTTATACATAGATTAGAGGATTGGGAGCTTCAAGATAAATTAAGAAATAGGGAGCTAGATACAAATTTATAGATGAAATATTATCCCGTTTGAGTATGTGAAAAATAAAAATACAGTTATTTCAGTCTATGACCGAGATGTATTTTTATTTCAAGTTAAAGCATCAGAAATTATTGTAGCCTCGTGAGAGGATTAAAAGAATGAGTCAAACTTCTGGAAGTCTTGGGAAAGGACCGTGTTTATACTTTTCGCTAATCACCTTAAATAAAACGATATTCCAAATAAATGAAACATATAGAAAGTATTAAAGAATTAGAACAGAATCTAGAGACAGTAGAGTTTTATCTATCGGAAGGAACAAATTCTGAAAACAATAAGACAACCAAACTAATTCGTGCTGGAGCTTGCTTTGTAGCATATAAAATTGACGACGAGCTAAGGTTTGCACCCAGTAGATTTGTAGGTTATAAAAACAATAAATTGGAAAAACACTTTAACTCGGAAAAAGACGGGCGTGAGACAAATGTTATAATCGAAAAATTGTTAGACAACAAACTCGGAATTAATGAGAAGTTAGAAATTTCGTTTCTGAAATATTGTCGAAATCTCGGAATAGAACCATATAAGAAAAAGAGAAAATATTGGACACACAATTTGTCACAAGATTTTAAAGCGAATGTGAACTTAGAAGGTGACTTTCCTGAAGGAAGAATAATTGAGCGAAAACATAAATTTCGTGAGCGTAATTCAAGAGTTTCTCAAATCGCAAAGGAGAATTTCAAGAATCAACATGGTCGGTTGTTTTGTCAAATTTGTGAATTCGACTTTGAGAAGGAGTACGGAGAAATTGGTGTAGATTTCATTGAAGCCCACCACACAATTCCAGTTAGCGAAATGCAAAAAGGACATTTAACCAAAATTGAGGATCTGGCAATGCTATGTTCGAATTGTCACAAAATGGTACATAAAAGAAGGCCTTGGTTAGAAATGGCGGAGTTGAAACAATTGCGTAATAAAGTGAATGATAATACAAATTAATAGGAATGCTGGTTGTCGAATAAAATCTACAATTAAGTAATATGTATTAAACAATTAGAAAATAGAGTAAATCTTTATAATCATGTTTGCTATAGAATACGCTTAAGTTTTTTCCAGTTCAGTTAATTCCAAAAATGTTTCTTTTCCTAAAATCCTAATTTTAAAATCGTGCGACTTACTCCAAATTTCTCCAAAGGAATCTAAAGTGATTAGCTTCTGGAGGCACCACCTTTAAAAACCCGTTTCATGGAAACGGGTTTTTTTATACCCAGTTTTTTCCGAATATTTAAAACTCCCGGGACTCGCTATTCAATGTCAGCTCCTACAGTAAACTCACGTAGAAATTCGTATCTTTCTGCTCGAGCGTTCCTTTCCCTACCCGGAAGCTTTTCTATACTCATTAAATATTACTACATGTTGAACTTACAGCGATTCGCCGTTATTTTATTCCTATTGAGCTTCTCATTTTCAGGAATGGCACAACGCATTGGCCGAGTTGAAAATGCCGAAACGGGTAAACCACTATCCAACGTGAACATCCAGAACCTGGATTCCGGTTTTGGAACGGTGAGCAATTCCCTGGGAGATTTTAACCTGGGCACCAGAACAGCCGAGACCGATAGTATCCAATTCAGCTATGTCGGCTTTCAAAAAGAAACGCTAACGCTGACCGAGCTGAAAGACCGAAATTTCATAGTACTATTATTTCCGAAGCTCGAAAGCCTGGAAGATGTCATGATCTCCGGAAACGGCTCGCTTCGAAAATCGGTTCCATACAGGAAGTTGGAAGACATGCCAAAGGCGGTGACCAATTTCGGTTACGCTTCTTCCTCTGAAAAATTGTTTGTGGTAGGCGGTAGCCTGGCTGAAAAACATGACAAAAATGGAAAGCTGCAGGACCGTATGTTCATGTCAAATCTCGATTTTTCAGATTATATCAAGGCCATGAGATTGAACCGGAATTTTGATTTCCTGCATTACAATCAGCAAATCTTCAGCTATGATTTTGCAACTCAGAAATGGAAAACCGCGACCCCAAAAGTTACCGAAAGAATCAACCAGAATTCCGCCATTTTAAACGGGAAAGTCTACACCTTCGGCGGAAAAACCACCGGCCTGCGTGGAAAAAAAGAATTACTTCCGAATATTATTGAAATTTACGATCCCGCCACCGATGAATTGGAAATTGACGAAACCAATCCGCACATGGCCAATAATTTTGCCAGTTTCGTCTACGATTCCCTGCTTTTTGTAGCCGGCGGTTCCAATAAACAATCCACCACGACCTCGATCAAACAATACAGCAACGTCATGCATGTTTTCAACCCTGAAACCGGGTTCTGGCGCGAGCTAAGCTACCTGCCACAACCTAAGGAGGTGAACGGTGTGCTGGCCGGCGATAAGTTCTACTTTATTGGAGGGGAACAAAACGATGCGCTGGCTTTTGTGGAATCTTATGATCTCAAAACCGGAAAATGGAAACGTCACGGGCGCATTTTTGAGAATATGAGGAAACCATCCCTCGCTTTTGACGGCACTTATATCTACATCTATGATCACGGAAAATTACTTTCCTACAACCCGATGACCGAAGAACTGAAACAATATCAAATTGACCTGGACGAACGGGAACCCGGTATCGCTTACAGAGACGACAAACTGTATATTTTCGGTGGATTTATAGCCAGAGAATTTGAATATTTTCCTTCCAGTCACTTATACGAGATCCCCCTGTCCGAACTTGTGAGAACCCGAATACAACGAGAAAAAACGCTTGGCGGTTCGTATTGATCAAATCGCAATATCCCAGCCGTGTAGCAGCACCAGCCTTAGGCCTACATAAAACACCAGTATCGCCGTAAGAATACCCAAAAATTTCAGGTTGAATTTTTTATTGGAAAGGTATGAGCCCAGGCTGCCGCCTAGAATCACTGCTATTGATAGTTGAAAAATCAGTTCCTCGTTTAGCTGAAAAGTTCCCGCCATTTGCAAGCCAACCAAACCGGCAACAGAATTGACCAGAATGAATACGGAAGCAAGGGAAGCGATGGTACGCGGATTCTGCCACTTCAGCAAATTTAAAACCGGGGAAAGAAAAATCCCACCGCCTATTCCTGAAATGCCCGACAACAGGCCAATACTGCCTCCAAGAAAAAATTTCTTCGGATTGGAAAATTCTTCAGAAGTCAACCTGCTTTTAACGAATTTCAGCATCATGAAAATTCCCGCAAGCACCAGAGCGCTACCCAGGATGAGAAAAAAAGTGCTTTGTGAGAGCTTGACCGTTGCGCCGAGATAGGCCATGGGCATACTCAAGACAAAGAACGGCCATAATAATTTCGGCTTCAGCACCTGGTTTTTGATGAACAAAAAAGTCCCGATGCTCACCACGCAGATATTCAGGATGAGTGCGGTGGAACGAATTTCATAGAAATCAGGCAATACCAGGCTTAAAATAGCGAGGTAACTGGAACCGCCGCCAAAACCCACAGAGCTATAGAACAGCGCGATCAAAAAGAAGATATAGGGCAAATATTCCAGCAACATATCAGCCTATTAGATAACAAGTTATCAAATCGCCTATTTGAAGATTTGTTTCCGCATCAATAAAAGCGAGGGCATTGGCATGAGCCATCGAAAGGATCATGGAGGAAGCCTGCCCGTCCAGGATCCTTACCTCATCATTCTCGATCTTCGCCTTTAAAAAAGAAGGCCTGTCGGAACGATTGTAATAAGGTTCTTTTAAAGGAAATTGGAATTTTGGAAGTCCCTTCTGCTGAAATCCACTGAATTGCTGCAAGAACGGCAGGACATAGATATAAAAACAACTGAGTGAAGAAGCAGGATTCCCCGGAAGCGCGAAGACAAATTTGTTTGCTTTTCTCCCAAAATACAGCGGTTTTCCGGGCTTCTGAAAAACTTTATAAAATTGCTGCTCCACTCCATTTTCTTCCAGCGCCTGTTTCACAAAATCATAATCTCCTACCGAAATTCCGCCGGAAAGAAGCAGGATATCTGCCTGTTCCAATGCTTCGGAAATTCCAGTCTTGATCTGCTCAAAATCATCCGGAAGGCTATGTTTTTTGTGTACGGGAAATCCAAAATTTTCAGCAGCAGCAGAAATTGCGAAACTGTTAGATTCATAGATCTGCCCTTCGCCTTTTGCTTTCCCGGGCTGCACCAGTTCGTTCCCGGTGGTGATCAGATTAATGATCGGTTTTTTGAAAACTTCAACCTGGTCCATTCCAAGTGCTCCGATCATGCTAATTCCGGCTGGAGTAATGGTATAACCTTTATCAAAAACCAATTGTTCTTTCTGTAATTCACCCCCTTTTCTTCGAATGCTCTGGCCTTCCTTTGGCAATTCATCCAGGAAAAGCTTCTCTCCTTCCACCCTGGTTTTTTCCTGCATCATGACCGCCGAAGCAGCGGCAGGCACACGAGCCCCGGTAAAGATCCGAACGGCTTCTCCTTCCCGGAGATCTAATTCTTCAGCATCACCTGCCGCAACTTCCCCAATGATCTGGTATTCTTTTGAAATTCCGCATAACGCATAACCGTCCATTGCCGAATTGTCGAAAGCCGGCATATCAAACGGTGCACGAATTTCCGAAGAAACAGCGAAACCAAGAGAATCGCTCAATTTTCGTATTTCCGTAGATAATTCGATCTGCTGATCATTGATGACCTGTAAAGCTTCTTCAATTTTTAACATTATCCTCCAATTGAGATCATAGACCGGTTCTTTTCATAATGATCGGCTTCCATTTTTACATCCATCCCATCGCGGGAATGCTTTTTGGTCTTGATAGCGTTGATGATTAAATTTTCCATAGGTTCTCCATTGCGGAGAGAGGTTAAAAGATCGGTTTCAGAATTGGCAAAAAGGCAGTTTTTCATCTTACCATCAGCCGTGAGCCTGATACGATTACATTCGTCACAAAACGGGTTGGTAATCGTACTCACAATGGCAAAACTACCGGTATGACCGGGAACTTTAAAATTCGTGGAAGTACTGTGTTTCGGGTTTTCCAGCTCCTCAACAGCGCCAAATCTTTCAGAAACCATATCCAAAATTTCCTGCTTGCCTACCCCTTTGCTCCAATCCCATTTATTTCCCTTGAAAGGCATAAATTCGATAAATTTCACCGTCAGCTTTTTGTGGCGCGTCAATTCGATAAAATCTTGGATTTCGTTATCGTTCACACCTTTGATCAGGACGATATTCAGCTTAACCTCCATTCCCCTATTCAGGGCCGAATTGATATTTTTCCAGATCCGATCAAAATAATCCCGTTTACTGATAAAAACAGATTTGGCTTTATCCAGCGTATCCAGGCTGAGGTTGATCTTCCTCAGGCCTATCTTCTGGAACAGCTCAAGGTATTTATCCAGCAGAATACCGTTGGTCGTGATCTTCAGCGTAAAACCCATTTTCGCCAGTTCTTCCACTAAATAGCCGAAATTCTTCCGCACCAGTGGCTCACCTCCTGTAAGCCGGACCGTGTCAACTCCCAGGCTTCGGAAAGTCCCTGCCAGCGAAAGGATTTCCTCGAGGCTCATAATACTTTCTTTCTCCATCAGCTCGATACCTTCTTCCGGCATGCAGTAAAAGCAACGCAGGTTGCAGCGATCGGTGAGCGAAATCCTGAGGTAATTATGAAGCCTCCCGAAATTATCTATTATCTGTCCTTTCTTCTCAATCATGTCTTTTTCCTTCTATCACTTTAAACACGTGCAGCACGTGCGGAAAAACAGCTTCCATACACTCAGCCGCGCCTTTAGTAGAACCGGGCAAGGCAAGGATCAGTTTTCCGTTTTTCATCCCCGCGATTGACCGGGATAGCATGGCATAAGGCATTCGCTGCTGACCGAAATCACGCATTTGTTCTTCTACGCCTTTTAACCGAAGATCCAGCAAAGGCTCAATGGTTTCCGGTGTCACGTCCCTTGGTCCCACACCAGTTCCACCTGTAAAAATCAGTATATCTGAAGTGGCTTCGGAAATACTGTTTCTAATCTTTTCAGCCTCATCAGGGATGATCCATTTTTCTGAATTTATCCCCAAATCCATCAGTTTGGAAATGATCGCTTCGCCAGCTTTATCTTCTCCTTCTCCTTTTGAAATAGTATCGGAACAAACAATCACCTGCGCCGTCAATCCTTCTGAATTCACCTTGAAAGAAGATTTCCCGCCTTTTTTCTGTTGCAGCCTGATCGTTCCAATTTCCACATTCTTATCAATGGGTTTCAGCATATCGTACATCGTGAGCGCCACGATACTCGCCCCGTGCATCGCTTCCACTTCCACCCCGGTCTTATAGATCGTTTTCACCTTTACGGAAATATGAATTTCAAGGCCGTCTATCTCATACTCGATCCCGGTATATTCTATGGGTAACGGGTGGCAGTCTGGCAGTAATTCCGGGGTTTTTTTCACTCCAAGAAGTCCGGCGGCCTTAGCCATTTCAAAAACATTCCCTTTTGGAACCTTGTTCTCCCTGATCGCTTTTATCGTTTCTTCACTGCTCGTTCTAAGCGTGGCAATGGCCGTAGCCTCCCGGAGCGTGGTGATTTTATGTGTAATATCAACCATCTAACTGTTCACTTTCCATTGATGTGTTTCGTCTTCAAAAATCTCTTTGCCGAAGATGGGTACCCTGGCTTTGATTTCTTCCACCAGGAAATTACAGGCCTCGATCGCCACTTTCCGGTGTGCGGAAGAAGTAAAGACGAACAGGCAGATCTCGCCGGTTTTGACTGGTCCAAGACTGTGATAAATATGGCAACAGGTCATATCGAATTTTGAAAATGCGGCTTCCCGAATTTCATGAAAAACCGTTTCGGCCATTTCCTCATAAGCGGTATACTCAATCGCGCTCACCGTTTTTCCATCAATTTCATCCGCACGTATTTGTCCCAGAAAAATACTGTGCGCCCCAATATTGGTTTTCGACTGGTGATTCGCGATGGAAGTCGCAATTTTTTCCGGAGGGATCGCTCCCTGCATGAATACTTTTTTCGGTTGTTTCTTATCCATCAATAATTGTTTCTATTCCTCCTTCAACATTCTTCAAATTTTCAAAGCCGTATTCTGCCTGTAAAAGTTCCACCACTTTGCCACTGCGTTTACCCGACTGGCAGAAAACCAATACTTCTTCCTCCTTCGGAATTTCCCAAATTCGTTCGTCCAGGCTGCTCAGCGGGATTTGTATGACTTTTTCTGAATCTATTTTTGGTTGTTCAAAAATTTCCCGAATATCCAGGTAGGTTTTGTTTTCATCAGAAATCCGGCAATTGATCTTCACCGGAATAATCCCGTTTTTCAGCACTTTTTCGATCTCTTCGGGCCGTTTGGCAATAGTCAGGTGCTGTTCCTGTCCGCTTAATACCTGTAACAGTTTCAGCTTCCCGGAAAAGACATTTCCAATCCCCAGTAACATCTTGAGAACTTCCGTAGCCTGCATAATTCCAAGCATTCCGGCAGTCACTCCCAACACTCCCGTTGCCTCACAGCTGATATTTTGCCGGGTGGTCTTCGGAAAAAGACAACGATACGACGGTCCGTTTTCAAAATTGAAGACTGAAAGTTGGCCTTCATTCTTATAGATCGAAGCGTACACCCAGGGTTTTCCGGTTAAAATACAGGCATCATTGATCAGGTATTTGGTCTCAAAATTGTCGGTCCCGTCAATGATAATATCAAAATTTTCGAAATATTCCTCCGCATTTTCTACAGTGAGAGCCTGCTCAAAAACCTCAATTTCAATTTCTGAGTTGATCTTCTGAAGCCTTTCCCCCGCAACCGTAGCCTTCGCCTTGCCCACCTCTCCTTCTTCGAAAAGCAACTGCCGGTGCAGATTGGTTCTCGAAACCCGATCGTGATCCAGCAAACCGATTTTGCCAACACCGGCCCCAGCCAGGTATTGCGCTGCCGGGCACCCCAGGCCACCAACGCCCACGATCAGAACGCTGGAGTTTTGAAGCTTTTCTTGCCCTTCTTCTCCAACCCCGTCAAGTTTTATTTGTCTTTCGTACCTCATCATCCTCCTGCAAAAGGCGGTAAAAAGGCCACCTCATCGCCTTCTTTTAGTTCAATTTCCTGATTTAGATGCTGGTTTACGGCTATTTGCACCGAATCCGGATCCTTAATTCCGTAACTTTTCACCTGATTCATTTTTAATTCTGAAACGCTGGTTCCGGGATCTAATTCGAGTTCTTCTTCCGGTTTCCCCACGGCTTCCGCGATCATCCCGAAATATTTCACCTGTACTTTCATTCCTGTTCCATTGCTTTTAATCGTTCCACATCGGCCTCGGTATCCACATCAAAATGGCCTCCTTCCAATTTCACTGTTGAATATTCAAGGTTACTTTTGAAAAGCAGTTTTTTAGCCCCGTGATCACCTTTTAATCTCAATAATTCGGGGAACAATCTCGCTGAAAAAATTGCCGGCACTCCCAGATTCCCTCCATATTCTGAAAAACTGGCTTCTGAATTATTTTGTAACTGACTATCGATCAGGTTGTGCAAATGCTGCCTGTTTACAAATGGCTGGTCGCCAACCAGGATCATGATCTGCTCCAGTTTCGGGCAGTTTTTCAGTGAACCTTCAACTCCTTTCCGAATACTGGAAGCCATTCCTTCCTGCCAGTGTTCATTTTGCACCACGGCAAAAGAATGTTTTTGAATTTGTTTGGTAATTGCAGAATAATTTGCCCCAAGAATCAGAGTTTTTGTAACAAAATCAATACTTCCCGCCACCTTCAAGGCATGATCCAAAAGGTACTGATCTCTAAACCGAACCAGCTGTTTAGGCCGGCCCAGACGTTTTGATTCGCCAGCCGCCAATATGATCACTCCTATTTTTTGCTGATTGCTCAAATCGCCAGTCTTTTAAATTGTTTACCTCGTTTTTCGTGAATGGGAGCATCTTTTTCCTTTAATGGTCTCGCCTCTTTCCCGGCTAAAACCGATTGTATTTCTGCTAAAATCGACAATCCGATCTCTGCCGGTGTTTCTGCTCCAATTTCAAGTCCAACAGGTGCATGAATTTTTTTTAGCAACGCTTTAGAAAGTTGGATATCTTCTTCCGCCAGGTCCTTCAGCATGCGATCGTATTTCTTTTTTGGCCCAAGAATACCGATATAAGGCAATTCCTGTTCCTGCAGCAGCAATTTTAAAACCGCCAGGTCATAGTTGTAATTATGACTCATCAGCACGAAACAACTTCGATTATCGATCTTCAAATTTTCCAGTGTTTGCTCCGGTTTGGAAACGATCACCTGGCAGGAACTTGAAAATCGCGTGGAATTGGCGCGGCTCGGCCTGCCATCGGTTACGCTCACCTTCCAGCCAAGCAGTTCTGCCTGAAGAGCCAATATTTGAGCATCGTTGCCCGCACCTACCAGGATCAGTTTGACGGGCGGCTGGTAATTTTGAATAAAAAATTGTGAAACTTCAGAAGCTTCTTCAAATTCCACAAATTGAGAATCATTTCCTTGTAAAACCAGCTTCGCTTCATGTTTCAGAATTTCGAGTTGTTCTGCGCTAATATGCATTCCGTGAGTGATGGTTTCTTCATCGATCAACAATATGGTACCAGGCTGCTCCGCCGTTCGATCCAAATTAAAGCCAATGACGATCGCCTGCTTTTTGTCAGAATCTACCGCTTTTTGCAGCATTTCACAGGCGTTATAAGCATTCTCAAAATCAATCGGTTCGAACAACACCTGTATGATCCCATTGCAACCCAGCTGTGCGCCGATCACCGCGTCGTCCTCATCACTGGTATCATAGGTCACCAGTTTATTTTTTCGCTGATGCATTGCCAGCAAAGCCTTTCGCAGCGCGTCACCTTCCAGGCAGCCACCGCTTATCGCTCCAGTAATATTCCCCAATTCATCTACCAGCATCCTCGCACCGGCACGACGATAAGACGAGCCCTCCACGTGAACGACCGTGGCCAGAATAGCTTCTGTTTTAGCCATTTTCAGCTCCCGGTATTTTTTCAGTATTTGCTCGATTTCTCTCATACTTCGGCTTTTTTGAGCTGTTGCACGCTTTTGGTAATTTCAGCAATGGCCTTATCGATCTCTTCGGAAGTAGTGAATTTCCCCAGACTGATGCGTAATGAGGAGAGTGCAAGTTCTTCGCTTAGTCTCATGGCTTTTAACACATGAGAGGCCTTCATTTCATTGGCCGAGCAGGCAGAACCTCTGGACACAGCCAGGTTTTTCAGTTTCCTGATGAGCTGCTGACCGTCTATGCCTTCGAACGAAATATTCGTCGTATTGGGTAATCTGCGAGAATTATAAGAATTGATCCGCGCCCCTTTGAGCCTTTTTAATCCGCTTTCCAGTTGCTTCCGTAGTTTTTGCAGGCGGTCCGCTTCTGCTTTCATATCTGCACGGGCCACCTCGGCAGCCTTTCCAAATCCCACGATTCCCGGAACGTTCAAAGTACCGGGGCGCATGCCCTTTTCCTGCTGACCACCAAAATTCCGCGGCCCCAAGCGGACTTTATTCTTTTTGTTGATATACAATGCACCGATACCTTTTGGGCCATACATTTTATGAGCCGAAAAGAAGGCCACATCCAGGTTCAGTTCCTCCAGGTTCACCGGTATCTTCCCCACCGCCTGCGTGACATCACTCATCATACTTGCCTGGTGACGATGTACGATCTCTGAAATTTCCTTCATGGGCTGGATAATGCCCGTCTCGTTATTAGCTAGCATCAGGTTGACGAGAATGGTTTCCGAAGAAATCATTTTCTGAAGTTGCTCCAGGTCTATATTCCCATCACTGTCAACATCAAGGTAAGAGACCCTGCAACCGCTTTTTTCCAGGGCCTGCAGGCAATCCAAAACCGCTTTGTGCTCGGTTTTACAGGAAATAATATGCTTCCCTTTATGGCCGTTCTTCTCGCAAAAACCGAAGAGAGCCATATTTGCAGCTTCCGTTGCACCAGAAGTAAAAGTGAGATCGGCCGGCCGGCAATGTACTAACCTGGCGATTTGTTCACGAGAATGCTCCACGGCTTCCGCAGCCTGCCATCCAAAAACATGATCGCTACTGGGGTTTCCGAAATCTTCGGTGAAAAATGGCAGCATGGAATCCAGCACTCGCTGATCCAGCGGAGTGGTCGCATTGTAATCCAGATAAATGAGCTCGCCTGAAGACATCTTTGAAGCGTTATGTATTGGTGAATATATCGAAGTTTAAATTTAAAGAAGACCGAAGACATAGCCCCGGCCTTTAATGCTAATTTAAGAACCTTAAATGTGTACGTTCTTTTTCCAGTGTCTCCGCAAGCCTGTACTTCAGCTGTTCGTATTCCTGCATCAGGATTTCTGCCTGGCTGGTAACTACTGCACCGCCGCCGTGAGAGCCTCCTTTTTTGGCAATAACCATCGGCTCTCCTGAAAACTGATTCAGCCTCTGCACCATTTCCCATGCCTTTTTATAAGACATGCCCATTTCCGCAGCTGCCCTGGATAATGAACCTTCAGATTGTATCCATTTCAGCAATTCATGCGGGCCAGGACCGTAAAATTTTTCGCCTTCCTGTTCTATCCAACACTTGAAATTGATCTTTTTCATACCAATTATCAGGTTTTCAGATCTGATGAAGTGTTTTTCAACTGGTTGATAAATGGCTGTTTGTAAAAACGCTGACCGGTCGCCTTATACAGCGCGTTGGCCAGTGCTCCCTGTACCGGCGGAAATGGCGGTTCTCCCAATCCTGTAGGATCAATTCCATTTTCCACAAAATGTACCTCGATCGCCTTAGGCGCCTGCTTATGCCTGATCAGCTGATACTTATCAAAATTGCTCATTTGCGGCACGCCTTCCTTAAAGCTCATTTCGCTGTAAAGTGCGTGCCCGATGCCGTCTATGGTTCCTCCTTCTACCATATTCGTGGCAGCATCAGGGTTTACCACAATTCCGCAGTCGACTGCACAAACCACTTTATCAATCACCGGTTCATTATTTTCTATACTCATATCCAGAATCTGGGCGACGTAGGAATTATGACAGTAGTAAGCTGAAACGCCCCGCGCACCAGTCGAGGAATTGGAAGTCCAACCAGATTTGTCACGAACCATTTCCAGCACTCCGGCGTATCGCGCCGGATCATAATCGTTCTCCTCGCCCACCGGATCATTTTTGGCACGGTCTAGCATTTCCAATCTGAATTCGATAGGATCTTTACCCATTTCTTCGGCAAGTTCATCCAGGAAAGACTGTTCGGCTCCCGCAATAAAATTGGACCTGGGCGCACGAAATGCTCCTACTGAAATATTGGAATCCAGTGTCCAGCTTTCCGCCAGGTAATTATCTAAAGCTCCGGCCGGGAACCGATTCGCAAATAACGGACTCTCCGGAATTCCCCCCGCATTAACATGAAAAGCAGTAAGATTATTATTTCCGTCGAGCGCCGCGCGATAGGTTACATGGTAAGCCGGGCGATACACGCCATTCGTCATATCGTCTTCCCGGGTGTAAACCAGCTTGATGGGTTTGCCCATTTTTTCTGAAATGACCGCAGCCTCCACAAGAAAATGACCATACAACCGGCGACCAAAACCACCACCCATACGCGTCATTTGAACATCAATATCTTCCAGTTCCATCCCCAGGCGCTTTTGGATACTTTTTTCGGCATATTCCGGCGTCTGTATTGGTCCTACCAGTTCCGCTTTTCCGCCGCTAACATCCGCGAAAAAGTTCATAGGCTCCATGGTATTATGGGCCAGGAACGGGCAGGTATAGGATCGCTCGATAACCCGGGCGGCATTTTCGAAGGCCTTTTCCGGCTCTCCATCCTTGCGAACCACTTCAGCTTTTTTGGAACCTACATCGGCCATCAGGGAATAATGAATATCTGTATTTTCGAGACCCGTAGCATCCTTCATTCCTGCCGATTTTTCCAAAATTTCGATCTCTTTGGTCAGTTCTGGATTCAGGTCCCATTCTACATTCAATGCTTTCTTTGCCTTCAGGACCTGCCAGGTAGATTCGCCCACCACCACGGCTAATTTGGAAAAAGCAGCCACATCGCTCCATTCTTTTTCCATGTCTTCCGGATAGGTATCTATCGTGAAAACATCTACAATTCCCGGCATTTCCTTAACCTTATCGGCATCCATGGACTTCAATTCCATTCCGAAGGCCGGGGGCTGTACGATCATGGCGATCAACATTCCGTCTTTATAGGTGTCCAGACCGTAAAGCGGCTGGCCGGTCACAATCTTTTTTGCATCAACATTTTTGCGGGAAGTACCAATAATCCTGAAATCGGCATTATTCTTCAGTTCCACTTCAGTTGGAACTTCGAGTTTGGAAGCCGCTCCCGCAACCTCCCCAAAACCAAGTGATTGATCGCTGTTTTTATGACTAATGACTCCATTCTCGACGGTCAATTCTTCCGCAGGAACTTCCATTTGATTAGCTGCCGCCATCACCAGCATTTGCCTGGCAGTAGCGCCGGCCATGCGCAGCGTTTCCCAACCCTGACGTATGGATTGGCTTCCCCCGGCAAGCTGCCGGGTAAAAACATCGGTATTGAGCGGTGCCTGTTCCACTACAACATTATTCCAGTCAACATCCAGTTCTTCAGCCACGATCATAGGCATCGACGTTTTTACATTCTGGCCAATTTCAGGATTCGGTGAAAATATGGTTACCACGCCGTTGTCCCCAACTTTTAAATAGCCGTTTAGCTCAAACCATTCATCTGGCATTTCCAATACTGCTGTTCCTTCTGCTTCTGCTTCCGCAGCCCGCTTACACGCCATCCAGTTAAACCCGATCACCAGGCCGCCACCCGCTAGGGATACGCTTTTGATAAAGGATCTTCTGCCTATTCCAGTTTTTACTTTACTCATTTTCTTCAGAATTTAAATTGAACTACAGCCTAAGCTGTTTGTGATCTGGCAGCTGTTTTGATGGCCGCTTTTATTCGCGTGTACGTCCCGCAACGACAAATATTTCCGTTCATCGCGGTTTCAATATCTGTATCGCTGGGATTGGGATTTCTTTCAAGCAGCGCCGCAGCACTCATGATCTGGCCCGCCTGGCAATAGCCGCACTGAGGGACATCGATCTCCAGCCAGGCTTTTTGTACCGGGTGATCTCCATTTTCTGAAAGACCTTCGATCGTGGTGATCTCGCTTTCCGCAACCGAAGAAACCGGCAACTGGCAGCTTCTCACCGCCGAGCCATTATAGTGCACCGTACAGGCACCACACTGGGCGATCCCGCAACCGTATTTCGTCCCAACCAGTTTCAGGTGATCACGCAATACCCACAGTAAAGGAGTATCAGGATCTACCTCAACGGTATGACTCTTTCCATTAATTTCTAAACTGAATTCTGCCATGGCCTTAATTTTTTCAAAAATTACTAATTAATTCTATATAATGCCAGTCCAACCGGCGATTTTACACCTAATCAAAACTATAGACCAGCAAAATGTTCCAAACGAAATTCGGATTAGGGAGACTTTCCGTATCAATAGCATTGTTTACGATGTTTTCTACGGAAACGGGAATATCTTTTTTGCCACTGAAATAAAGCCTGCTGTACAGGATCTGTCCAGAACATTTTGTTTCAGATAATAATACTCCAAAGAAAAAACGGCGCACCATATTTCCACAGATCATTTTGGAGATCTGGTCAAAAAAGAATCTGAAAAAAGGCTTAGGATCACTTCCCGTTAAAGCGGGTAACGCCTCGGAAAAATAGAGAATTGTTGAATCCACAAGACCGGAAAGCCAGATCGCTTATAAACTGGGATTTAAATACCCGAAGCACTTCAGCCAAATGTGCAAAAAAACTACCGCTATCACTAACGAATACCGGTAGTTAAATTGATATTTTAAGCCTGAACCCCGGGTTCCAGCGGAGCAGTGATCAGCTTTTCCGGAGTAATCGGGAGATCACGCATACGCTTCCCGGTCGCGTTGAAAATCGCGTTTCCAATCGAAGCTGCCACACTGGTAATACCCAATTCCCCGATACCTTTAATTCCCATTTTATTGGCAATCTTGTCTTCTTCCGGAAGAAAGATTACATCGATCTGGGCAAGGTCCAGGTTCACCGGGACATGATAATCAGCAAAAGAGCGGGTGATGAAATTCCCGAAATTCGGTTCGACACGGGTCTGTTCTGCCAGTGCCATCCCTGCTCCCATGGTGAGCCCGCCAATGATCTGCCCGTAGGCGGTTTTTGGGTTCAATATCCTTCCTGCCGATCCAACATTGACCATCCTGTTGATTCGCCACATACCGGTATCTTTATCAACCCAGACTTCGCAAAAATTGGCTCCGAAACTGTAAACCGAATGCTTTTCAAATTCTTCGGAGGGTTTCGCACTGCCTTCTGCTTCATATTCCATCAGGTTATTCTTCTGAAGCAGTTCTGCCACGGGAACTTCTTCCGCTTCAGGAATATTTAGTTTCTTCTTGAGTTCCTGCAAAGCCTTTTCACAGGCGGCCCTTGCACCATTGCAATAGGAAGCAGCTCCCCAGGAACCACCAGAGCCCGGTGTGACGGGAAAATCAGAATCCCCCAGTTCTACGCTCACCTGTTCCACCGGAATCTTTAAATATTCGGCAGCGGTCTGCGCGATAATGGTGTAACTACCGGTACCAATATCTGTTGCGTCCATCTTGATGGTTGCCTCCACCAAATCTTTATGCTGTTTCAGGATCACTTTGGAATGAGTTTCCTTGTAAGGAGAATTTCGGGATGCCGCGCTCACACCATAACCTTTGAGCCAGTTGCCTTCTTTATTGGTGCGCGGTTTCATATTGCGCTTTTCCCATCCAAATTTCTCCGCTCCTATACGCAGGCATTCCACGAGCAGGCGTGAGGAAAAAGGCTGATCCTCGCTTAGATCGGTTTGTGTATCGTTCTTTATTCGGAAATCGATCGGGTCCATTTTCAGTTTCCAGGCCATTTCATCCATTGCGCATTCCAGGGCGAAACTACCTGTAGCTTCTCCGGGAGCCCTCATGGCGAAAGGCGTTTGCAGGTTCATTGGCATAAGCCTGTGGGTCACGAGATTATTCGGAACCTTGTACAGCATTTTAGAAACCATTCCGCAACTTTCCTGGAATTCCTCATTAATAGAGGTATGGGAAAGCGTTTCATGGGCCAGGGCGGTAAGTGTCCCGTCCTTTTTGGCACCTATTCGCATATGTTGCTCGTTCCGTTGCCGCATCCCGGTATTGGTGAACATCTGGTGACGGGTAACGGTCATCTGCACCGGCCGGCCGATCATTTTTGAAGCCATCGTTGCCAAAATCACCTGGCGTTCCACTTTTAGTTTGGAACCAAATCCTCCGCCCACAAAAGCAGCAATGACCCGTACCTTTTCCTGCGGAATCTGAAAAGTTTCTGAAATCGCGATAGTCGCATCTTCGACCATTTGCTGACTCGCATAGGCCGTTACTCCGCCGTTTTCCCAGGACGCGATCAAGGCATGAAGCTCCATGGGGTGATGATGTTCAATTGGTGTATTGTATACTGCGTCTATGATCTCATCTGCTTCGGAAAGTCCTTTTTCAAGGTCTCCTCGCGAATAATCTGAACTTTCTTTTGGTCGATACGCCTTGTCTTTATTCTTTTCAAAAATTATG
This sequence comes from Christiangramia flava JLT2011, assembly GCF_001951155.1. Taxonomy (NCBI): domain Bacteria; kingdom Pseudomonadati; phylum Bacteroidota; class Flavobacteriia; order Flavobacteriales; family Flavobacteriaceae; genus Christiangramia; species Christiangramia flava. The sequence continues at coordinate 1,251,295 of NZ_CP016359.1, forward strand.
GCGGGAGATGCCTCTTTTCGATATTCTACTTTTACCAGTCGTGCGGCATATTGGGCCTGTTCAAAAGTCTCTGCGATCACCACGCCAATATACTGCCCGTAATAGTGCACTTTATGATCCTGGAGAACCGGTGCAATACTATCGGTGGAAATAGCGGCCGGTTCCTCCTCAAAAGTCTTCAGCTTTTCGGCATTTTGATGAGTGATCACCTTTAGCACTCCTTCCTGTTTCTCTGCTTCCGAAGTATCTATAGATACAATTTCTCCTTTGGCGATGGTACTGTTAATGCCTTGTGCGTAGACCTTATTTGGAACAGGGAATTCCGAAGCATATTTTGCTTTTCCGGTCACCTTCAAATGTCCTTCTACCCGATCGATCGCCTGGCCTACTGCCGTTTTTTCTACAATACTGCTCATATCATCTCCGTTTATTAGGCTGTTCTTTCGTAAGCCTGGGTAAGCGCCCTTACGATCGCTTTTTTTCCCATTTCCACTTTGTACTCATTATCTTTGAATGGCTTTGCTTCAGCCATTTCTATTTCCGCGGCCTGCTCGAAATGCTCCAGTTTTGGAGCTTTCCCCTTCAGGAATTTTTCAGCTTCACGGAGTTTCCATGGTTTATGAGCCACGCCGCCCATGGCAAGGCCCGCTTTAGTGATCGTCCCGCCATTCAGCTGAAAACCGGCTGCTACTGAAATTAGAGCAAAAGCATAGCTCGAGCGCTCCCGAATCTTGAGGTAGTAATAATTATCAGCAAAAACCGGAGCATCGAGATGGATGGCCGTGATCAATTCACCCGCTTCCAGGACAGTATCCTTCTCTGGCTGATCACCGGGCAAACGATGAAAGTCTGAAAAATCAATCTTCCGCGATTTCCCATTTTCACCAATGACTTCCACCTGCGCACCTATTGCCGCTAAAGCAACACACATATCTGACGGGTGCGTGGCAATACAGGAATCACTATACCCAAAAATGGCATGCAACGCATTCATGCCATTACGGGCGCCGCAGCCAGATCCCGGCTCTCGCTTGTTACAAGGCATGGACGTCTCAAAAAAATAAGGACATCTTGTACGCTGAAGCAGGTTGCCGCCGTTGGTCGCCATATTGCGAATTTGAGGCGTGGCCGCAGACAGCATGGCCATGGATAAAAGAGGATATTTTTTTCGGATGTCGACATGGTTGGCGGTTTCTGCGTTGCTCATCATCGCACCGAGGCTTAAACCGCCATTTTCGTTAGAACTAACCTGGTCGTATTGCAGGCTGGAAACATCGATAAGTCGTTCCGGGCGCGCTACATCCTCCTTCATCAGGTCCACGAGGTTCGTACCCCCGCCCAGATAACTGGTTTGTGTAGCTTGGGCCTGCAGAGCCGCCTGGGCGGTTTCAGCTTTTGTATATTGGAATGGTCTCATAATTTCAGTTTAAATTCAGGCATTTTTGGCTTTTTTCATTTGCTCTTCCGTAGCGAACTCCCAGGATGGCATTTCCTCTTTTCCGCTATGCACTTCGCGAAAAGCCTGCACGATATTGTTGTAAGCTCCGCAGCGACAGATATTCCCAGACATTCTTTCCCTGATCTCTTCTTCGGAAAGTTCCAGGTTTGACGAAATCTTGCGAAAATCTTCTGTAACGTAACTGGCTTCGCCTTCTTCGGCTTCTTTCAGCAGGGCCACAGAAGAACAGATCTGTCCCGGGGTGCAATAGCCACATTGAAATCCGTCGTGTTTCAGGAAAGCCTGTTGCATGGGGTGCATATTCCCGTTTTTTGCAAGTCCCTCGATCGTAGTGACCTCATGAGACTCACAGGTCGCAGCCAGGGTAAGGCACGAAAGTTTTCTCTTTCCGTTAATCATCACGGTACAGGCGCCACACTGGCCGTGGTCGCAGCCTTTCTTGGAACCAGTAAGACCCAGATGTTCGCGTAAAGCATCGAGCAGAGAGGTTCGGGAGTCCAGGTTTAATTGGTGGGTTTCGCCGTTCACGCTAAAGCTTACCGCTACTTCGTTTTGCAAAAATGCCGGTTTGGTTGGTGTTTCTTTCATGGGATGTGCCAATAAGGTGGATGAAAATGTGGAAGCAGCCCAAAGGCTGAGACTGGCTGCCGATACCTGTTTCAGGAATTTGCGGCGGGTACTTCCCTGCAGCCCCAAATCGTCCAGGATCTGCTTTTCGTCTTCGGTGAGATCAGCATGTTCTTGCTCATCCCAATGGTCAAATTCTTTCATAAGCAACTTTTTTCGGGAGGTGAAAGCTGAAGTTAGCCAAAACCGCCCTCGATTTGTGTTAGTAGAATGTTAATCAGTCCAGAATTGGGAATACCTTCAGAATTGACTAACAAAATGGTGTTTTGCTTATGAATGAATATCTTTGTATTTCTAAAAAAACATACATGATTCAGAAATTCACATGGATCCTTGCACTCGTAATGATCTCTTTCAACCTTGGATTTGGGCAAAGCATCCAATCACCCGATTCACGGTTCAGTTTAAAATTCCAAACCACCACTTCAGGCATCCCTGTTTACTCCCTGACTTTCCAGGGAAAGCCGGTGATCGCTGATAGTAAAATGGGCTTCGAACTCAGCGAAAAACCAGGTCTATATCAAAATTTTGAAATTTCCAGTATCGATACGACATCTTTTGATGAAACCTGGAAACCGGTTTGGGGAGAGGAAAGCAGCATTCGGAATCATTATAAGGAGATGGCCGTCACGCTGCTTCAGCAGGAAACCGGTAGAATCATGCTAATTCGTTTCAGACTGTTCAACACCGGTCTGGGTTTCCGTTACGAATTTCCGAAGCAGGACAACCTGGGACATTTCGTGATCCAGGATGAAAAAACCGAGTTCGCGATGACCGGCGATCATACAGCATTCTGGATCCCGGGCGATTATGACACCCAGGAATACGATTATACCACCTCGAAACTTTCTGAAATCAGGAAGAATTTTGATGCGGCGGTGACTTCGAACGCTTCGCAACAGCAATTTTCCAAAACCGGTGTGCAAACCGCTTTAATGATGAAAACTTCAGACGGCCTCTACATCAACTTGCACGAGGCTGCTCTTATTGACTTCCCGGTCATGCACCTGAACCTCGATGATGAAAATATGATTTTTGAGAGCTGGCTCACACCGCAACCAGATGGCACCAAGGCTAATATGATCGCGCCCGCAACCACTCCCTGGAGAACGATCATCGCCAGCGATGATGCCCGTGAAGTCCTGGCTTCACGCATAACGTACAACCTTAACGAACCCTCTAAAATCGAAAATACCAACTGGATCCAACCTACCAAATACGTAGGTGTGTGGTGGGAAATGATCACCGGAAAGTCCAGCTGGGCCTATACCGATGAGTACAAAGCGGTAAAACTTGGAGAAACTGATTTTGCAGCAGCCAAGCCGAATGGGAAGCACGCCGCGAACACGGCACACGTGAAAGAATATATTGATTTTGCTGCGGAAAACGGATTTGATGGTGTTTTGGTCGAAGGCTGGAACGTTGGATGGGAAGACTGGTTTGGCCATGCGAAAGATTATGTGTTTGACTTTGTAACACCTTATCCTGATTTTGATGTGAAGGCGATCGAAAAATATGCCCAGGAAAAAGGGGTGAAAATGATCATGCACCACGAAACTTCCTCTTCTGTTAGAAATTATGAGAGACATATGGATACCGCGTACCAGTTCATGAAAGCGCATCATTATGATGCCGTGAAAAGCGGGTATGTGGGCGATATTCTTCCCAAGGGGCAAAACCACTATAACCAGTGGATGGTAAATCATTACCTCTACGCTGTGAAAAAGGCTGCTGATTACCAGATCATGGTGAATGCGCACGAAGCAGCGCGCCCAACCGGGGTGGCGCGTACCTGGCCAAACCTTATTGGCAACGAATCGGCTAGAGGTACGGAATACCAGGCTTTTGGCGGTTCCAAGCCAAACCACGTGACCATTTTACCTTTCACCCGACTGATTGGTGGACCGATGGATTATACTCCGGGTATTTTTGAAATGGACATCAGCAAACTAAACCCTGCGAATGATTCTCACGTGAACAGCACACTTGCCAATCAGCTGGCGCTGTATGTGACCATGTACAGTCCGTTACAAATGGCGGCCGACCTTCCGGAGAATTATCAAAGATTTCCGGATGCTTTTCAGTTCATCAAAGACGTTCCGGTAGCATGGGAACGCAGCGTTTACCTGGAAGCGGAACCTGGAGCCTATCTTACGATCGCCAGGAAGGACAAGAACAGTGAAAACTGGTTTATCGGGAATGTGAACGGTAATGAGAAAAGAACCGCCAGCATCAGCTTCGATTTTCTAGAAAAGGGTCAGGATTATATCGCGACGATCTATGCAGATGGTCCAAAAGCCGATTACCTGAACAATCCACAGGATTACATGATCAAAAAGTTCAGGATCACCAGTAAATCCAAATTGAAACAGGCTTCTGTGCCCGGCGGCGGATTCGCCATTAGCATCGTACAGGCGACCAAAAAAGAAGTAAAAGGTTTAAGTAAATTATAAAATACCCCTTTTTAGGTATTGGTTAAAAGGAATGCTTAACCTATTTTTGAAAAGATGATTGAGTCTAAAGCCTTGATTTTGAGTAGGGACGAAATTTAGGACCCTCCTTCATCCAATCATAAACTTTAAAATATCCTTCGGAAATTCTTCCGGAGGATTTTTTTTGCGTAATTTTTTAACGCAAAAGCTTCTTAAAATTCTATCAAATTCAATAATTTTTATCTTGCGCGGCCCTAACAAAATGATAGTTGCATGAACGATGAATTGAATGGAATCGTACAGTATTGGAAAGAAGAATACTCCAGTCACCTCAAAGAATATTCTTCGTATGATGCCGGTGAACAGTTCCGCAGGGTTGCCTCTATATTTACACCAGGCCGTTCCTTTTATTACATCGTGAATTTCCATGATCTGCAGCTGGATGAGTTATCAAAATCGGTTACTAAATTCGTGCAGAAAGACTACGAAAAAATCAGGATGGAAGACCTACTGGCCACGATCATCCCCGAAGATCTGAAAGGTGTGGCCAACAAGGAAGGCGTGATCAAAGATTTTTACAATCGTTTCTTATCTAAAGAAGAGATCCTTTCCTATAAAGTGGTGTACAGCTATCGCTCCACGGGGCTGGATGGGGAAATCAAAAATATGCTCCACCAGGCTACCATTCTTTCTACCGATGAAAATGGGATCATCAGGCACGCGTTTTCCATGCACACCGATGTATCACATCTTAACCTCAGCCCGAACGATGATATCTCTTTTATCCATATGGACGGCGGAATTTCGTATTGCAACATCAAAACTGATACCGGTAGCTTTGACCCAAAAAATACCGAATTTGAAGACAATAACCTGAACCAGTTGTTTTCTGACCGGGAAAAGGAGATCATTAAGATGCTGGCAGAAGGCCACAATGCCAAAGATATTGCCGAAGCACTGAATCTTTCCCCGCATACTGTGCGAACGCATCGCCGTAACATGCTTAGTAAAACCGGCTACACCAATACCGCGCAGCTCATTGCCAAATGCTTGGTCGCCGGAGTCATTAATATGGAATAAAAAACCCGGAAAAATTTCCGGGTCAAGTTTCTATTAAAAAGGTCCTCGGCGATTGTTCGGATCCTTACCTCCGAATTTCTTCAGCTTCCAGGTAAAACTCAGCATAAAATATTGTTTCAGTACCAGTTCTTCCGTATTCTGAATAAAGTCTTCCCCGGCCATTCGCCTGGTAGAGGTATTCTCATTCAGGATATCAAAAACCTTCAGTTTCAAAATTCCGTCATCACCTAACAATTTGTAACCCAGGCTCGCATTCCAGAGCAGAAAGGAATTCTTGAAACCAGGCGGGATATTTCCAAATTTCTGGTAGCTGAAATCACTTCCCAGCAGGAAATTTTCAGGCCAGTACGAGGTCACCTGGAAGTTCAATTCGTGGTTCAGGTAATTTTCCTGTCGGTTGTTCAGGCTGTAATCGGCACGGTTGATCGTCATGCGGTACACCGGCTCCAGGGTGAGCAGATCTTTAATGTCGTAAACCAAACCTACATTCGGCGTCACCCGCAAAATCTTGGATTCATACTGCACTTCGTTCGAAAAACCGAGGTTTTTATTGTAATTCAGATAGACTCCAGGATTGACCTTCAGGCTGGAAAGCGAATCCAGTTCGATACTTTTATTCAGGTTTCCACCGCCGTAAATGCTATAAGTCCCGTCTACGTTGGTATAGGTTGTGGTTCGAACCAGGTTTTCATCGGTGAAAGTGATGGGCACGATCGCATCTTTCTGGTAATTGGCTCCAAAATAGGTATAGTAACCCGAACGGCTGGCGTAATCATAATTATTGAAATTCATATACGCACGGTGGTTGAAACTTGGATCCAGGCTCGGGTTACCCGTAAGAATGTTCAGCGGGTTCACCGTAATGCTTACCGGTTGCAACTGGTCTATGGACGGAGTTTGCCGGCTGTTGCTGTAATTGAAGTAAATAGACTTGCTTTTAGACAATTTATAATACAAAAAAGCATTGGTGTACAGGTTGTTATAGGTATTGTTGATTCGTGTTTCTGAAAACAGGTCTGTATTCCGTAAATTCGTGTGGTGCAGGCCAGCAGTAAGCGTAAAGCGCAACGTATCGGTATTATAATTCACTCCTGCACTTGGCCTGAAGTTACTGATCTCCGAACGGAAATCGTTGCTCAGGTTCGCATCCAGGTCATCGTAAGCCTCCTCTCCGGAAGCGTTATAAACCAATCGTTGATTTTTGGAAGTTTCGTCGTCATAGTACAGGCTCATGTCAAAGTTCCAGTTATCAGAAATTGGCAATCTTCCACGAAGCTCCGCGGTGTACTGGTTGGATTTACGATCCTCATCAATGAACTGGTCCTGAATCTGGGAATTGGTTAGGTCCCCGTTCTCATTAAAAGTTTCCCTTTCTGAATAAAAATAATCTTTCTGGATCCTGTTCGTGTTGTTGTTAGCTAAATTCACGCTGTAAAAACCGCCTCTACTGCCATATTTTCTAGTAAAATAGGCCCGGTTACTGAAGTCTGTATTGAATACTTTACTATCATTCGTAGTGGTGGCGTTGTTGAGCATGGTACCATCTTCTGCCAGCGATTCCGTATAACTATCGCTGTAAGACTGCGCATTGGTCACGTTGAAATTAGGCCTAAAGGAGATGCGCGTTAGTGTATCAGGCTGGGTTTCGAAACTGGTCGAAAAACGATGATTATCGCTCAGGCGGTTCGATGAAGAATTGGAATTGATAAAGAATCGGCCATCAGGCAAAATATTTTCTCGCTCGATCTTGGTACGGTTCGTATTATCACCGTGATTGTAAAAATAATTCAGGCCGAGTTCCGTCTTTTTGGCCCACTCATCAACATAGTTCAGGCCAATATTGTCTGTTTCACTAATTCCACCGCCCATATTTCCGTAGCTCACGCCATTGATCGCGAAGGAACCGTTGGAATTGGTAGAAATGGAATAGGCATTTCGTCCCATCGAATCAAAGACTTCGTCAAATGTAAAGCCCGACGAGTTGATGTTATTGGAGCTGGCCAGGAAACTAACCCGTTGTTTATCCTGAAAATAATTGGCGATGGCACTGAGTTCATAGCGGTCATCAGTTCCGCCGCCGGCAGTTAGCCGCGAAAAATAGCCGCGGTTCTTGTCTTCATCAATGGTAATGTTGATGGTCTTGTTTTCTGAATCTCCTTCTTCCCCTGTAAATTCCTGGGATTTGGTCTTTGTATCGACCACCTGGATCTTATTGATCAATTCCTTCGGAAGGTTTTTCGTCGCAATCTTAGGGTCATCCCCAAAAAATTCTTTTCCGTTTACCAGGATCCTTGAAACCGGTTTTCCGTTGACGGTGATATTCCCGGCATTATCTACCGAAACACCCGGTAGTTTTTTCAGCACTTCCTCAAGATTGGCGTCTTCCCTTGTTTTAAAAGAAGCAGCATTAAATTCCAGGGTGTCGCTTTTAATGCTTACCGGCGCTCGTGCCGCGGTAAGTGTTACTTCATCCAGCTCGTTGCTGGAAATATTCATTTTTAAGTTGCCAAGATCCTGATCTTTTGGCTGCACCTTTTTAAAATACGGGCTGTATCCTGCGTAAGAAACGATCAGGTTCAGTTCTTTGTCGTTGGATTTCCCGTCAAGCACAAAACTTCCGTTGTCTTCGGAAATGGTGTAGGTCACCAGCGAGCTATCGGTTACTTTTTCGAGGTATACGGTGGCAGATCCCAAAGGAGCTCCAGAGGTATCGGTTACTTTTCCCGTGATCTCAAAATCCTGGGCCTGGCTGAGGCCCGTAAAAAACAAGAGGGCCACGAATAATTTTAACTTCATGTAAAATGGTTAGTGATTGATGAATGATTTCGGTTCTACGAAGAACTATAAATATAGTTAAAAACGCAAGTTTTTTAGATATATTATTCAGCAAGCCAATTAATGTCTCCTGTATCGTCCTCTTCCCCCGCTATTTGGCATTTGTCCACCACCAAAACTGCTCAGTTTATAAGTGAAGCTCAGCATGGCATAGCGCGTCAGGATCAAATTGTTCACATCCTGAATGTAATCATCCCCGATCATTCTGCTGGTACTGATGTTCTGGTCCAGCATATCATACACCTTCAGCTTCAGCGATGCCTGGTTTTTCCAGAATTCATAACCCAGACTTACATTCCAGAGCAACGAAGTATTGTCGAATCCCGGTGAGACGTTTCCGTAGGAATTGAAGGAAATATCGTTCCCAAATGTGACATTTTTAGGCCAGTATAAAGTGGTCTCCAATCCCGCCTGGTGGTTCAGAAAATCTTCATTACGGTTGGGGTTGATATCAAATCTCGAACTATTGAAAGTCACATCATAATAGGGTTCAATATTCAGGAATTCCTCGATCTCATAGTCCAGTCTTACCCGGGGGCTCAAGGTATAACGCTCAGAGGTAAATTTCACGGCGTTGGTAAACCCCACATTCCGGTTATAGGAAGCGTTCATCGCTAAACTGTACCGAAAAGTCTTTTTTTCGTTCTTGATCTGCTTGTTATAGAAAACGCCGGCATTAGCGCTCATGCGGCCATCCACATTTGTATAGGTGGTCGTACGCACCAGGTCTTCATCGATCGTCGTCACCGCAACCACATTATTATCGGTGAGCTGCATATTCACATAGCTGAAGATCCCGGAGCGGGTAGCAAAATCAAAATTCCGGAAATTCAGGTCAAAACTTTGTGTGAAAGCCGGCTGCAGCGCAGGATTTCCAACCACGATATTCAGCGGATTGGTCACATCCCGTACCGGTTGCAACTGCTGAATGGATGGAATATTTACATCCGTATCATAACGAAAGGAAATACTCTTGGAACGTTCGGGCTCAAATCGCACATTCGCGCGTAAGAACACATTGTCATAGGAGTTATTGAAAGACGTCTGGCGTAGAAAATTGGTGTTTTCCAGGCTGGTATGAAGCAAACCAACTTCGGAACCAATCCTCCAGGTATCGCCTTCATAATTTACTCCCGCACTCGGGCGGTGTCTGCGACTGAAAACTTCAAAATTACTGCTCAATGAATCGATAAGACTGGAATAATTCTGCTGCTCGTTTGCCTCGTACACATACCGCTCATTGGTGGAACCGGAATATCGAAAATCATAAGAGACATCCAGGAAGAGTTGATCGGCCAGCACTGTACGTTTGCTCAGGTTCACCGAATAATTGTCTTCCTGCTCTTCCTCATCGATAAACTGGTCCTGTACCTGGCTGGTCTCCACTCCATCTCTCACAAAAATGCTTTCGGAATAATAGAAATTGTCATTCTGCTGTTTCCGGTGGCTGTCGCTGAAGCCTATTTGCAAATAGGAACCCCGACCTCCAAAACGCTTGATGAAATCAATGCTGTTCGAAAAATTCTGGTTTTCGAGGTCTTCATTCTGATAGTTCTCCGTGCTGTTGATCAAATTCTGGTCCTCGTCCAACGATTCTGCCGTACTCAAGCGGTTCGATTTTCCGTAATTTCCATTAAACCGCGGATTGATCGATAGGCGGGTAAGTGTATCGAATTCCACCTCAAAGCGGGCACTCGCCTCATGGCTGTCATTCAGCTGATTGTTTCGTGTTTCAGAATTGGTGAAATAGCGGGAATCTGGCAGGATATTTTCACGTGCAATGGTAGTTCGGCTTTCCGTATTTCCGCGTTCAAAAAGATAGTCGGTATTCAGCGTATACTTTTCGTTCCATTTATCGCTGAAATTGAGGCCTGCAGTCTCGGCTTTGGTAATTCCACCGCCGCCGCCAAAAAAAATATTCCTTCCGGCATTACGGCCCATCATCCCGAAAACCTCATCATAACTGAAACCGGAGGCATTGATATTGTTTGAACTTCCCAGTGCAGTCACCCGCATCTTATCTTTAAAATAGTTCCCGATCGCGCTGAGTTCGTAGCGATCATCGGTACCGCCACCTGCCGTGGCCCGGGCAAAATAGCCCTTATTCTTATCTTTTTTAATGGTGATATTTACCGTTTTATTATCCGGGTCTCCGGCCTTCCCTGTAAATTCTTCCGATTTCGTCTTGGTATCAGTCACCTGCACTTTTTCGATGATCTCCTTCGGAAGGTTTTTCGTGGCGATTTTAGGATCATTTCCGAAGAATTCTTCTCCGTTCACCAGGATGCGCTGAACCGGTTTCCCGTTTATGGTAATATTCCCCTCGTTATCCACTTCGACTCCCGGCAATTTCTTCATCAGTTCTTCGAGGTTCGCATCCTTACGGGTAGTAAACGAATCAGCATTGAACTCCAGTGTATCTTTTTTGATGCTGATGGGAGGTCGCGTCGCGGTGACGGTGATCTCCTCCAGTTCATTGTCCATCACCTGCATTTTCACAGGATCCAGTTTCATGTTTCCCTTGATATCGAGCTGTTGCTGGTGAGTTCTGAAACCCGCGAAAGACACGATCAGTCGGGCTTTTCCAGTTTCAGACCGATCGCTGAGCACAAAACTCCCATCTTTTTCTGAAATGGTGTAGGTAACCAGACTGCTGTCTGCCACTTTTTCGAGATAGACGGTGGCCGATTCCAGCGGCGCGTTGTCCTGGTCTACGATCTTTCCGGTGATCTCAAAACCCTGCGCGATGGCCAGGTTGGAAACAAAAAGTACTGCGAGAAAAAGGTATATTTTCATCCAATAAACAGGTTAGGCATTAGGAAAACAGGAATTTTAAGACCTGTCTAACGTCCTATTTGACTGCTACTTCGGATAAAAGTTTAATGTACGCTTATTTTTTTCTGAAAAATATCGTGACCGGAACGCCTTCAAAATTAAACTGCTCACGCAATTTATTTTCGATAAAGCGCTTGTAAGGATCACGCACATACTGCGGGAGGTTACAGAAAAATGCAAATTGCGGATACGGCGTTGGCAGCTGCGTGCAGAATTTGATCTTCACGTATTTACCTTTATAGGCCGGCGGCGGATTCTTTTCAATGATCGGCAGCATGATATCGTTCAGCTCGCGGGTCTTCACTTTTCGGCTTCGATTCTCGAAGACCTGTACGGCCGTTTCGATCGCCTTGAAGATTCGTTGCTTGTTCAAAACTGAAATGAATACGATAGGCACATTGGTGAAAGGTTCCATTTCCTTACGGATACTGGCTTCGTATTCTTTCATCGTATTGGTTTCTTTTTCAAGAAGGTCCCATTTGTTCACCAAGATCACGATCCCTTTATTGTTGCGCTGCGCCAGCCAGAAGATATTTTGAACCTGCCCGTCAAAACCACGGGTAGCATCCAGCACTACGAGGCAAACATCACTGTTTTCGATCGCACGAACAGATCGCATAACCGAGTAAAATTCCAGGTTTTCCTTTACTTTGGATTTCCGGCGGATTCCTGCCGTATCAACCAGATTGAACTCGAACCCGAAACGATTGTATTTCGTGTCCATCGAATCCCTGGTGGTTCCGGCAATATCGGTGACGATATAGCGATCTTCGCCGATCAGCGCATTGATGAAAGAAGATTTCCCGGCATTGGGGCGTCCCACCACGGCGAACCTTGGCAGTTCGGTCTCTTCTTCTGCTTCCCGCTCTGGCAATGCTGCCACCAGCGCATCCAGCAAATCACCAGTACCGCTACCGTTGGTACTCGCAATCGGGTAATATTCACCAAGACCGAGCGAATAGAATTCCACTGCATTTTCACGGCGCTTGTTGTTATCAACCTTGTTTACCGCCAGCAAAACCGGCTTTTCCACTCGGTAAAGCAATTTGGCTACTTCTTCATCCATAGGGGTCACGCCGCTTTCCACGTCTACCATGAAAATAATTGCATCGGCTTCTTCTATAGCCAGTTCGACCTGTTTATCGATCTCCGCTTCAAAAATATCGTCGCTTCCCTTCACATAACCGCCCGTATCGATGAGCGAAAACTTCTTTCCGTTCCAGTCAGACTTTCCATAATGACGATCCCTCGTCACCCCGCTTACCGAATCTACGATAGCTTCCCGTCTCTGAATGAGTCGGTTAAAAAAAGTAGATTTTCCAACATTCGGTCTTCCTACGATCGCAACAATATTGCCCATTTTGCTTTTTTAATTTGCTGCAAAGATAATCATATCTGCAGGAAACAAGGATTTTATAAAAAAGAAAAGCGCGGCCAAGGGCTCGCGCTTTTCCGGAACTCTTATAAATTCTTAATTATTCTGATAAATCGTTACCGTACCGCTGTCTTCGTTACTTACAATCAGCAGATCTTTTTTACTGGGGCTGTCTTTGGCAGCCACTGCCAGCACGCCTTCCGGAGCTTCATCGCCTTCATGAGAGAGGATCTGGATAAACTGTGGATTCAGCGGATCGGTGATCTCGAAAACCAGCACCTGGTCAGTTCTTTCCAGACCCACGAACAGCAGCTGCCTGTTCCCGTTTACCTGAAGTGTTTCAATAGATTCTGGCTCAGCGCCCTTATCGTCACTTCTTCCGTCGTCATCATTGAAACGATCTGGAGTTAGTGCCAGTGTGATTTCAGCGATCAGATTACCGCTATCATAAAGCAGTTCGCCATTGGGAGACCAGATACTGAAAGACCTCGCGCCATAGCTGTACAATTCGTCATAATCGCCATCACCATCCAGATCGCCAAGAGTCGTAGTGCTATTGAGCCTGCCCAGGTTTTCATCCTGCTGCAGAATTTCAGCATTAGGAAAAGCGACGGGATCCAGCTGCAGGTCTTTAATCCGCACTTCTTCGCTGAACCCGCCATAATCCCTGGCGTCTCCTTCATTGGCTGAAATGAGGTATGCCGCACCTCGAAGTTTGAAATATTTAATAGCGTCTGGCTGATACATTCCGTAGACCGGCCAGGTCTTCAAAGCTTTTTCCCCGTCGCGATTGCTGGCATCCAGGGAATTTTCAGGCAGGGAATGATCTTTAAACCCCAACGGATAGATAGCTTCCATACTTTTAGTTTCGAGGTTGATCTTGGCAATTCCGTTATTTTCCTGCAGCGAAACCCAGGCAAAACGAGAATCTTCGGAAATTGCCACGTATTCCGGTTCGGTATCGGCCGCCAGATCGGCTCCGGGCCCGAATACGCGATACCCGCCAAGAGCTAATTCCGAAGCCTGGTCGTTAAATGCCGAAAAATCCAAATTGGTGATAGCCCCGGTGTGCACTTCAATAATCGTTACGCTACCATCAGGATCTACCGTATAATCATCATTGGGTTCTCCCTCATTGGCAACAACCAAAAATTTTCCGTTTGGCGAAAAGCTCAGCATATCTGGCAAGGCACCGACCTGATACGATTGCAGTAAACCCAGGCTTTTCGCATCGTAAACATAGATTTTTCCTAGGTTTTGCTTGTTTGCAGCCTCCACCGCCACTGCCACTTTACCATGGCTTACGGCTACACTATTAGGACTGCCACCGGGAATACTGATCGGCTCTAATTTCTTCGGATGCTGAACATCGCTCAGGTCAAAAACTGAAATCTGGTCTTCCGCAGGATTCACGGTAAAAATTCTTTGCGAAGCAGGATCAAAAGCTGAAATCTCAGCCGAAGCCTCCCCGCCAACCTGAATGCTGCTAACGGGGTGGAAATGGATTTCAGACCAGCTTCCGCCGGCATTGATCTCATTGACTGGAGATGGTTCAGAAAAATTTTCCTGCGCACAGGAAAACAACAGCAGGGAACCTGCCAGGACTAAAGGAATGGTAATTTTTTTCATGTGTGGTTAATTGATTCGTTTCAAATCTAACCACTGCATTTAACGTGAAGGTTATGGCAATCAGAAGGATAGGTTAGCGATTACTTGTTATTGTAACCAAAACGTTTCAACTGTCGCTCATCGCTTCGCCAGTTCTTGTTCACCTTCACAAAAAGCTCCAGGTGGACCTGTTTTCCAAAAAACTTTTCCAGGTCTTTGCGCGCTTCCACTCCCACTCGTTTCAGGGCAGAACCTTTATGACCAATGATAATCCCTTTCTGCGTCTCTCTTTCCACCATGATCACGCTGCGCATCCTGATGATCTCCTCTTCCTCGAAAAATTCTGAAGTCTCCACTTCCACGCTGTACGGAATCTCTTTTTTGTAATTCAGCAGGATCTTTTCCCGTACGATCTCGTTCACGAAAAAGCGTTCGGGTTTATCGGTTAGCGCATCTTTCGGGTAAAAAGCAGGGCCCTCTGGAAGCAATTCCACGATACGTTGAAAAACGTTCGAAACATTGAAGCCTTCCAAAGCCGAAATCGGGAAAATTTCCGCATTCGGTACTTTTTCCTGCCAGTAGGAAACCTGTTCTTCCAGCACTTGTTGGTTGGACTGGTCAATTTTATTCAGCAATAGCAAAACCGGAATTTCCGCATGGGTAATTTTATGGAAAAAATCGTCATCCTTCAGGTCTTTTTCACCAATTTCCACCATGTAGATCAGCACATCAGCATCTTCAAAAGCCGATTTCACAAAATCCATCATCGAGCTTTGTAATTCATAAGCAGGCTTAATGATTCCCGGTGTATCGCTCAAGATGGCCTGGAAATCCTCACCATTCACGATCCCCAGAATACGATGGCGAGTGGTCTGGGCCTTGGAGGTAATGATCGACAAACGTTCACCCACGAACGCATTCATCAAAGTTGATTTTCCCACGTTCGGGTTCCCGATGATATTTACAAATCCTGCCTTATGTTCCATTTTGCTGAAGTTTCTGCAAAAGTACGAACAATCTTGCCCACAGAATCATCCGAACAGCGGGATTTTGAATTTCGGCAAGGCTTCTTCTGAAATTGGTAGTTTTCAGCAGGCTATTTTAGCAATTCCTCAATGATAATCAGATAATTAGCCTCAGGCTTTTCATTCAAATTAAATTGACTATTTTTGCCCGCTTAAAATTCAAGCCAAATAGGAATGAAAAAAGTGCTGAACCTGTTCGATTTTTCTCAAAAAGTAAATTATAAAACCGAAATTCTTGCCGGGCTCACCGTTGCCCTGGCATTGATCCCGGAAGCAGTGGCTTTCGCCATGATCGCCAAACTATCCCCGCTTACCGGTCTTTACGCGGCTTTTATGATGGGATTGATCACGGCCATTCTTGGTGGTCGTCCAGGGATGATCTCTGGAGCAACCGGGGCGGTAGCCGTGGTGATCGTAGGTCTTTCCGTTTCTCACGGGCCGGAATATATCTTTGCAACCGTAGTTCTGGCTGGAATTTTACAGATCCTGGCCGGTGTCTTCAGGCTCGGAAAGCTCATTAGGCTCGTCCCGCAATCGGTCATCTTTGGTTTCGTGAACGGGCTTGCGGTCATCATTTTCACCTCCCAGCTCAACCAGTTCAAGGCGCCGAATGCCGCCGGGGAACTGGAGTGGATGACCGGGACACCCATGTTCATTTTCCTGGGACTGGTCTTGATCACCATGCTCATTATCTGGGGCCTTCCGAAGCTTACCAAAGTTTTCCCGGCTTCCCTGGCGGCGATCCTCACGGTTTTCGCAGTGGTAATGTTTTTTGGAATAGACACTAAAAATGTGGGCGACATGGCATCTATCAGCGGTGGCTTCCCTCCTTTCCATATTCCTGAAATCCCTGTGAGTTTTGAAACGCTGCAAATTATTTTCCCTTACGCATTGATCATGGCCGGTGTGGGATTGATCGAAAGTTTGCTCACGCTGAATATCGTAGACGAAATTACCGAAAGCCGCGGCCGTGGCAATAAAGAATGCGTGGCACAGGGAACCGCAAATATCTTTTCAGGTTTTTTCTCCGGAATGGGTGGTTGTGCCATGCTTGGGCAAAGTCTTATCAACGTTTCTTCGGGAGCTCGCGCTCGTCTCTCCGGAATTACCGCGGCGGTCATGCTATTGGTATTCATCATGTTTGGAGCCGATCTTATTGAAAAAGTTCCGATGGCCGCACTAACCGGGGTGATGATCATGGTTGCAGTGGGAACTTTTGAGTGGGCCAGTTTGAAAACCATCAACAAAATGCCGAAATCTGACGTGATCGTGATGGTCCTGGTAACCGCGGTGACCATCGTGCTTCACAATCTCGCCCTGGCGGTACTGATTGGCGTGATTATTTCCGCACTGGTTTTTGCCTGGGATAACGCTAAACGGATCAGGGCCCGCAAGCATATCGACGAAAATGGGGTGAAATATTATGAAATTTACGGGCCGCTTTTCTTCGGATCGATCAGCGCTTTCAACAGCAAATTCGATGTACAGAATGATCCGGAAGAAGTGGTGATCGATTTTTCTGAAAGCCGTGTGGTAGACATGTCGGGCATCGAAGCGCTCAACAAACTTACCGAACGCTACCAGAAATACGGCAAAAAACTGCACCTGAAGCACCTGAGCAAGGATTGCCGACAGTTGCTGGACAATGCCGAACAGATCATCGAGGTGAACATCCTGGAAGATCCTACCTACAAGGTTGCAACAGACAGGTTATAGGCTGCCGTCATTGATCTCGATCCAGTACCCATCAGGGTCCTGAAGATAGATCTGTTTCACACCATCCGGGCGCGTATTGGTCGTACCAGCCTCGCCCGGCCAGTTCTCAAAATGGATGTTTTTCGACTTCAGGTATTCCATCAGCTTCGGAAGCTCAGCCGTATTCCAGGCAAAATGAACCCCTTTGTTCTTTTCGGTCATCTCATCGCTCTGGATTAGATGAATCTGGACTTTGTCACCCAGCTGAAACCATCGAATATGATCTGGCAGACCGCCATTGGGGATCTCCTTCAGCCCAAGTACATTTCCGTAGAAATCGGCCGATTTTTTCAGGTCTTTCACCAGCAAGGCGTCGTGGTCTTTATTCAGTTGAAATGGATTTTGCGCGGAAAGGCTGCTCATGCTCATAACTAATATAATACAGATGAAAACTCTCATTTTTCAGAAATTATAGTTTTTAAAGATAGCCTTTTTTACCGATTGCGTTTCGAGGCATTTCTTCGGAAGTTTATTAAAGCCTGGCGATCTTCCACTTCAGAAGCTGCTGAAAATTTTTCCGAAGATTTATTGTAAACATTACTTAAAAAACCGGGCAGGCTTGCTGAAGTTTACTAACTTTCAGAGACCAAAAAAAAGCCACCGGTATGTCTATAATTGATGAAAACGACGATAAATTTGAAAGCGTGCTCTCCATCGAGAATAAGTGCACCCGTCTAAATCTCAATGAAAACATTTATGGAACTTTCGCTGAAATTGGTGCCGGCCAGGAAACGGTAAGGCATTTTTTCAGGGCGAGAAATCCCAAGGGAACCATAGCCAAAACGCTGAGTGCATATGATAAGGATTTCAGTGATGCGATCTACGGGCTGGACCCGCAGCACCGCTATGTGACCGAGCACCGCCTCAAGAGCATGATGGAATATGAAACCGGGCTTATCGAAAAGCGTATTTCCCGAAAAAAGCACCCGAACAAGCTCTTTTTCAGCTATGCCAACACGGTGGCAACGATCGACTGGGCTAAAAAATACAAAGGTCACGGCTGGCTGGGCGTGCGTTTTCAGAAGGTTCCGAAACAGGAATACAGCGAGATCGTACTGCATGTCCAGTTTCATGAGAACAATGCTTCGCAGCAGCAGATCAGCCTCGGGATCATGGGGGTAAACCTCATCTACGCGGCCTACTACCAAAGTGAAGACCCGCGGGAACTCATCAGGCGGTTATACGATCATTTGAGCGTGGACAAGATCGAGATCGATGCCATCAATTTCACCGGGCCGGTTTTCGAGAATGTGGATAACAGGCTCATGAGTCTCGAACTCGTTAAAGAAGGTATTACCGAAGCCGTGATGTTTTCAAAAGACGGTCACAACATCCTGCCTGCCAACGTGCTATACAAAAAGAATCTGCTTACGCTTCGCGGAAGTTTCCGCCCGGTGACCAATCTCAACCTGCATATGTACAAAACGGGAAAAAGACTGTTTTTGCAGGAAGAGGAAGTAGACCCTGAAAAAACGGTGATCATTTTTGAAATGACCATTAACAACCTGAAATCTGAAGGGGAGATCGACGAGAAGGATTTTCTGGATCGCGCAGATCTGCTCTGTTCTTCCGGGCATACGGTGATGATCTCTAGTTTCCAGGAATATTACAAAGTCGTGGAATATTTTGCGCAACATACCAAAGCCCAGATGGGACTGGTCATGGGAGTGGATAACCTCCTAGATATATTTAATGAAAAATACTACCGGAATTTAAGCGGCGGTATGCTGGAAGCCTTCGGAAAACTATTCTTCAAAAACCTGAAAATCTACCTCTATCCTATTCTGAACGAGGAGACCGGTGAGATCATCAATAGTAAAAACCTGAAAGTGCATCCGAGACTAAAGGAACTTTACAAATTCTTTACCGATAATAACAAGGTGGTAGATATTGAAGATTACGATAAAGAAACCCTGAAAATTCATCCTCGAAAGGTGTACCAGATGATGCTGGACGGCGATAAGGAATGGGAAAAAATGGTTCCCGGTCTAACAGCTAAAATGATCAAGGAAAACCAGATGTTCGGGATGCGCAAACGCGAAAAGACCGAGAATTAGGTTGAAAATTCGGTTTTAGAAGCACGGTCGTACATCACGATACTTCCGGCTACCGATACGTTCAGGCTCAGCGTAGACTGAAATTTAACCAGAAAATGTGATTTTTCCTTCGCTTCATTGGAAAGTCCGTGATCTTCAGCGCCGAGCAAATACACACAACGCCTGGGATGCTTGAAGCGCTCCAGCGGTTCTGCCTTTTCATCCAGCTCTACTCCTACCAGCATCGCTCCCTTAGGAAGGTGCGCATAAAAATCTTCAAAAGTTTCATAATGAAAATAGGGCATTGCACCCACGGCTTTATGAGTATCACAAGCCTGCTTCGCATAGCGGTTCCCAATGGTGAAAATATAGCTGGCACCCATGTTCTGCGCCGAACGCCATAAAACTCCCAGATTTTCGGGAGTCTTCCCATTCTGAATGCCGATTCCAAAAAAGCCCTGGTCTAAAGTATCTATCAACATGCTGCAAATTTAAGGATTCTGAAATTGTTAATTCCGGCCTTCCTTTTACAGATTTTTTCCAGCTGTTCATCCATTAACATGCTATAAGTCAAAAACTTATAGTAAATTAACTCTAATTAACCAATCAAACATTCTTATGAAAAGTATTCACCAAAAGATCGCAATCCGGGCGGGAACTTTCTGCCTGGTGTTGCTGTTACTTACTTCCTGTAACGATAAAAAATATGAAGACCAGGAAAGCGAATCAGCTGAAATGAGCCTGCAGGACAGTATTGCCCGCGGCAAATACCTGGTCACCACCATTGGTTGTGCCGATTGTCATTCTCCGAAAAGAATGACCGAGCGTGGCCCTGAAGAAATACCGGAACTCGCCCTCTCTGGCCACCCGGCAGGAGATACGCTACCTCCTCTTTCCATGGATGCCATGCAGAAAGGCTGGATGCTGATGACCGGAGACCTTACGGCCGCGGTAGGGCCCTGGGGGATTTCTTTTTCTGCCAATCTTACTTCGGATGATACGGGAATTGGAAACTGGACGATGGAGCGTTTTAAAACCGCCATGCGTGAAGGAAAACTGAAAGGCGACAAAGGTGGCCGGATGATGCTGCCTCCAATGCCGTGGCAGAATTTCGCCAAACTATCTGATGAAGACCTGGAATCGATGTTCAAATATTTGCAAAGCACGGAACCTGTTGAAAATGCGGTTCCGGCTCCTATACCGCCAACCAAACTGGATAGTTTGGCCACATCCTAAGCGAAAAACCGGCAGATCTGCCGGTTTTTTTATTCTACATGGAATTCTTTCAGCAATCCTTTTTCTCTCTGGTTGGGCACTTCAGAGATCAGCACATAATCTCCCGGTGTGAGTTCAGCAGTAAAATAACCATTTTTACCAGCAGCCATTTCCTGCATTCCTGCTATAAATTTGAAGCCTTTGGGCGCAGGAGTCATCAAACCTTTAGGCGTACTCCAGTTTAGCCAGTTGGCAAGCGTATTGAGGTTAGCCTCCTTTTCCTTTCTCACCAGTTGTACGTCGTGCCCCACAAAATTCTCATGAACTTTCTGATCTTCGAAATACACTTTAAAAACTTTCTTACCAGTGCTTGGATTTCCTTCGAGTAGCATACCATTTTCGCTGCCAATGGAAATCTGATAATCGGCTTGAGGTTCCGGAATATCACTGAGACTGTCTTTTACAATAATCTCGTCCACCATCCCTTCTACGGAATGAAAACGGCCATTAGGCATCTTCATATAACACTCGATCGCGTAAATACCGGGATCCAGTTTGAGGGTAGATTGTGTAGTCGATTTCGGGGAAACCAAACCCGTCCCGCCATAAAATTGTACCTGACTAAACCATTCGGGTAATTTCCCAAAGGCTTCCATTGCCTTATCCATATTGCCTTCCATTATATAGTCCATACCTTCCTGGAAAGCCGGCCCCACTTCTTTTTCAGTATCTTCCAGGCGCTTGCCTTCGGGATATTTTTCAAAAACGATAAAATGCGTCTCGTTGCTGTTGTTCTTATAAACTATAGGGTTCCAGCCGCTCAGTAAAGTATCCTTCGGAAGAATAAATTCCATGGAATTGGTGACGATCTTAAAATTCTCAGCAGCTTTTTGTCTCGGAAGTTCCTGCTTCGCCAGGGAATCGCTGGCTGAGGTTTCCAGGTTCTTTTTGGATTCGTTTTTACAGGAGAATAAGGCGAAAGTCAGGCATGCACAAACCCAGGCTGAGGCTGTCCCTCTTAATAGTGAAGAAATCATAATTTTTGGTTTTAGTTAGTTGCCACAAAGGAGGTTGCGCATGGATGGGCATTTTAAATTTCTTAAAATTCCAGCAGTATTCCTAACAATCTTTCAAGTTTCTGAAGATCAGCTTTTCCATTTCCTTAATTAATTGTCAAAATTTGAAACAAGTATCTCAATAGATATAAATTTAAGGATCAGTTTAGTACATTTAAGATTCCAGCTTTTTTAAAAAAGATTCTATGCTTAAGAAAACACGAGTGGTCATTGAAGATATACAGCCCGTTATCAACTGCGGGGAATTTGCAGTAAAGCGGGTCATTGGAGAGATCGTTACGGTGCAGGCAGCTATTTTTGGAGATGGTCACGATATTATTCAGGCCGCTATTCAGTATAAACATCAAACTCAAAAAAACTGGAAAGAGGTGCGTATGCGCCCGACTGAAAATGATCACTGGCAGGGCCACTTCAGCGTGGAAAAACAGGGCGATTATTTTTTTAAAATCGAAGCCTGGGAGGATCATGGTCTCAACTGGCGACATGGGATCATCAAAAAGATCGAAGACGGCCAGTTTGTTAAATCTGAATTGCTGGAAGGAGCTGAAATCCTCAAACCGCTACTGAAAAAATGCACGAAACAGGAGGCGGTTTTCATCAAAAAAGCGATTGCTGATTTTACTGACGAAGACCGAATGGACGAAGCCTGCGCCACCTGTACCGATCCATATCTTGAAGAAATTCTATTGAAGTACCCACATAAGGCTGTTCCTAATGAAAGCCAGGAATATCCGGTTTACGTAGACCGCAAAAAGGCACTTTTCAGCACCTGGTATGAATTCTTTCCCAGGTCAGCTTCGAGTGAGGCGGGGAAACACGGTACTTTTAAAGACTGTGAAAACATTTTGCCGCGTGTTGCCGAGATGGGGTTTGACACGCTCTATTTCCCGCCCGTGCATCCTATTGGAGAAGTGAACCGCAAGGGAAAGAACAACGCGACCGACGCTGCTCCGGGAGATGTAGGTTCGCCCTGGGGAATTGGTTCGAAAAAAGGCGGGCACAAAGACATCCACCCCGAGCTTGGCAGTTTAAAAGATTTTAAAAACCTGGTCAAAAAAGCCCAGGATATGGGAATTGAAGTGGCTATGGACTTTGCCTTACAGGCAGCCCCAGATCATCCCTATGTGCAGGAGCATCCAAAATGGTTCCGCTGGAGACCCGATGGAACGATACAATATGCTGAAAATCCGCCGAAAAAATACCAGGATATTCTGCCAATTTTCTTCGAATCTGAAGAATGGAAAAAGATGTGGCAGGAATTCCTCGATATTGTTCTGTACTGGATCAGGGAAGCAGGCATCAAGGTTTTCCGGGTAGACAATCCGCATACCAAGCCTTTCTATTTCTGGGGCTGGCTTATTTCCGAAGTCAAAAAGAAATATCCGGATACGCTCTTTCTTTCCGAAGCCTTCACGCGGCCAAAGATCATGGCGCAACTGGCCAAACAGGGGTTTACACAATCCTACACGTACTTTACCTGGCGAAACAACAAACACGAGATCACTGAATATGTGAACGAGCTTACCAGGAGTGACTTGCGGGAATATTTCAGGCCAAATTTCTGGCCAAATACGCCCGATATCAATCCATACGCGCTGCAAGGTGCCAATGAATCGATGTATATGAATCGCTATTTTATGGCCGCAACGCTGAGTTCCAATACCGGTATTTACGGACCCGTTTTTGAATTCATGATCTCTGATGCCGTTCCCGGAAAAGAAGAATATCATGATTCTGAAAAATACCAGATCAGGCACTGGGACTGGCAGGCTGAAAATAAACTGATGCGCATTATCGCGAGGATCAATAAAGCGAGAAAAGAAAATGCTTCGCTACAGCAAACCAATAATATCAATTTTTGCGAGATCCATAACGATGCCCTGCTTGCCTATCACAAATATGATGACCAGCGCGAGAATCATACACTCATGATCGTGAGCCTCGACCCCTATTATTCGCAAAAAGGTCATGTGCAGGTACCTCGGCACCAACTGGGATTGAACGACGGCCAGTCAATTACCGTGGAAGACCTGGTTACCGGAAATTCCTATAATTGGAACGATGAATGGTCTTTCGTGGAATTACATCCCGGTATGCCCTTTCACCTCTTCCGAATCCATAAAAATTAAGATCCATGTCAACCAAAGCACCAACGCAAATGCAGGAAACCGAGTTCAACTTTAAATGTGACTGGAATGGAGCCTTTGAAGACCCTGAATTCATCAAGACCTTCAGTACCGAAATACTGGAGAACTACATCCTGAAAAAACGTTGGTATGCGGGAAAATCGAGTACGCTCAAATACATTGAAATCGTAGATTATTTCGAATTAAAATCTGAAAAAAACACTTATTACGGTGTGCTGTTCGAGGTGAACTTCAGCGAAGCCTTTTTTCAGGATTATTTTATTCCGCTGAGTTTTATCAACCAGGAAAAAGATGCGCTGGAAACCAGTACGGTCATTGCACCGGTTAGTTTTAAAAATGAGGAAGGTTTTTTGATAGATGCCATCCATATTGAAGATTTTCGCAAGCTCGTATTTGAGAATATGATGCAATATTCTGCGGAAGCGGCCCCGGCAAAGACCGTTTTTCACCGCTCAGAGACCACGCATCCCGTTGCCTACGAATCTTCCCGTTTTATGGGTGGCGAACAAAGCAATACTTCGATCATTTTTAATGATTCCATGGTGATGAAATTCTTCCGAAGGATTTATACCAGCAAAAACCCTGATTATGAGATCGTTCGTTTTATTACTGAAAAGACCGATTTCAAGAACATTCCCGGATACGTGAGCAGCATGAACGTGGCTTTTGAAAATGGCGAGACCGTCACGCTGGGGCTGATGCAGGAATTGATCGAAAATGAAGGCGATGCCTGGAAATATATGCTGAATGAGCTCAAGGGTGTTTTTGCCAATTTGGAACGCAAAAAAATCAAAGCCTCCAGGTTGCCGAAGATCAGGATGTACCAGCGACAGCCCATCAATACCATTCCGCCGGAGATTATCGATTTTGCCGGTCTCAATCTTTTTCTGAAGGTCGCCAAGCTCGCGGTAAGAACTGCGGAAATGCACGTGGCTCTAGGTAGTGATATGCAGGACACCGCCTTCACCCCTACCAAATATAATGGAGATTATGCCGTATGGTTGAAAAACAGGCTCATCTACATGTTCCAGAACCGGCTGAACACCATTGAAAACAATATGCACAAGCTGGACGGCGAGGCACTGGAACTGGCCAAAGAATTCTTGGATCGAAAAAAAGAAATTCGGGAACATTTTCTCAATTTTAACTGGACACGCATGAAAAGCGAGCGCATCAGGATCCACGGGGACTATCACCTGGGGCAGGTCCTTGTTGCCAACGACGATTTTTTCCTGCTGGATTTCGAAGGCGAACCAGAATCAACGATACAGGATCGCAAGGTCAAGCAACCGCCGCTGAAGGATGTGGCTGGCATGTTCCGCTCCTTTCACTATGCCATTTACTCCAGTATTTTTAATAGCGATGAAGAATTCAAGGTATCGCAGGATGAACTTTTTGAAGCCGGCGAAGTATTATACCGCTACATGATCGGGGTTTTTATGGAAACTTATGTAGATAAGGTACAGCGGGAGAATCTAAATATCGGTTATAAGCAGGAAATCGAATTTTTACTCGATTACTGCCTGCTTGAAAAAGCCGTTTATGAATTGGGATATGAACTGAATTCCAGGCCGAGATGGACTATCATCCCGCTGCGTGGTATTGCCAGTATCCTGAAAAACAAAATAACTTAACACAATTATGAAAAAGGAAGTACAGGTACATTCGCTGTTTTCAGAATTCGATATATATCTTTTCAAGTCGGGTAAACATTTCAGGCTCTACGAAAAATTTGGTGCACATCCCATGGAACTTCAGGGCGAGGAAGGAGTTTATTTTGCAGTGTGGGCTCCTTCGGCTAAAAATGTTTCCGTGATCGGTGATTTTAATTACTGGCTTGAAGGCGAGCACCCCTTAAATGTTCGCTGGGATGAAAGCGGCATCTGGGAAGGTTTTATTCCCGGGGTAAAGCTTGGCGATAAATACAAATACAAGATCCAGTCCAGCGTTAACGATGCTAAACTGGAAAAAGCCGATCCATATGCCCTGAAATGCGAACGGCCACCAAATACGGCTTCCATCGTCTGGGACCTCAACTATAAATGGAAAGACAAAAAATACCTGGAGTCACGGAAAGAAACAAACAGCCTGGATAAGCCATTTTCGATCTACGAAGTCCATCTGGGTTCGTGGAAAAGAAAAGTGGAAGAAAACAGGGCCTTAAGTTACCTGGAGCTGGCCCAGGAACTGGTGTCATACGTCAAAGAATGTGGTTTCACTCACGTGGAATTTATGCCTATTATGGAGTATCCGTATGATCCCTCGTGGGGTTATCAGCTCACCGGTTATTTCGCACCCACTTCCCGTTTTGGGGATCCACAGGATTTTATGGCGCTGATCGACGCTTTTCACAAAGCCGGAATTGGTGTGATCCTCGACTGGGTGCCTTCACATTTTCCAGAAGACAAGCATGGTCTTGGAATGTTTGACGGGTCGCATCTTTATGAGCATCCCGATCCACGGAAAGGCTATCATCCAGACTGGAAAAGTCTTATTTTCAATTACGGAAGAAATGAAGTGCGTTCCTTTCTCATCAGCAACGCGGTCTTCTGGCTGGATAAATATCATGCTGATGGTCTCCGGGTAGACGCGGTGGCCTCCATGCTTTACCTGGACTATTCCAGGGAAGACGGCCAGTGGGAGCCGAATGAACACGGCGGAAGAGAAAACCTGGATGCCATACAATTCGTCCGGGAACTCAATACGGAAGTTTACCGAAGTTTTGAAGGGGTACAGACCATTGCAGAAGAATCTACCTCTTTCCCCATGGTTTCCAAACCTGTTGATATCGGCGGTCTCGGTTTCGGAATGAAATGGATGATGGGCTGGATGCACGACACACTGGAATATTTCAAAAAAGACCCGATCTACCGGCAATACCACCAGAACGATATCAGTTTCAGTATGACCTATGCGTTTACTGAAAATTTCACCCTTCCTTTAAGCCATGATGAAGTAGTATATGGCAAGAAATCGATCTTAGGCAGGATGCCTGGCGATGAATGGCAGCGTTTTGCCAACCTGAGGTTACTATATTCATATATGTTTACCCATCCGGGTACCAATTTGTTGTTCATGGGAAGTGAATTTGGGCAGCATGAAGAATGGAAATTCAGCGGAAGCCTGGATTGGCATTTGTTGGAATATGATCTTCACAAAGGAGTGAAGGAGACCATTACGCAGCTGAACAGCCTGTACAAAAAACAACCTGCACTGCACGAAAAACAGTTCGAAGCCCGCGGTTTTGAATGGATTTCGTATGATGATGCCCAGAACTCCGTATTAGCTTATATGAGAAAAGGTGAAAACGAGAAGAAAGACC
This sequence comes from Christiangramia flava JLT2011, assembly GCF_001951155.1. Classification (NCBI taxonomy): domain Bacteria; kingdom Pseudomonadati; phylum Bacteroidota; class Flavobacteriia; order Flavobacteriales; family Flavobacteriaceae; genus Christiangramia; species Christiangramia flava. The sequence goes on from NZ_CP016359.1 coordinate 1,278,122, forward strand.
TGCTCGTAGTTTGCAATTTTACGCCGGGGATTTTAGAAAATTACCAGATCGGCGTACCTCGCAAAGGAAAACTCAAGGAAATTTTTAATTCTGACGCGAAAGAATTAGGCGGCTCTGGGGTTAAAAATGAACAGGTTAAAACTGCACCGGAAAGTTGGCACGGGCGCGAACACTCAGTAAAAATCACTATTCCGCCACTGGCAGCGGTTGTTTTTCAAATTTTATAAACAATCACATCATTATTTGCCATAAATAGCTTTTTTTTAAAGCACCAAAAAAGATTGTAAGACTATGATTACCAATACAGAACTGGAATATAAAGGGAATCTCTACCCCTCGGGATTGATTTCTTACGAGCATGACCAGGACACCATCAATTTTATCTCGAAAAATGGTGTTCGCCTTCAGGTGACGGTTTTGCGGGATAATATGTTGCGTTTTCGCTATGCGACCAATGGGATTTTTGAAAATGATTTTTCCTACGCGATAGACGAAGACAACCTGCACGGTTTTAGCCATCTGGATGTTTCCGAAGATGAAACGCATATCATCATAACTACTGAAAAAATCATCTGCAAGGTTGCCAAAGACGACCTGAGAGTAGGCACGTATGAGCTTAACGGTAAACCGATCCTGGAAGATGAACAGGGATTTCACTGGGAAGAAACCTTCGAATTCGGCGGAAACTTTGTGAAAATGAGCAAAATGTCACGCGATCAGGAAAATTATTTTGGGCTTGGAGATAAACCCACCAATTTTAACCTGAAAGGCAAAAGGCTCAGCCTATGGAATACCGATCAGTATGCCTTTGCAAAAGATACTGCAGAATTATACAAAGCTGTGCCATTTTACATGGGCCTTCATGGTAATTCTGCCTACGGAATTTTCTTCGACAATACCTTTAAAACTCATTTTGATTTTTGCCACGAACGCCGCAACGTGACCAGTTTCTGGGCAGATGGAGGCGAGATGAACTATTATTTCATCTATGGCCCTCAAATGAGCGATGTACTCACTTCGTATACTGATCTTACTGGGAAACCGGAACTTCCGCCTATGTGGGCATTGGGATTCCACCAGTGTAAGTGGAGTTACTACCCGGAAAGCAAGGTAAAGGAGATCGCCTCCAAATTCCGGGAACTGAATTTTCCCTGTGACGCGATCTACCTGGACATAGATTATATGGATGGGTTTCGCTGTTTCACCTGGAACAAGGAATATTTCCCGGACCCCAAAAGAATGGTGAAGGAACTGGAAAGCGATGGTTTTAAAACCGTTGCCATCATTGACCCTGGAATCAAAATAGACCTGAATTATTCGGTTTTTAAGGAAGCGCTTGAAAACGATTATTTCTGCCGCCGTGCAGACGGACCTTATATGAGAGGAAAAGTGTGGCCCGGAGAGTGCTATTTTCCAGATTTTACCCGCCCTGAAGTGCGCGAATGGTGGAGTAGTTTGTACCGTGAAATTATAGGCGAGATCGGTGTTAAAGGTATCTGGAACGATATGAACGAACCCGCAGTGATGGAAGTTCCCGGGAAGACTTTCCCGCTGGACGTTCGCCATGATTTTGATGGGCATCCCTGCAGCCACCGCAAGGCTCATAACGTTTACGGAATGCAAATGGCACGGGCTACCTATGAAGGAGTTAAAAAATTCAATTTTCCGAAACGACCTTTCATCATCACGAGGGCTAATTATTCCGGAGGGCAGCGCTACACCTCTACCTGGACCGGCGACAATGTGGCCACCTGGGAACACCTTTGGTTGGCAAACGTACAGATCCAGCGCCTGTGTATGAGCGGGATGAGTTTCGCCGGATCAGATATTGGCGGTTTTGCCGAACAACCTTCCGGAGAACTTTTCACCCGCTGGCTGCAATTGGGTATTTTCCACCCTTTCTGCCGCGTACATTCCTCTGGCGATCATGGGGAACAGGAACCCTGGTTCTTTGGGGAAGATGTACTGGAAATTACCAGGAAATATGTAGAGTTGCGATACCAGTTACTGCCGTACCTCTACACCGCTTTCCAGAAGTATGTGGAAGAAGGCACGCCAATTCTGAAACCACTGGTTTATTACGATCAGGAAGATGTCCAGACGCATTACCGTGCTGATGAATTCATCTTCGGAAACCAGATTTTAGTGTGTCCTGTCCAGGAACCTAACGTTCAGGGTCGCAGGATGTATATTCCACGGGGAAAATGGTACAACTTCTGGAATGACAAACTGGTCACCGGAGGCAAGGAAATGTGGGTAGATGCACCTTTGGATATCATTCCTATTTATATCAAGGAAGGAGCGATCATACCAAAATACCCGGTTCAGCAATATGTTGATGAGGTAAAAATGGAAGAAATGTCACTGGACATTTACTACAAAATTGGTAAGGAAAATTCTGAATTTTATGAAGATTCTCATGATGGTTACGAGTACCGCCAGGGCATTTACAGCCACCGTACTTTCAAATTTACAGGGAAAGAAGGCGAGATGATCATTCAGCAGCATAAACAGGGGAAATTCTCTGCTCCCTATACCACCTTCAAATTAAAATTCCACGGAATGCCTTTCGAGATCAAACGGGTATTCTTTGAAAATGAAGAAGTGAACGTGGAAGATCTGCACTATGACAAAGAAAACCAGACAATGATCGTGCATAAAGATTTTTCTGAACTCCATATCGTGGGAAATTCGAACGGGAATACGGCTGAATAAAACCTGATTTTGATCAATAAAAAACCGCCGACTGGCTCGTCCAGTTCGGCGGTTTTCAGTATCGGGACAAACTGATCAACGCGACTTATCAACCGAACCGGTCGGTGAATAGCCATAAAACTTTTTGAAGGAACTGTAGAACAATTTAGGACTCGAAAACCCTGATTTATAAGCTACTTCCATACTATTGTATTCATTTTGATCCATCAGCTCACGAGCATAGTTCAACCTGGTGAACTCCATGAAATCCTGTGGAGAAAGGTTCACAAGGTTTTTCAGTTTCATGAACAGGGCGTTACTGCTGATGCCAACCGCCGCACTGAGATCATGCACTGTAAAATTCTCATTCTTGATGTTCTCCAAAATGATCTCCCCCAGGTTCTGAATGAATTTTTCATCGTTCGCGCTTCTGAACTCGGGTGTTTTATCTTCCACGTAAGCTTTGACGTAATTGCTTCGAAGCTGTTGCTGCCACGCCAGTTTCTCACTGATCTTGGTGAGCAGCAGGTTCACATCTATCGGCTTCCTGATGACTTCTGAAAAACCGTCCAGCTGTTCTTCGCTCAATTGTACCTCGCCATCGGCAATCATGAAAATATTGATATGATTCAGACCAATATTGCGTTTCAGCATTTTTGCGAGCTGAAAGGCATTCATATCTGGCAGCACACTTGCGGAAATAATGATATCCGGGAAGATCATCCCTGCCTTTTCCATCCCTTCCTCCGCGGTTGCGGCCTGGTAGACCTGGCAATATTTTCCAATATTCCGAAGCAATAATTCCCTGATTTTAGCATCGTTTTCGATCACCAGGATCTTGCTGTCGCTATAATTGGCAATAGCCTTCGGAAATTTGGTCTTCGGGTTCTTTTTCTGCTTTTCTGCCAGGAAAACCTGCGCAGCCCTGGATGGAACCTTGCGGTAATCCTGTTTTCGGTTCTTCAGGATCACCGTAAACGTGGAGCCTTCATTTTTCTCCGTATCGTAACTGAAGCTTCCGCCGCTGTTCTGGGCCAGTTCACGTGCCTGGATCAGGGAAGCCAGGCCATTAGCATCACGGTATTTCCTACCCTTCGGCATACTGGTCATACGATCCAGCGTTCGCTGGTGGGATTCGGGTACACCACGGCCATTATCAGTGATCTGTAATTTGAGATCGCCCACGCTGGTTTCGATCAAATTCACGATGATCTTCCCATGTTCATGGCAATATTGTGCGCTGGCAGACACCAGACCGAAAATGATCTTATCCAGTACCTCAAGGTTATAGAAAAATGCTTCTTCACCCCATTGATCATTGATACTGAATTCCAGTTTTTTATCTTCGAACAAAGGTTTCATATCCTTCAGCATGACGCTGAGGTGTTTGTGCATATCTATTTTTGAAATTTCATAAACAGATTCTTCGTAATTGAAATTCAAAATCTGCCTGAAAAGATCGTCAAACCGGGCTGCATACCGCTGAAGATCTTCCGGAGAATTTTCAGCTGCTTCGGAAATTTTGCTGAGTGAATGCACAGCGCTTTCCACTGGTTTGCCGAATTCCTGCTTCAGTTTTTCCCGAAGTTCCGCTTTCGCCTGGCGATCAGCACTTCTAGAACGCTTCACAAAGACAATCACGAAAATGGCGATCATTGCCAGCACGCTGATTCCCATGAAGAGATACACGGTACTGATGGTTCCGCCGGTATCGGCCACGCGAATATCCAGCAATTTTGGGTTACTCCAGCCTCCTTCGCTAATCCTGGATCGAACCATAAAAGTGTAATCTCCAGGTGGCAAACTGGCATAACTCACGGAGTTCAATTTCGTTGGTTTGGTCCAGTCATCATCAAAATTAGCCAGTTTCCAGCTATATTCAATCCCTTCCGGATCCAGATTGGAACGCCCCCTGAACTTCAGCTGGAAGGCTGCCTCTTCCTGAATTTCGACCTCACCTAAACCGGCAAGATCAATTTTCCCGGCTTCTTCCCTGGTTTTGGAAGGCAGAATCATTTTTTCCAGCGTCAGCTCTGGTTTAAATTCCTGCTGCGCGAGCAGTTCTTTCGGTTTAAAAATATTGAGCCCTTTAGTGCTGCCGAACATGAGGTCTTCTTTTCGCAGCTTCGTAATGCCTGTGGTAATTTCATTAGTTGATAGCCCGTTTAATTCTGAAAACAACCTCAGATCTTTAGTGTTCTGGTTATAATAAGCGAGTCCGTTATCTGTCGTAATCCAGATCGCACCTTCATGCTCCCAGTCCACGCCCAAAATATTGTTCGAGGGCAGGCCGTCACTGGTCGAAAGTTGCTGCGTGCGCTCCTTGTCGAAATCATATAGAATGAGACCGGCACCTTCCGTCGCAAAAAGTCCAATTCCCTGGTTGGTAATCTGGAGATCATTCATCCCATAATAGACCATATTTGCCTTCGCAGTGAGCTTGGTGAGGTCTGTGATCCTTCCGGTGTACGGATTGAGCGAGTGGACTCGGGATTTCGTGGCAACGATGAGTTGCTTCGGCCCCAGTTCTGAGATGGCTTCCACGTTCTTGATCGGGTAACTTTTGAAGGTATTATCTGGTTTGATCTGGGTGAGGTACCCGTCTTTGCCTCCTATCCATATATTTTTATGACCATCTATAAAAACGGCATTGGCCGCCTGGATAGGCGTTTTGTACAGTGCGTCCACGGAATAATGGGCCCGAAGCAATGTGTGAATATTGACCTTATATACGCCGTCATCTGCCGTGGCAATCCACATATGATCATCCACGCTGGCCATATCAGTGATCTTATCAGGATCTTTGATATTCCTGGTATAATTCAGGTTTTCTATATGCCGCCAACGATCGGTTTCCGGGTTCCAAATACTTAGCCCTTTTGCAGTACCAACCCAGAGATTCCCTTCACTGTCTTTTTCTGAAGCGGTTACAAAATCATCTCCCAGGCTGGAATATTTCGCAGGATCATGAGTGACGTTGGCCACGACATTTCCTGAAAAATTCTGCAAATACAAACCTTTATTAGAAACCATCCAAAGCAGATTCTGGTTGTCCAGGCAGGTGGCATAAACATTATTAGGGTAACCGGCCGATTCTTTTTTAAGCAATTCGAGTTTATTGTTCAGCACCACCACCCCGGCTCCGCGAGTGGAAACAATGATTTCCTGGTTAAACAATTGCAGAGAAGTGATCTCCGAACTGGACACCTCGTAAGGCAGGTATGCTCGCTGAAATTTTTTGAAATCGGGATCGGTTTTATATAAACCGCTATCTTTTGTGCCGAAGATGATCGCATCGGGCAAGGAAAGAATGCTGGTGATCTGGAGATTCTGGTAATATCCCATATCGATCTTATTGAATTTCCCCGATTTCCGGTCGATAGTCAGGACTCCGTTGGGGCCTGCAAAAACAATCTGATTCCCATGAAGTACGATCCCAGCGGCCATGGTATTTTCAGAAAGAAAACGAGAAAGTCCAAAATCATCTTTTTCTGAGTTGGTATTCAACTTATAAACACCATTTTCCGCAGCGATCCACAGCTGGTTGCCGGCATCCTCCCGGAGCGCATAAATTTTTCCGGTCACTCCACTCACAAAACGGAAAATGCTTTGCCCGTTTTCGAGCACCGCAATTCCGGCAGAGCCTGCCAGCCATACGTTTCCCTGAGAGTCAGTATACGTTTCCAGATATTCCCCGCCTACTTCCTTGGGGATTCCCATAAATTTGTTGAAAACCTCGGTGTCTCCGGAATTGTATTTAAGAATTTTAACCGCTGTGGTGATCCAGAGATTTCGCCTGGAATCCTGCTGAATATGCACTTCATCAGCCTTGATAAAAGGCTCGATCGCATTAACTTTTTGAACTGACCTTGTATTCTGCCCGGTTAGCGTACCGGCAATTCCGGAAATAAAAACCAGAACCAACAGAAATCTCCATCTAAAATGCCCCAAATCTTAAATATTGAATGATGATTTCCTGTAAATTAAAAAAACATCGAGGCAAACGATCCCGACTCTAAAAGTTTTAAAACGAATTTATTAAGATGATATTAACAGAGAAAAACGAACGAATCGCGGCAAACCATCAGTAAAATCAGTCGGTTTCAAAAACATCAGTTTTTTCGTACAAGTAGTAAATTATGAAAACGCCTGATTTTCAGCCCCTGAAAAATTCCGAAGCAGCCATTCAGCGGTCTCACATATGTAATTTATTGAGCTCGATCACGGCATTTCCCCTGATGCTCACATGCACCCAAAGATGTGTGGGCCCTGCTTCGATCTGGGATAGGTGTAAATCATTGAGCCTCCCGGAAAGCTCAATGCCTTCCTTAGCTTCAATCTTGTCTTCCAGCTTCTCGTTCACTTCCATTAGCTTTTCCTCGATCTGCGGCATAAAATCAAAATTCATCTTTTGCTTGATCTTGTCATGCATCCAGTTGTTCAGCAGCGTTTCCAAAAGGGTGTCGCCGAGCCAGTTGTTGGTTTTGCCCTCCACTTCAAATTCACTGATGAAGATTTGCTGCAATTCTTCCTGGAGTTCCATTTTCAGATGAAAAACCGCTGCTCCCTGCTTATTTTTGAAAAGCGTGGTAAGCGTTTGGAAAGTCACGATCAGCGCCAGGTCAAATTCTGGCTTATCACTGTGGTGCAAACCTGCATCGAGAATCTGCGCATAATTACGCGCCGAACCATCATCTTTTTCTTTTTTGATCATTTCACCCACCAGTTTTTCGCGAAGGTGTTCTTCCAGTACTTCGTAAGGAATTTTGACAGGCAAGGTGAGTGCTAGTTCTGGGTGTTCCATTGGTTGAATCTTTCAAAAGATAATATAGAAATTTCTGCGGCCTGTCAATGGTAAAATTCTCTTAAGAATTGGCTCCGATCTCAGAAAAAACAATCCTTCAGCAGTTTCGAAACACAACTGGAACATTTTGCCATAATCTTTTGTTAATCATTTGAGTAAAGCTGCCTTTCTTTTTAATTTGAAGGATTGTTCAACCAAAAATCAATAAATCATGAGTGTTATAAAAGTAATAGAAGTCATTGCGACTTCCGAAAACAGTTTTGAAGAAGCCGTTAAAAATGCGGTAACAGAAGCCGGCAGGACGGTTAAGAACATTAAATCGGTTTATGTGAAAGATATGAACGGAAAAGTCCAGGACAATAAAATTGTTTCGTATGGTGTCACCGCCAAAATTTCCTTCCTTGTAAATGATTAAATCGAAAATGCAGTGGATCTTCACTGCATTTTTTCAATTTACGAACCTTGGCGCTTAACGATCTATTCAACTGAAAAATTATCCCGAAACGGCCTTTTTGGGACTATAATATTTAGCCTTGAGATAAAAGGAGAATCTCACCAGCAAGATAAGCGCCGGCACTTCCACCAGTGGCCCAACCACGCCGGCAAAAGCCTGCCCTGAATTCAACCCGAAAACTGCAATAGCTACAGCGATCGCCAGTTCAAAATTGTTCCCGGCGGCGGTAAACGAAATGGCTGCATTTCGGTCATATTCCACTCCGCGGGCTTTGCTAATGAAAAAGCCAACTATGAACATGACCAGGAAATAGATCAATAAGGGAATCGCGATCAATAGCACGTCAAACGGAATTTTTACGATCATTTCTCCCTTTAAACTGAACATCATGATGATCGTTGCCAGCAACGCGATGAGGGTGACTGGCGAAACTGTGGGCAGAAACTGCTTTTCATACCACAGCTTTCCTCGCCAGGCGGTGAGTAGGAGTCGGCTCAAAATTCCTAATAAAAAGGGAATACCAAGATAAATCAGCACACTTTCAGCAATCGTGGAAATTGGAATATTGACGATCGCTCCTTCAAAGCCCAGTAAAGGCGGCAGTTTGGTGATAAATAACCACGCGTAAAAACTGTAACCAAAAACCTGGAAAATACTGTTCAGGGCCACCAAACCGGCTCCATATTCGCTACTCCCTTCCGCCAGGTCATTCCACACCAGCACCATGGCAATGCAGCGTGCCAGGCCAATTAAGATCAAACCCACCATATACTCAGGATGGTCCTGGAGAAAGATCAAGGCTAGAGCGAACATCAGTACCGGGCCTATAATCCAGTTGAGGAGTAACGAGATTCCGAGGGTTTTGACATCTTTAAAAACTTTGGGTAACAGGGTGTAATCTACTTTTGCCAGTGGTGGATACATCATCAATACCAGCCCGACCGCGATAGGAATATTGGTCGTTCCCTGGCTGTAAGAGTTCATATTTTCAGCAAATCCAGGGAAAAAATAGCCGAGGCCCACTCCTGTAAGCATGGCCAGAAAGATCCATAAAGTAAGGTAGTTGCTGAGGAAATCCAGCTTTTTAATATCAGTTTTCATATAGCCTGGCTTTTACCTGCTGAAAAACATACAGCATTTCTGTTGCAATCTGATTGCTGCGTTCCTGATAATGCCTGGCTTCCTCGCTGCTGCCATCTGAGATCTTCGGATCTTCGAAGGTCATTTTCAGGCGAATGGAAGCGGAAGGAATAAAAGGGCAATTTTCATCTGCATCGGCACAGGTCATGATCGCAGCAAAATTTTTGGGATTAAATGGGTGATCGAATTCTTTGGAAAATGCAATAATTGGCAGCTGATTTTCGCCATATCGAATACTGAAAATCGGGTTTTCACCATTGCCTAGTTCAGCAATTTCGAAACCCGAATGCTGTAAGCTCGAAATTACCGATTGATACACGGCGGTCGCTTCAGTCCCACCAGAATAACATTCGATCTTCGGAAGTTCCAGCCAGGCGGCGATCGTTTGTGCCCAAATCTGAGCAAAATGACTCCTTCTGGAATTATGAGTGCAGATAAAATTCAGTCGAACAGCTTCTTCCGAAGCTATTTGAGAGACCATATGCTCTATAAATACTTGCAGGATTTCCTGTCTTTCCGGAGTAATTTCCGCAGTATCCAGTGCGCTTAAAAAATCTTCGATCTTCTTAAAAATTCTCATGATTTGATGCCTATGATTTTACTTCTTCTTTCCATCAGGATATTGTCGCGCCAGATGCCATTCAGCCTGCCAATCTTTTCCCGGTAGCCTACCACCCGAAATCCGCATTTCTCATGCAGTTTTAAACTGGCGGTATTTTCCCGCATCATGGCGGCATTTAGTGTCCAAATTTCATTGTCCTCGCTAATGCGAATCAATTCCTTCAGCAACAGTTCCCCATATTTTTTTCCTCTATTTTCGGAACTCACATACACGCTCACTTCGGCCACTCCGCGGTAAACGCAACGGTCGCTCACCGGTGAAAGCGTTGCCCATCCCAGCATCTCGCCATGATCATACAGGGCAATCCTCCCGAAAGGTTTTCTGCTGGCATCCCATTTTTCAAATGAAGGAGTTTCAGTCTCAAAGGTTGCCATTCCCGTGGCAATACCTTGCTGGTAAATACGCCGAAAATCGTTAAAATTCTTACGGGATATCGGTCGAAATTCCATTTTAGCAACAGCCTGACCCCGGTGCACACGACGTAGTTAATTCTGCCAGATTTTTCTTTGGTTTCTCCACTACCCCACATTTTTCCTGCGCGAGACAGGTCGTGGCTTTATTGATCAGCAGGAAATCAGCACCGTCAAAATCCAGGTCATATTTACCAATTGTGGAGGACTGGTATTCCACTTCGATCTCCCAGTCACCCAATTCCAGCACTTTTTCGGAAAGCTCGATGATGTGCAGCAACTTCTCGGGATGCAGCCGGTGATCATAATCGTTTGCTTCCCATAGCTGAAAACTGATTTTGGTTTCTTCGCGAAGCGTTCCGCCGCAATCGATAAATTTCTTAGCGATCTTACCAATTTCGGTTACATGAAAATGCCTTGGCACGAGATTTCCGTCAGGCAGTTTGAAGGCAATGCATTCCAGTCCTGCCAATTCTTTTTTAATTTCTGAAAGTTTCATTTATCGGTATTTTACGATTAATTGTTTTAAATTTTTTTAGCAGCAATCGGCTCCTTTAAAAGACTGGGATAGAAAAGCATTAAAATCAGCCTTCATACTTTCCCATTTCACGGCATCCAGGCAATAGCAAACCGATGTTCCTTCTATGGTTCCCCTGACCAGGCCAGCCTGTTTCAGTTCCTTCAAATGCTGGGAAACGGTTGCCTGCGCAAGACCAACTACTTCCACGATCTCACCGCAAACACAGGTATTGCGTTTGGCCAACTCCTGTAAGATCGCGATACGTGCGGGATGACCGAGCACCTTGGCCATATTGGCCAACCGGTTTTGTTCTGCTGAAAATTTTTGTGATTTTGTGACTCCCATATTCATCGCAATATTACGATTAAAAAATGGTAACTTCAAAATGAGATAATAAAAAAGGGCGCGATGGTCATCAGCACCCTTCATCATAAACTATAAAAATATCCTTAGCGTTTGGTTTCGCTGCGCTGAAGATACGAAAATATCCAAGATTGGATGAGATTTAGCTAATCCCAGCTTTTTAGGAAGGCATCTATTAAAATTAAGCATTAGAACGATCGATAAAATCATTGCTTCTATCTAGTGAATTTCCTTATTGGTATATAAGATTATTATTTCCGGAAACAGCGTCATAAAATTTGTAGTCAAGAATTTGTTTATGACACGGACGGCTCTCATAATATTAGTTTTTTTATCCTTTTACAATCGGTCTTTTTCCCAGGAGGAAAAAAAAGTCTGGTCTCTGGAAGATTGCCTGCTATATGCGGAAGATCATAACCTTACGATTACCGATGCGCTACTGGATCAAGCTGTTGCCGAAGTCACCTACGATCAATCCAAGCTACAAAAAATCCCAAGCATTACCGGAAATATTTCACAGAGTTTGACCAATGGGTACAGCATTGACCCTATTACCAGCAGTTATATCAATGAACAAATAAGTTCTACCAGCTCGTACCTCAACGCCCAGGTAAGTCTTTTTAATGGCAATAAGCTCAACAACCAGATTGCCCAAAATAAACTCCTAGTACAGCAAAGCAATTTGTTTGTAGAAGAAGCTAAAAATAATATTGGCCTAAGCATCATACAATCGTATTTACAGGCATTATATTTAAAAGAATCTATATCTATAGCTCGCAAAAGCCTTGAAAATTCCCAGCAGGAGACCTTGCTTTCCAAAAAAAGATATGAGGCCGGAGCTATTGCCAAAAAGGATTATTCAGATGCCCGATCACAGGAAGCAAAAAACCAATATGAACTTCTCAATGCCAGGAACAATTATTCAGCTGAAATTACTTTCTTAAAACAGCTGCTGAATCTTCCGCAGTCACAACAGCTGGAAATTACAGAACCTCAAGAGACCTATCTCTACCCTGTACCATTCAGTGCGGAACAGATCTACCTTCATTCTCTGCAAGAGTCACCCTCGATCCAGGCGTCCAGCATGAACATCGAGATCTCAGAAAAAGATATTGATATCGCAAAAGCCGACTTTTTACCTTCCCTGAGCCTGAGCGGCAGCCTGGGCAGCGGTTATACCAGCATCCAGGATATGAACTTTCTGGATCAATATGACCTGAACTTTAACCAGCGAGTGGGACTTGCCCTGAGTATTCCTATTTTCAACCAGGGAGCTACCAAAGCCAGTGTTAGGAAGGCGGAAATTCGCAAAGAACAAGCAAACATCGCATTAGAAAATTCCAAAAATGAGCTGTATCAAAATATCACGACGGCCTGGCAGAACTACACCTCGGCAGAAGAACAATTTAATGCCGCGAAATTGGCAATTGATGCCGCGAAAGACTCCTACCAATTGGCAAGTAAGCAATTTGAGCAGGGTTTGATTAACTCAGCTGATCTTATTGTTAGCCAAAACAATTACACCACTGCCCAGCAAAATCACCTTCAGGCAAAATATATGGTGATCCTGTATTCCAGATTGCTGAATTTTTATAATACCAATCAACTTTACTGATCTATGAAAGCAATTCAAAAAAAAGGCCTCTTAATCACTTTAGTGTTACTGGTTGTAGCGCTGACCGCCTGGTTAGTATTGAGGAAAAATGAAGAACAATCCATTGCACCTGAAACAGTTACCGTGAAATTGGCTGATATTTCCAAATTAGTCACCGCAACGGGAACTATCGAGCCAGTGAACGAAGTGGCGGTAGGAACTCAGGTATCTGGAGAAGTTGAAAAAATATATGTTGACTATAATACCAAGGTTAAAAAGGGTGATTTAATTGCCGAATTAGACAAGACCAATTTAAAGGCCGCCCTGCAACAGTCTCAGGCCACTTATCAAAACCGGCAAAATGAAAAGAATTACTACGAGCGAATTTATAATCGTCAAAACAGCCTTTTTCAGGAGGAGGTTATTAGTAAATCTGATTTTGAAGAAGCGGAGTTCAACTATCAAAATGCCAGACTGGCTGTAAACCAGGCAGCGTCTGATCTTCAGCAGGCAAAAACAAACCTGGGTTATGCTGATATCTACTCGCCTATAGACGGGGTGATCTTATCTCGAGAGGTGGATGAAGGCCAAACGGTTGCCGCCAATTTTGAAGCGCCAACCCTGTTCACCATAGCCCAGGACCTCGAACAAATGCAGGTTGAAGCTAATGTAGATGAAGCTGATATTGGTCACGTTGCAGAAGGACAAAATGTAACATTTACCGTAGATGCTTTTCCAGATATGACTTTTACCGGGAAAGTGCTGCAGGTGCGCCTCGACCCCACCAATGAAGAGAACGTGATCACCTACAAGGTAGTTATCCAGGCTGAAAATAAAGACCTGAAGCTGAAACCGGGCATGACTGCAACTGTATCGATCAAAACCCTCGAACTCCACAATGTCTTATCTCTGGAAATGAAGGCACTGAATTTCCAGCCTTCTCCTGAAGAATTGAAAAAATTACAGTCTGAATATAAACCGCGTGTCCCCGCACAAAAAGAATCCTCTTCAGAAACCAGTACCGGGAAAAATATGGTATGGAAATATGATCAAAATACTCTGGTTCCAACTCCCATAATCACCGGCGAAAGCGATGGAATTAATATTCAGATAATAGAAGGATTGGCAGCAGGAGAAAAGGTCGTCTACCGTCTCAATACTTCTGGGGAAAGTACTCCTTCAGCAATTCAAGCCGAAGAAAGTCCGTTTATGCCGAAGCCACCGGGTCGAAATAATAAAAAAAATTAAATGAACATGGGAATTTTGAAGGTAGATGATTTAACGCGGGAATTCCGGATGGGCCAGGAGATCATCAGGGCTTTAGACGATATTTCCTTTAGTGTGGAGCAAGGAGAATTTGTAACTATCATGGGTTCCAGTGGTTCGGGTAAAAGCACTTTATTGAATATACTCGGTTGCCTGGATACGGCAACTTCCGGGGATTACGAGATAGACCAGCGCAAAACACGCAATTTAACTAAAGACCAGTTAGCCAAGATCAGGAATAAAAAAATTGGTTTCATTTTTCAATCGTACAACCTTCTCGCGAGAACTTCAGCTATCGAAAATGTGGAACTTCCGCTACTCTACAATCCCCTTATTTCTTCCGGCGAACGGAGGAAGCGTGCTATCAAGTCTCTGGAAATGGTAGGTCTCGGGGAACGTTTGCATCATACTCCAGCGCAATTATCAGGAGGTCAGCAACAACGAGTGGCAATTGCCCGCTCCCTGGTAAATGACCCGGTGGTTATCCTGGCAGATGAAGCCACTGGAAATCTTGACACCAAAACTTCTTATGAAATTATGAGTTTGTTCCAGGATCTCAATATCCAGGGCAAAACGATCATTTTTGTCACTCACGAACCAGATATCGCTGCTTTCAGCGGCCGGACCATCATTTTAAAGGATGGAAAAATCAAGCATGATAAGCTCAATAACCAGATTTTAATCGCAAAGGAAGAACTAGAAAATATACAGCAATCTTCAGAATGAGAATACGCAACCTTTTAAAAATCGCCTGGCGTGCTATTAGCCTGAATAAAACCCGAACCTTCCTCACCATGTTAGGGATTATTATTGGTGTGGCTTCAGTGATCGCGATGCTGGCTATAGGCGAGGGTTCCAAAGCAAGCATCAAATCCCAAATTTCCAGCATGGGCTCCAATATGATCACCATTAGGCCCGGCGCGGGAATGCAGGGCGGAGTACGAATGGATCCTGGTCAATCCCAGTCTTTGAAATTAAGCGATTATGAAGCCCTTTCTGATGCCAGTAACCTGTCTCATCTATCTCCCCAGGTTCAAGGCTCCGGGCAGGCCATTAACGGTAGTGAAAACTGGCCAACTCAAATATATGGCGTGGCACCAGCCTATCTTGAAATTCGAAAATTGGAGATGCGTTCGGGAAGCATGTTTTCACAACAAGAGGTCTCTTCGGCCTCGAAGGTAGCCGTACTGGGGCAAACGGTGGTAGACAATCTATTTCCTAATGAAGATCCAATCGGAAAAATGATTCGGTTTAATAAAATTCCGTTCCAGGTCATAGGGGTTCTGGAATCAAAAGGACAAAACACTTTTGGTCAGGACCAAGATGATCTTATTTTAGCTCCCTATACCACCGTTCAGAAACGTATTCTGGCGGTTGATTATCTTCAGACCATTGTGGCTTCCGCGACCAGTGAAGAAAACGCTCCAGCTGCAGTTGAAGAAGTGGAAAGCATTTTACGAAAAAGCCATAACCTATCCATTTCGGCAGAAAATGATTTCAATGTATTTTCTATGGAAGAATTGATAAGCACCTTCAGCTCAACCAGTGAAATGCTTACGGTACTTTTAGTTGCCATCGCCGCAATTTCTTTGTTTGTTGGAGGAATCGGGATTATGAATATTATGTATGTCTCTGTAAAGGAGCGCACACGGGAAATTGGTTTACGAATGGCCGTAGGTGGCCAGAGCGGTGATATTTTACTTCAATTCCTTATCGAGTCTGTTCTAATTAGTGTTACAGGCGGAATAATTGGCGTGTGTTTGGGGTTTGCCACTACCCTGCTAATTAAAAATATTCTACATTGGCCTGTGATCATTACCTTATACTCGGTAATCGTGTCATTTTTAGTCTGCGCGATCACCGGGATATTTTTTGGATGGTACCCTGCCCGGAAGGCATCGGTATTAGATCCTATAGTAGCCCTGAGGTATGAATAAGAAAATTATGGCTCAATTGAACTGGTCTAACAAATCTATTATCGCAACGCTGCATTTCCTCGTTTGGGCCATGCTATTTATTCTACCTTATTATCTCACAGGCAGCGATCCTGATCCCTTTTTCCTGAAGAATACATGGGTTTCACTAGCTCTCTTTGGAATTGCGTTTTACGCCAATTACTTCTTTTTGATCGATCGGTTCTTTTTTGGGAATTCAAGAACGATATGGTTTTTTCTTTTAAATGTTCTTCTGGTAGTGGTTCTCACCTATATCAAGATCAGTCTTAAAAATGATCCCGGCCCTCCTCCCGGGGAGCGAATGCGAGAATTGCGTAAACCGCCGATTAATTTTTTCATCTATTTTGATCTACTAACCTTCCTGGTGCCAATCGTCTTTTCAGTAGCTTTAAAATCTTTGGAGAAATGGAAAAAGGTTGAAGAAAAGAATAAGGAAGCTGAAAAAGAGCGACTGGAATCTGAACTTATTCAATTAAAATACCAGTTGCAACCGCACTTCTTTTTTAATGCACTGAATAATATTTATGCGCTAGTAGATATTAATCCAGAAACAGCTAAAAGTACGATTCATAACCTTGGTAAGCTGATGCGCTACCTGCTATATGAAACGAATTCAACGTATGTGGCGCTACAGCAAGAGGTTTCTTTCATGCAAACCTATATCGCACTGATGCGACAGCGATTTTCTAAAAGCATGCAAATTACCTTTTCCCTTCCGAAACATTTGAACCACAGCAAAGTAGCCCCACTGCTATTTGTGACATTGATGGAGAATGCTTTTAAGCACGGCGTCTCTTCAGAGGCTGTGGCGAATATCGATTTTAGCCTGGAGATCACTGCTACTGAATTGATTTTTTCAGCCATCAATAATTATTACCCGAAAGATGAGCAGGATAAAAGTGGTTCCGGAATTGGTCTTCAAAACCTGCGAAAACGCTTAAATTTAATCTATGGCGAGAAATATAGCCTGGAAAACTATTTAAAAGAGAATCGCTATCATGCCATATTAACACTACCCATAACAGCCTCGTAAATGGAAGAACTAAAATTAAATTGTTTGATAGTAGATGACGAGGAGATGGCCTTGAACCTACTCGAAAGTTACGTTCAAAAAACTCCTTTTCTGGAATTAAAGGGCAAATGTCATAATGCTATTGAAGCACTTCAGCAGGTTAAATCTCAGGAGTCCATAGATCTCATCCTGCTTGATATCCAGATGCCCGATCTAAATGGAATTGAGTTTTCCAAGACCCTGGACAAGAATACACGAGTGATCTTCACAACCGCTTTTGACAAATATGCGCTGGATGGGTTTAAAGTGGATGCGCTGGATTTTTTACTGAAACCCTTCAATTATTCTGAATTCCTGACGGCTGTGAATAAAGCTTATGAATGGTTTGACCTGAAAAGAGGAAAACACCCATATTCTGCCTCTCCAGGTCATTCTGAAACTAAAAAATTCCTCTTTGTAAAATCAGAATACCGCCAATTAAAGATCGACCTGGCTGATGTCCTGTATTTTGAAGGTTTGAAAGATTACATTAAAATCAAACTTGGTAGCTCCACCAAACCTGTTTTAACTTTACAAAGTTTAAAAGCTCTTGAAAACATCCTCTCTCCTGAAAAATTTATGCGCATTCATCGTTCCTATATTATTTCCCTGGATAAAATTGAAGAAATCGAACGGAGCCATGTCATAATTGACGGTAAAAGGATCAAAGTTTCCGAACAATATAAGGCTGATTTTCAAAATTACCTTTCTAAAAATTCTATTTTACCAGACTCCTGAACTAATAGAATCTTCTCTTGGTAAACCAGTTTCCTATCAGGCTCAAATTTAGCGTCAACAGGTGGTAATTTTCACGAACCAGCCCATTTGAAATGGTGCCCCGGTCACCATAGGTATATGAAAGATTGATCATGGAACCCAGACTAAGGTTAAGTGGAATACCCACACCAGTGCTCAACCCGTAACCCGATACATTCTCACCGTTAAAATTCATATTTCCGCTATCGTATTTTAATCCCAGTCGATATTCCATTGCTTTAGTTTTCATCCTGTTCTCTGGAAGGTATTCGAGCCCCAAACCATAAAAATCGCGATCTATGAAATCACCAATATCATCAGTTTGATTGGTTTGATCCCAGAATTCATGCCTGTAATCGGCTGAAATCATCAGCTCTTTTATCAATTCAGTCTTGAAACCCATACCTATTTCCAGCGGAAGAATAAAATCATCATTACTGGTCTCGATCGTCTCAGTACCGAGCAGTGTTCCGGTTATTCCTCCCCTATACTGAAATATTTCCTGTTCCTGTACGCTTTTAAGGTTTACCGGGGAGTTTACGACCGCTCCCAGGGAAGTATTCTTAAAAAAATCATATTGAATCCCGAAGCCAAACCGAAAGCCGGAATAGCTGTTATCTTCCCGGAGATACAAAGTGTTGTTGACAAAATAGTTGTATTCATTTTCCGTAATTTTCCCAAAAAGGAAGGAAGAAGACAGGCCTACCCGCAGATTTTCAGAAAACGCATAGCCATAATTCAAATTTAGGTCATTCAATCCTCCATGTCCTTCCACGTTGGTTAAAAAGATCTCGTCAGTTCCTTCTATATTGCTTTGAATATCCGAAATTTCGTATCCTACGTTGGTATAGGGAGCCAGAATAATTCCCATTCCTGATTTTTCCGTAACCGGAAATGCAAACGAAATACCGGAGAAATTGCCGCTGTTCTTGGTTTCTGATTCGTACGACTGCTGAAGGTTCTGCACTTCATATCGCAAGCCAACGTCATAAGTGAAGGTGTTTAACGGAATACCGGCAAAAGATGCCGGATTCAGCTTGTTGATAGATCCAAAGCTATTATCAGCAATACCAGTGTATCCAAGGGCGTTAGCTTTCCCCGGTGTTTGGTAATTGTACACACCTAAACCGTACAGTGAATAAGGTGATGAAGAAAGTGTACTCAATTGTCCATTCATCAAGATGGGCCATAATAATCCTAAAAAATGGATAAAAGCCAGCTTATTCTTCATGATATATTGCATAGGTGATTTCCAGTTTGATTCGTTCTTCATCTGAAGCCATATTTCTAAAGAAAATATATTGGTCTACAGCTTGATTGTTTTCTGAAGGCACTATCGCCAAAGACCATTTTTCTCCTCCGTATTCCGTAAGCTTGGAATCTAAAAATGCTTTTACATCCAGGCTATAGCTCGCCGTATTGTATTCCTCATCTTCCTCGGTAAGAATGGCATATGCGACATCAGTGCCCAGAATGTTATAAAGCTGGCCAAGTATTTCCGATTTGGAATCGACTAAAAAAAATTGTAGAGAATCCTGTACGGGTAGTTCACGAAACCGGGAACGATCTAGCCCTATCTTCAAATTGGCGCTCACGATATATCCCTCTCCTTCGATATCATAAAGTCTTTCCAGATAAGGAACTTCAATTTTAGTAGAAATTCCCGTTCCAGCCTGCATATAAGACCTGTTGCCAGTTTCCTCACTGTATAGCTGTTCTTCCTGACTAAGTTGCTCTAATAGGCCATTGTTCCTTTCTGAAGAAATGTGATGGAAACTGTTGGCGTAACCCAGGGTGAAATCCATGATGTGTTCTTCATTTTCCAGTTCATCGGGCACCGAATAATAAAACCGCAGATAACTTTCATTTTTATCAAATCCCAGCACTGCAGAATTGTTAGCCGAAGCCATTACGAGGAGACCGCGAAATTCCCGTAGCAGATCATCTGCATTGTTGATTTCATTTTGCTGAATACCTTCAAAAATGGCATTCCCAAACAGGTAATCCATTGGAATTTTAATCGAATCCTGAATATGGGTATAAGGCTTAAACTGCAGGGCGCCAATAACCGTTGAATCGTATTGAAAATCTGAAGTATTATAGAAATAATCATCTTCTTCCGGTTCAATTTGTTCCAGAACCTGATGTATTTCGAATGTTTGGCTGGAAAGGGTGTCGTTATAATAATAGCCATCATATTTCATGATTAACTGAATGGAATCCAACTCGGCATCATCATCCAAATTATAAGTTGTATTCAAAAAGCTGAGATAAGATGAGGCACTGGTTCTGCCGAAGATGTCATTCTCATAGGAGCCAATCAGCAACCTATCGGTAGAAGAAACCTGGACAGAATCGAACTTAAAGGTAGAGCTTCGAACTGTGAGAGTATCAATAAAATACGCCTTGGTATTGCTTCGTATCCAATCTTCACCAACCCCCGAAGCGGTTTCTTCTTCCGAACAGGCCACCAACAAACTACATAAGCTTATGAGGTAACTAATTGCAAGAACTGTTTTCTGCATGTAAATTTTTTACGAACCTATCCCAAAGAAGTATTCTATTCAAAATGCAATAGATGGGGCCAGCAAACATGTAGACAGGCCCTGATATTTTATCGATGGAAACAGCTTTGAAGCTGCCATCGTAAAAATTCCCGGCTTCGTCTAGGCCTTTTCCACGCTCGTCTATTTCAGTTGAGGCTTTCGCAATCTGTAACTAGTTTTGAGCCGGTTAAGATTCGATGAATGGCTAAAAGAAATCTCATGTTGCTCTTTATTATTTGTATTACTGGTAAAACATTTAGCCAGGTAAAACTAAAGGAAGACGGTATAGGATGGACCTATGATTATATTCCTTCGAATGCCTCGAGCGGAGGATTGGAAAATTATCAGCTCCTGAATGAAATTTCGGCAACGGCCGGGAGGTTTGCCTTTAAAAATGAAACACAGGCAGGAATTTTAAGGTATTCCAGCAATTATAACAGTTTTCAGCAATCATTCCTTAACCTGGAAAACCATATTCAAACCAGTTATAAAGTCATGCCGAATTTCAGTTTTCAAACAAAGCTGGGAATCGGGGTATATACCAATTATCAAGGAGACCTGAACCTGAATGACCTGGTTTTTACCGGTATATCTACTTTCATTAAAACCTGGGGCGAGGAAGGAAATTTAGAGACCTCCCTGGAAGCCGGTATAGCTTACGAAACCTACCTTGGGGAACCTGCCATTTTACCGGTAATTGCATTCCGTACACCTATAAGCCCGAATGTATCTCTTACAGCCGGTTTTCCATATAGCGCTCTGGCATTTCATTTGAATGATCAAAATACGATTAAACTCGCTCATGTTTTCGAAGGCTCTTTCTATAAACTTTCAGAAAATCCTTCAGGGGCAACTGCCAGCATAGCATTGCAAAAATTGGGAATTTCCTTTCAGCATGAACTTTTTCAAAGTTGGTCATTCCATTTAGGAAGCGATTATATTTTGAAAAGTGAAACCAACATCCCTGCGCCTGGCGGGGATGAAGAATATAACAATTCCCTCAATGCTTTCTCCATCAATGCAGGATTCAATATTAAACTTTAAATAACTTCAACTAATGACAATTTATAATTTGAAATACTTTTTATATGCACTGCTGGTTACTACACTAATTTCCTGCAGTAGCGACGACGATGACTCTGAAAGAGGGAACTGGATCGAACGATCGGTTTTTGATGGCACACCAAGAAGTAACGCAGCAGGCTTCACCATTGGCAGTACCGGTTATATGGGAACAGGCTATGACGGAGATGATTATTTAACCGATTTCTGGTCCTACAATATCGAAGGAGATTACTGGGAACAGTTAACCGATTTTCCGGGCGAAGCTCGCAGCAGCGCATCCGGTTTTGCGATAGACAGTAAGGGATACATTGGTATTGGCTATAATGGCGAGGAAGAACTTCAAGATTTTTACGAATATGATCCCAGTTCGAATTCCTGGACGCAAAAAGCTGATTTTATGGGAGGACCACGGCGAGCAGCTATTGGATTCGGAATAAATGGAAACGGGTTCATTGGTACCGGTTACGATGGAGATAACGATCTTAAAGATTTCTACAAGTTCGACCCTGTCGAAAATGAATGGAGCCTACTGGTAGGTTTTGGAGGTGAGAAAAGACGCAACGCGACCGCATTTAGCATTAACGGGAAAGTTTATCTAGGAACGGGTGTGAGTAACGGCCTATACAAAGAAGACTTTTGGGTGTTTGATCCTAATACAGAAATTTTTACCCGATTGAATGACCTGGATGAAGACGACGACTACAGCATTACGAGATCGAACGCGGTATCTTTTGAACTCGGTGGCTACGGCTATATCACCACTGGTTATATTGGCGGCGCTACCGCTACTACCTGGGAATATGACCCAACTACCGACACCTGGGAAGAGATCACCGCACTGGAAGGCAATATTCGCCAGGATGCGCTGGGATTTTCTAATGGGGATCGTGCCTACGTCCTTTTAGGAAGGTCTGGATCCCTGTATATGGACGATATTTATGAATTGCATTCGCAAGAAGAATACGATGATGAAGACTAAGTTGTTTGGATTTTAATTTTGTTGGATTTCTTGACCCAAAGGCCTGCTCACTCACATCATGGTCTTTGGGTTTTTTATTGATATACTATGTTTCAAAAAATCATTTATGTAGTGGGGATCCTAGTTTTTCTATTCAGCCTCATATTTGTTATAAACCTGAAAGTAAAACCGGAAGAATACACTTACCAAATCGACGAATACAAATCAGCTGGATACGGATACTCCATATTCTATAACCACCGATTATTAATTAAACAGAAAAAGATTCCGGTTATCCAGTGCAATCAGAAATTTCACACGAAACAGGACGCCGGCGAAGTAGCAGAACTGGTTATAATCAAAATGAAAAATGGGATCAATCCTTCCATCAGCTACGAAGAACTGGTCAATCTTAGCATAACCATTAAATAGGCTGTTTTCAGAAGGTAATAAATAAAAAAAAAGCCACCCGAAAAGGTGGCTTGTCTTTCTTAGTAGCGGGAACTGGACTCGAACCAGTGACCTTCGGGTTATGAGCCCGACGAGCTACCTACTGCTCTATCCCGCGATATTGGATGGCAAATATAAGGCAGAAAAAAGGTTCCTACCAAACTTTTTTCAGAAAATTAATGAGAAATCCAGTTGATGGCATCCAGCCTGTTTGTGGAATCAAACGTACGCACCTCGCACGGTAATACCAGGTCGTTGATTCCCATAAAAGTACGCATCCAGGAGGCATCAGAAATGAAAGCCAACTTATTAAGGTTTTTTGAATTCTCGTATTTAAATTTCAATTCTTTCATCAATACTTTTAATGGTACCTGTTGTCCCTTTTGAATTTCACAGAACAAATTGATCTTCCCGTGAAGCGCTATCTTCTCCAGGATGATTTTATGAATTTCTTCGAGATATTCTTCGGTAAGATCGCGATCTACCATAATTCCCACGACATGACCGGCCAGTTCAAAACTTGATACCATTTACGTAATTATTTGATGCACAAAGTACTAAAAAATATCCAACTTATTGTTCAATATCCCGCACCTCGAATTGAACAAGTTCCCCATCCTCAAATGCCACTTCAAATTCAATGGGACGGCAACAAACTTCACAATCTTCAATATAGGTTTGATGGTTGATCGAAGGATCCAGTAAAACCGAAATTTCTTCCCAGCAATATGGGCATTGAAAAAAGTGTTCGTTCATTTCGTAACTTTTTTAATTCTTTTCCAGAGCCAGCTGCAGGTCTTCCCACTCTTCCATCAGTTTCTCCAGCTTCTTCTTGGAAGCATTGTAATTCGGAAGAAAATCTGCCTGCGTGATCGTTTTTTCATAATTTTCGGCAAGCTGCCTGTCTTTCGCCTTGATATCGGCCTCCATCTTCGTAATCTTCATTTCAATCTTGCTCAGGCGATTCTTCAGTTTCTTGCGCTCTTTCTGGTTAACCTGCGATCCTTTCTGTGCTCCGCTTTTTTCAGCAGAATTTTTCTTCTGAACTTCCCTTTTTTCCACGGCTCGCATGTCCTGAAGTTTCCGCTGGTCCAGGTAATAATCAATATCACCCAAATATTCGTTGATCTGGTGATTTCGGAATTCATAAACCTTATCAGTAAGTCCTTGCAGAAAATCCCGGTCGTGAGAAACCAAAAGCAAGGTCCCTTCAAATCTGCTCAAAGCTTCTTTCAGGACATTTTTGGATTTGATGTCCAGGTGGTTGGTGGGCTCATCCATCACCAGCACATTAAAAGGTTCCAGCAGCATTTTACAAAGTGCCAGCCGGTTTCTCTCCCCTCCGCTAAGCACTTTCACTTTCTTTTCCACTTCATCCCCACGGAATAGGAAAGCGCCCAGCATATCGCGTACTTTGGTCCTGTTGGTTTCATTTGCCGCATCGACCATGGTTTCTAAAACCGATTTTTCTCCATTCAGGTAATCCGCCTGGTTTTGTGCAAAATAACCCAGTTGTACGTTGTGACCCAGTTTGAGTTCACCTTCATGCTGAAGTTCCCCGATAATGATCTTTGCGAGCGTGGTTTTTCCCTGGCCGTTCTGTCCAACAAACGCGATCTTACTCTGCCGCTCCACCAGCAAATTGATATCATCAAGCACCTTTTTATCACCGTAAGCTTTTTCAAGGTGGTGCGCTTCGATCACTACCTTTCCCGGGTTCACACTCACGGGAAAATTCACGCTCATCACGGCATTGTCATCTTCATCAACCTCGATCCTGTCAATCTTCTCAAGCTTTTTCATCAGGGATTGCGCCATCGAAGCCTTGGTGGCCTTGGCACGGAATTTATCGATCAGCTTTTCGGTATGCTCAATCTCTTTCTGCTGATTCTTCTGAGCTGCCAGCTGCTGTTCGCGAAGTTCCTTCCGAAATTCCATGAATTCTGAATACGGCTTTTTGTAATCGTAAATATTTCCGAGGGAAATTTCAATACTGCGATTGGTCACATTGTTCAGAAACATCTTGTCGTGAGAGACCAGCATTACACAGCCAGGATAATTATTAAGAAAGCTTTCCAGCCAGATGATACTTTCGATATCGAGGTGGTTGGTGGGCTCATCCAGCAGCAAAATGTCATTGTTTTGGAGCAGTAGTTTGGCCAGCTCGATACGCATACGCCATCCACCGGAAAATGTA
Source organism: Christiangramia flava JLT2011 (assembly GCF_001951155.1). Taxonomy (NCBI): domain Bacteria; kingdom Pseudomonadati; phylum Bacteroidota; class Flavobacteriia; order Flavobacteriales; family Flavobacteriaceae; genus Christiangramia; species Christiangramia flava. The sequence goes on from NZ_CP016359.1 coordinate 1,302,967, forward strand.
TCGGTTTGCTTATGAAAATCGTCGCGGGTAAAACCCAGTCCCAAAAGCACTTTCTCGGTATCACCTTCGTAATTGTATCCGCCAATGATCTCGTACTGGTGCGTGATCTCACTCAGATCCTGGATCAACTGGTTATACGACTCACTTTCATAATCGGTCCTCGTAGCCAGCTGCTCATTGATATGAGTCATTTCTGCCTCCAGTTTTTTGATTTCGGTAAAAGCCTGGTAGGACTCATCCAGCACCGTACGGCCCTTTTCAAAATCGAGATCCTGCTTTAAAAATCCAATTTTTAAGGCTTTATCTTTCGAGATCTGCCCGGAATCGTATTCCTGCTCCCCGGCAATAATCTTTAGCATCGTAGATTTTCCCGCGCCATTTTTCCCAATAAGACCTACTCGATCTCCCGGACCCAGCCTGAAACTGATGTCCTTAAAAAGGTATTCTCCTGCAAACGAAACGGAAAGATTATGAATATTCAGCATCCCTGTAACAATTGTAACTCTAAATTCCTGCAAAGATGCTTAAATTTGTAATGCAAAAAAAATTAGATGAAAGCTCTTAAAGGAACCAAGCTCTATAGTATTTTAACCGGTACCTGTCCCGTTTGCCACGAAGAAAGCATGTACCTGGAGTCAAATCCCTACAAATTGAGCAGGGTCCTGGAAATGCACGAACGCTGTTCTCACTGCGGTACGAAGTATAAAATCGAGCCTTCTTTTTTCTACGGCGCCATGTATGTAAGCTATGCCGTTGGTGTTGCGTTTGCGGTTGCCGCTTTTATCATCTCCTATTTTTTCTTCGAAAGCAGTCCCTTGACTGCATTTTTTGCGATTACGGGTACCCTGATCGTTTTTATGCCGATCATCATGCGCCTTTCCAGGAATATCTGGATCAACTTTTTCTTTTCCTATAAAGGCACGGAAAAAGCTGAAAACTAATGCTGAAAATATTTTTTGGTAAAGCGGTTAAGATCCACCTCCGCATCAATTCCTGATTGGTCGTCAATAAAATCAAGCAATTGCCTGGCCATTACCGGGCCAGCCAGCACCCCACGACTTCCGAAGCCGTTGCAACAATAAAGATTGGAATGTTCCGGGTGCCTCCCAATAATTGGTCTTCTATCGATCATTGCCGGCCGTATTCCTGCCACCTGATCTACCACCTCGAAATCACAATTGATCACCTGCCTCACCTGCTGAACCAGTCTTTCACATGCCTGGGACGTTATCTCGGGGCTTTTATCCTGATTATCATAAGTCGCTCCCACTTTATAAAGGTCATCGCCTAGCGGAAGAATAAATACGGAAGATTTTATCGCCTCTTTTAACTGCAGTTCCCTGGAGCGAATGGTGATATACTCCCCTTTGTTTCCGCGAAGCGGTAAATACTGAAAATACGGATTGCGACGCAACCCAAAGCCCTCGCAAAAAATCACCGATTCAAAATGGCCATCCTGGTATTTGACCCTTCCGTCTTCTAGTTGTAATTGATCATAATCGAAATTTTCAAAAAGAATGCTGTTTTTTTCAGCCAGATACTTGCGGTAGGCAGCCAACATTTTCCCGGTGTCTACATGCCCGGTTTGCTGAACTTTTCCGTAGGAATACGGAGCACTGATATGTGGATTATCGATCTGGTGCAATTTCGTATCCAGGAATTCACCTAATCGTTCCTTATCGGTCGCCACAAACCAGTTGTTCTGTTCTTCCACCGAATGGAATCTTCGGAAAATATTCCAGAAATGCACCAGCGGGATATGTAGCTTTTGCTCCAGCGACTGATAAAAAGGGATGGATACCTTCAATTGTTCATCGGCATCCCAGGCTAATGTAAAGCGCTTCAGAATAACGGGATTGAAAATTCCACCGGCCACAAAAGAAGACTTCTGGCTGTTATCTTCATATACCCTGAAACTATGCCCTCGTTTTTCCAGTTCTTCACAAATGGCGAGTCCGCTAAGGCCAAGTCCCACTACCAAAAAATCTTGTTTCATGAAATGCTTTTCAGCAAAATTAAAAAAGCGCTCCAAGAGAGCGCTTTTTCAAAATATATTTTTTCAGGATTAGTAATTCCACATGTCCTGTTCGAAATTACGTATCTGTTCTTTGATCCTTTCAGATTCGAGCAGCTGCATAAAGGCATTATCCACGATATAATCATCAATTTGCCGGTCACCCTGCACGTTATCTTCTTTATAGATCACGGCATCAAAGCGCCGTGAGTTCAATAAATGATCAAAAGAAACGGTATTTGAAGTGTTTCCGCCCATGAAAACCTTGGCTTCATGAAGCACTTCACGTGCATCTGGATACCAAACCCAGAAAAGTTCTACCAGGTCTGTCTGGCCCGAATCAATAAAGTTTACATCTGGGGCCACTGGTGCGATTCCAAGTAAACGATATTTCAATTCAGCTAAACGCTTATCAAAGTACCACATCCCGCGGATGTGATATTCAGCGATATCAGCTGCACCAAGATCTCGACGATCGATATACTGCGCCGCTACCTCTTCACCTGCGTTATACTGCTCGATACCAAGATCGGTCGTATCAACTTTTGAAAGCGTTGCCCGAATATCCTTCAGCGTTCTTTTCTCATTGAAATAAGAATCGGCATAAATATTCTGGATCTTACCATCTTTAATAGCTCTGATCAATACATCATACAGGGAACGTCTACTGGTCCCAATATTGTTGGTATCAATAGGATAGTACAACGGGAAATTCACACGCTCATCCAGATCGATGATCTCCCAGGTGCCTTTTGACCATAGAATATCGCGGTCTCCCACGTATCCGTATTCCAAAGGTTTATCTTCTTCGTCTACGGCAAGCTGAGCCTCAGATTTTTTCCCAATATCCTCGGGCTTATCAGCATTAAGGATGTTTGCCTGCCCAAAAGATGCAGCGCCCATCATCATCGTAAAACCAAACACTAAAAATCCTTTCAAGCTCATTTTGTAAATTTTAATTTGTTAGCTCGATAAATACCGGAGCTACTTTTTTCAACTTATAGCTGGAATTACCTGCTAAAGAAGCCTCGATGTCGTATACCTGAACGCTTTCTCCACGTCCGGCACGACGTAAGGCTGCTTTTGCCCTATCATCTAAACGATTTCCACGTACAATAATTGTTGGCTGCCCAGGAACTTTAAATTTAAATCCGGTTACATTAAGATTCAGATCGAAATCGAAATCTGGCAGGGAAGCGCCAATATTGGCAATTTCCAGGCTGTTTCGCTGCATCGATACAGAACCATCTTCACCTCTAACAGTTCCAACAGGACGAGGAATATCTTTAATTCGGAAGGTCTTGCTATCTGAAACTGTTTCACCGGTAGGTAGTTTACCACTAACTTTAATGGCAACTTCTCTCGCCTGAAGCGTGGTTACATCCATAGTATATTTTCCGGCACCACCAGCCTGACGCAATCCAGGTGCGTTCGCACTCACACTTGGTACTCCAGGAATGGAAATAGTCATCGGGTTTTGAACTCCACGATACACCACGTTCATTTTATCAGCAGAAATCACTGCATTATTAGGTTTCGGAATCACAGTGTACGAACTGCTTACCGGAATTACCACGGTTGAATCACCTTCCTTGAATTCCAATTGCCCCTTGATATCCTGCTCTCCGATATTTCCAGCTGGAAAATCCAGAACAACCTGCCCGGCCTGAGTGCTTTCAACTTTTTTTCCATTGATCGTTACATTATCAAACTGAAGCGTATTGTCCACACGGCCAAGTACCACCTTTCCTTTGAAGTTTTCACCGCTAAAGAATGCTGTCTTGTCTGGAACCACGATCGCCTGATAGTTGGTCAATGAGACTTCGCTCTGCAGCTGCCCAGAAAGCATAGCCGAAAGAATCTGGCTCTCGGTGCTTTTTACATCAACCTGCATTTGAGTAAGTTTTGTAATAGAAGCGATCAATGGGAACCCCTGATAATGATAATCCAACCAGGGCTTCTTGATATTTTCACGAGTTGTGACTTCTCCAGTGGAAAATTCACTTCTTACTTTTTGAGCGATCTGAGGAAATGCATCTTCAATAGTAGAAGCCACGCCCTCACGGTAGATCTCGATCTGGTTCAGGAATTCCTCACCTTTCGGAGAAATCGTCCCACTCTGGAAAAACATTTCGTCCAGTTCGTTCGATTTGTCCATGGTTTCATAATCCTCAGGATCACTTACCGTCGCTTGTAGTTCATTTTTTAAATTGTCTATATAAGCAGTAAAGTTAGAAGATAGCTCATCGATCTTATCTGCTTTTTCCTTAAGAGGAGCATATTTCTTAGGTTGCTCGCTTACTTTTTCAGCAAGACCAGCCATAAATGCCGAATTTCGCTGAGTGGTTGCCGTACTTGATTCGGCAAGCTTTTCATTCATCAATCCGAAGGCTGTCAACACCTCCTTGGACATATTTAACGCCATCATCGCGATGAACACCAGGTACATTAGGTTGATCATCTTCTGCCGTGGCGATTGTTTTCCGGATGCCATGTCTAATTAATTCGTTTTAAGTTAAAAATTTAGCTTAATTGAAAATTTCAATTAGACTCTCGCTTTTCCGTTCATTGCAGTAAGCATTCCACCATAAACGTTGTTTAGGGAAGCCATATTTTCTGCAAGAGAATCCATCTGTGCCTTCAGTTTTCCGGCATTTTCAGCTACTTCCTGGTTGATCTCAGCCTGACGTGAAGCTGAATCTACCTGAGCTTTATAAATATTGTTCAAAGTTTCCATCTGCGCAGCTGCAACACTAAGTTCCTCGCTGTATTTTTTCTGTGAAGCCATGGAATCTACGGTAGGGGCTATTCCTTTGGCGGCACCTTCAAAATTTCGGATACTTTCGCTTAATGAACTCATCAAATTAGCGTCAATTTTCGCTTCGCGTAGCATGTCGTCCAGTTTCTTGCTCAACATACCCTGAGTTTCTTGCTGCTCTACTAAAGCTGCTTTTCGGTTAGCAGGCTCACCTCCTGCCAATTCTGGATAAACTAAAGACCAGTCCAGTTCATCGTCTACCGGTTCGAAAGCCGAGTATGCGAATACTAAAGCTTCCACACAAAGACCGATGATAAGCATTGCGTTACCAAACGGCCAGTGCATAATTTTAAAAAGGGCACCCAGAATTACTACAGATGCTCCAAGACCGTAGACCATGTTGGTCACTTTTTTCGTTGCTCTTGATTTTGCCATAACTTAAATGTTTAGATTTCTTGGTTTTTTATAAATAGGTTAAATTCATCCAAGTCTATTTGTTAGAAGATTGGTTTAAGGTTACATCAGTTCCCAAATAATCCTGAACTGTTCGGAAGCCGATATAACTTCTGGCTGAATCAGCATATTCATAATCTCTGGAACTTACCTGAAGGAAATAAGCGACATCCTTCCATGACCCTCCTCTAACTACTTTTCTCATATCATCAGGATTGTTAACGGTGGGGTTCATGGTAGACATGTATTCATATGATCCTGGATCATATGAAGAATCTACCCATTCCGAAACATTCCCGGCCATGTTGTACAACCCAAAATCGTTCGGGTCATAAGATTTTGCTTCTACGGTATACAAAGCCTGATCGGCGGCATAATCTCCTCGAAGCGGCTTAAAGTTTGCCATAAAACACCCACGATCATTCTTGGTGTACGGTCCACCCCAAGGATAGGTAGCTCCATCCAGGCCGCCTCTCGCAGCATATTCCCACTCCCCTTCAGTTGGTAAGCGGTAAGAAGGAACATTGGCATCTCCCTTGGATTTTTTATAATCGTTATGATATTTTGTTCTCCACTGGGTAAAAGCACGAGCTTGCTTCCAGCTCACTCCTACCACAGGATATTCATCATAAGCACTATGCCAGAAATAATCGTTGTGCATGGGCTCATTGTAAGAGTAGTTGAAATCCTTGATCCATACGGTGGTATCAGGATATACGGAAACTTCTTCGGTTTTAATGTAATCGCTACGGTCTCCCTGCTGTTTCGCGGCAGACTGGATGTCCATCCAGCTGTATCTGAATTTCAGTTTTTTCACATCGATCGTACGCTGGCCATTGTATACTTCATCCATCGGGATATACATCGAATCCATGACTTCCGCGTAATATACATCGGGATACTTATCTGTCTCCCAAACCAAATCTACGTCTTTATTCAGTTTACGGTTGGCATAATCGTCTGAAGGACCGCCCTGACCGTAAGTATTCATCATATATTCCTGATACGGAGTCATATCTTCCGGATCAGCATCAGCAAACGCATATTCCCCAATCCCATCATCGCCGGGAACAGCGCCCTGCATTTCTGCCATGATCGCAAGTTTCACCCGAACGACCGAATCGCGAACATAGTTCACGAACTGGCGATACTCTGAGTTAGTAATTTCGGTCTCATCCATGTAAAATGAGCGAACCGTAACGGTCTTTGGAGGGGCATTCCTCTGCCCGGCAATATCGTCATCAGATTTACCCATGACGAAGGCACCGCCAGGAATCAATGTCATACCATAAGGTTTCTCCGGATTCCACTTCTTACCCTCCGCACCAACAAGCTGTCCACGATCGCCTCCACCACAGCTGGAAAGCAAGGCTAGAACAGCAATGAGCGAAATATACTTCTTCATAGTTATCTTAGGTTAAGACATTTTGATTTACGGCAGTAAACCTATCTAATTATTTTCTAAAAAACAATATTTCAGATAAAAATAGCCTAAATCAAATAATGTCTGATGTATTTTTTAAACTTCGTTTTTTCTTTTTGCTTTATACCATCTTTCAGGGATCACCTGGTTGCATGCTTCCAGATAATCTTCCTCTGTGCAAGGTAATAACGTATGCCTTTTTAATTTAGTATTCACATGATCCAAAAACGGGATCTCGATCCACCACCTGCCGCTCACTGGGCTTTTAAAGAACACCAACACCTCATCTTCAATAGGCACCTGGTATCTTATAAACTCTTTTTTAGCGGAAATAGTATTCTCGTTCGTACGGTAGTTCACGCCTTCTACGAAATACCAAATGATCTGGGCAACCAGCGTATTTGCTAAGTCTCCCAGGTTATTCTGATATTCATAAACACCGAAAGAAGAAACTTTATCACTAATCCCGGCATAACGAGCCAGAGCGCAAATCTCCCTTCCGTTAAAACCATTAGGTGAATTGAAATAAGCTGAATTCATCGAGCCCGAATCAATCGCATTCAGGTCCATTCCAACCAGATTGGCATTCCTGAAGACCGGTTCCATCGCCGCAATATCCGCAGTGACTTCTCCCAGTCGATAAGCCTCAAAAAACAGCCTCTCCATTAATTCGATCTCTTCCTGAGAATTGAAATAGGTCTGGTAGCCTAAAGCCGAATAATTAAATAAATTATAAGGCTGATCAACTACGATTTTTCCTACATAAGACTCACTGGTAATCGCCTTGTCAGCATCGCCAAGATCAAATTTACTATCGATATTTACCAGGTTAACCATCTGATCCAGTTTATCATACGCCCTGTATTGGGCATAAATCAAATCCTGGCTTCCACCCAGTATCACCGGCAAAATATCCTTTTTTATCAGGCTTTCAACGATTTGTTGTACCGCGAAATAGGTATCGTCAACGGTTGCGCCTGCTTCCACATCCCCCAGATCAGCAATATTCACACGCCAGTTCCCGGGGAATAGTCTGTAAAAATTTCTTCTAAGCTGTGAAAATTCAGGGGTTTCGCTTTTCCGTACCGCTCGGCGGTTATCTTTCACGCCAAAAATAGCCACGTGAACATTTTCCAGATCAGGTAAGCCCGAACGCTCGCTATGGAACAGGGTTTTCGCTCCAAGGGAATGCTGGTCTAAGTTCTTGATTTGATCAAGCAGGTCCTGACTCAGGGGAGCAAGAAAATCGATCTCCATTGATTACTTCTTTTTGGTGGTTTTTTTGGTCGTTTTCTTTTTGGTCGTTTTTTTCTTGGTAGCCTTTTTCTCGATAATAGCTTTGGCTTCTTCGAGAGTCATTTTCTCGACCTTGGTAGTTTTTGGCATTTCCACCTTAGTCTTACCTTTAATTATGTTGAAACGTCCCCATCTGGCCTTTTCCACACGAATCCCTTCTTCTTCCCAATTATGAATGATCTTCTCACGCTCTTTTTTCAGTTTGTCCTCGATCAGTTCCTCGATATCATCTCCGGAAAGATTATCAAAATCATACTTCTTATTTACGTTGATGAAGATATTGTTCCATTTTAAATAAGGTCCAAATCGACCAACTCCTTTTTGCACCGGTTTATCCTGGTACTCATAGATTGGTGCGTCGGCCTTTTCTTTTTCCTTAATAAGCTCCATCGCACGATCAAAACTTACGTCATGCGGATCTTCACCCTTTTCTAGTGAAACGAATTTTTTTCCGAAGCGCACGTACGGCCCGTATCGACCATTATTCACCTCTACGCTTTCACCTTTATACTCCCCTAATTTCTTCGGAAGATCAAACAAGGCCATCGCCTCTTCATAGGTAAGGGTTTCCATGTTCTGATCTGGTGCCAGACTTGCAAACTGTGGTTTTTCTTCATCTTCCACGCTACCTATCTGCACCATTGGTCCGAATTTCCCTAAACGAACACTCACTGGCTTTCCGGTTTCCGGATCTTCCCCAAGGATTCGCTCGCCCACTTCACGATCGGCATTTTTAGCAACGTCCTGAACATGAGGATGGAAATCTTTATAGAATTCCTTCATCATGCTGGTCCATTCTTTATTTCCTTCCGCGATATTATCAAAGCTTTCTTCGACTTTCGCGGTAAAATTATAATCCAGGATATTGCTGAAATGATTTACCAGGAAATCGTTTACCACCATTCCGGTAGCGGTAGGAACCAGTTTCCCTTTATCGCTACCTACGGTTTCGGTAAGATTCTTCTCGGTAAGCTTATCTCCTTTCAGGGTAAATTGTACATATTCTCTTTCAGTGCCATCTACCGAACCTCTTTCGATATAATTCCTGCTTTGGATCGTGGAAATGGTAGGCGCATAAGTTGACGGTCTTCCAATGCCCAGTTCCTCCAGTTTCTTTACTAGGGAGGCTTCCGTATAGCGATACGGCGGACGCGTAAATCGCTCGGTTGCGGTGATGTAATCCTTGAAAAGCGGCTGACCAGCTTTCATGGCGGGCAGCATACCACTTTGTTCTTCATCTTCCTCATCGCTGCCTTCCAGGTAAACCTTTAGAAACCCTTCAAATTTCAATACTTCACCATTGGCGGTAAAAATATTATCGTGCTTATCTGCCTCGATCTTCACGTTGGTACGCTCCAGTTGCGCATCACTCATCTGCGATGCGATCGCACGCTTCCAGATCAGTTCATACAGCCGCTGTTGATCTCTTTCCGCAGAAATGCTGTGATTGGCAAAATTCGTAGGCCTGATGGCTTCGTGAGCTTCCTGAGCTCCTTTGGCCTTTCCTTTGAACTGGCGGGATTTAGCATATTTCTCGCCGTAAGCTTTCAGAATCTCTTCCTTGGCACCTTTTCGAGCCTCGTCAGAAAGGTTCACACTATCAGTTCTCATATAGGTAATATGCCCGGCCTCGTATAGTCGTTGCGCCAAAGTCATAGTTTTCCCTACTGAAAAATATAATTTTCTGGATGCTTCCTGCTGAAGGGTGGACGTAGTAAACGGCGGCGCAGGGTTTTTCTTCGCCGGTTTGGTCGTAAGATCAGCCACCTTGAAATTCGCGCCAATATTATCTTTCAGAAACTGTTCAGCTTCTTCGCGGGTTTCAAAGTTCTTCGGAATTTTAGCTTTCAGGCTTTTTCCGTCTTCCGTAGAAAATTCTGCATCGATCCTGTAAGAAGCTTCAGGTGTAAAATCCTGAATTTCGCGTTCTCTTTCCACAATCAGCCGTACGGCAACCGATTGTACCCTACCAGCCGATAGTCCGCCCTTGACCTTACGCCATAGCACCGGAGACAACTCATAACCAACCAGCCTGTCCAGTACTCGCCGGGCCTGCTGCGCGTTTACAAGGTTGTAATCGATCGTTCTGGGATTTTCGATCGCTTTCAGAATCGCCTGTTTGGTGATCTCATGAAAAACGATTCGTTTGGTATTGGTATTTTTCAGGTCGAGTTCTTCCGCCAGGTGCCAGGCAATCGCCTCTCCCTCCCGGTCCTCATCACTCGCCAGCCAGACGGTTTCTGCTGATTTCGCAAGACTCTTCAGTTTCTTTACAACATCCTTTTTATCCCGCGATACTATATATTTAGGTGTAAAGTCACCCTCGGTGTCCACCCCGATTTCTTTGGTTGGCAGATCGGCTATATGACCAAAGCTGGAAGCTACCTTATAATCGGCGCCCAGAAATTTTTCAATGGTTTTGGCCTTTGCCGGGGACTCTACAATCACTAAATTTTTTGCCATAGATTATGTGCTTTGTAAGTGCAAAAGTATATCAAATTTTTATTCAAGTTGTTCAACCTGGACTTTTGCTGCTATTAAAACTTCTGAAAACACCAATAAAATCAAGGCTTTTCAGAATTTAAAGATTTTTCTGTGAACTGCTTTTACCTCGTGTAAAAGTAAATTGCCGACACTTTCGCAAGCGGGTAATTAAGATCTGGCGCAAGATTCCCTTTTGCCGAACGTGCATTATTAAAAGCTACGATCCTTCCGCCGCCATTTAACTGTTCGGCCACAAATATCACATTATATGCTGAATCGTAAACTACTTTTACCGGATTTCCCAACTTGGTATTGGCGCCCTGCAACACCAGCTGATCGTCAACCGGGATTGCCGCTCCATCAGCCACTCCGTTTAGAACGCCCTGAAAATCGGGCATGATTTGTAAACTCCCGTCATTGTCAGCGGTCTCCGTACCAATATCAGAAAGCACCAAAAGATTATCTTCGAAATCCATCCCGTAAATACGCGTTACGCCTTCTATAGTCACCGTTTTATTCGCGCGAACCACATTGGTGATCCTGTTTTCCAGGAAATCGTTGAAAACTGCCAGTTTATTAGAGGTTTTGTGTGATACAAGCAGGTCGTCCCCCATGAATTCCACCGCCCAAACACGAAAATTCAAAAAAATCACGTTCCGCAATTTCAAACTGGATCCCTCATGCTGAAACACAAACAACCTGCTATCTTCGGTAAGCGGATCTCCATCGGCATCGGCGTCATCAGCCACTACGAAAAAGGAATTATTGACGGCCAGGTCGTGGGGATGCTCCAGAGACTGCGAACCTTCCAACCTCTCCTCCAGTGCATTTCCAGAAATCCCAAAAGTTTTCAGTGATTTATCGGTCATCGAAAGAATCGCGAGCGAATCGACATCCAAACCATATAAACCTGTTATATCGCCGGCTCCACTGGAATAGGTCCCAACTTTCCCGGTATTGATATTGTAACGTTTCACCTGCCCTTCCTGGGTTGCAGCAAAAAGGAAAGAATTCTTCGAAATCTGAACTTTAGTCGAAGGTTCGTCCTTGCTGCAGGAATGTAAAAATCCCAAACCGCAAATGATCAAAAACGCTTTTCGTAACATGTTATGAGCTTACAAGGTTCCCGCAAACTTAAAATATTCCTGATATATCGCAGAATTTTTAAGAGAAGCTTACGAAAATCAAGGAGATTATCGTTCGTTCAATCCCTTTCCCGCTATGATTTTCGGCCTGCTTTTTTCAATTCGCCTGGAACGTGTCGCTTCCTGTTGTGCCTCGTTAAAATGAATGAGATACATCCTTCGACGACCTGGAGTTAATTTCTGGAAGGCCGATCGCAGCGGTTCATCCTGTTCAAAAATTGTTTCCAGTTCTGGCGGAAGACGTTGTTCTTCCTGATTTTCAGGTAGCTGAACACCCCGATTTTCAATATCCACCGCCTCTTTTAAAAATTCCTGGATGGCGATTCGTTTCTCTTCAATTTCTTCGGGATTCCTAAAACTCAATCGCTTGGCCGATCTTGAATTGGGTCCCTGTTCCTCCAGCAATCCGTTAGGATCCTTCAGCAAAACACCTTTAAAGAACATGAGTGCCACGGAATCCTTGAACGGCTGAATGATCACGATGTTTTTCCCTTCGGAAGTGTAACAGGGTTTTCCCCATTTGAGTTCCTCGCTTAAGCCTGCAGCCATTGCTAGTTCGCGTAGTTGCCCAATCTCTGCCTTCCATTTTCGGTCTTTCTGAAGATAGTTCTGCATCATGGATTCCATATTTCTGATTGTTTCGTTATCAAAATGAAGGCGCCCACATCAAAATACGGGGTATTCAACTGCCTTTCAGGTTATAAGCAAGGAAATTACATATTTTTAGCCACATGAAAACACTCATCTTACTTATTAGCCTCAGCATATTTCCGTTTCCAACAATTGAAGCACAGGAATGTGCCTGCTGCTCGGCTGATTTCAGGGGTTTCGATTTCTGGATCGGCGACTGGGAAGTCTATAACCCTGAAGGGAAGAAAATTGGAGAAAACAAAGTGATAGCCCTGGAAGACCACTGCATTATTGCGGAAAACTGGACCGGAGCCAGCGGCGGTTCCGGCAAAAGCTTTAATTACTTCGATAAAAATGACCATACCTGGAACCAGCTCTGGATCAGTAATACTGGTAATATCCTGAAGTTGAAGGGCACTGGTTCAGAAAGCAAAATGGTGCTGCAAAGCGAACAAAAGCCTGGTGAAGTTCACAATAAGATCACCTGGACCTTAAATGACGATGGCAGCGTAACCCAGCTTTGGGAAGTGCTGGATGCCAACGGGAAGGTCACACAAAAAGCTTTTGAAGGTATTTACCGAAAAAACATTACTGAAAAATAGCCGTTTTTGACTCCATAGTTGTATCGCCTGAAAATGCATCAATACCTTCACGAAGCCATTCCAAATAAGAATCGGTATCTGGCTGGTAACCTATTGGCGCATTCAGTTTATTTTCCTGGTGATCGATCAAAACGTAATAGGGCTGGGCATTCGCCCCATAACGCGTGATCTGAAAATCGCTCCATTTATTCCCGATGGTTTCAATATCTTTCCCGGTTTCTTCTGAAACATATTGCTCGGAAGCCGGCAATTCTCGTTTGTCATCTACGTACAGAGAAATCAACACGATCTCATTTTTTAGCACGTTTAAAACCTGCGGCTCGCTCCAGACCCTCTCTTCCATCTTACGGCAATTCACACAGGCATGGCCCGTAAAATCGATCATCACCGGCAGGCCTTGTGCTTTGGCGTATGCCATTCCTTCTTCATAATCATGGAAAGAGATAATATCGTGTGGCCCCAAAACGGCATTTTCCGGTAATCCCGAAGCGTTGGATACTCCGCCTCCCTTGGAATTTCCTACACCGTAAGGGGATTCACTGTATTGTAAGGGTGGTGGGAAACCACTGATAAGCTTCAGGGGCGCTCCCCATAAACCCGGAATAAGGTAGATCGTAAAAGCCAGCACCAGTAAACCGGTCAGCAATCGGCCCACTGAAATATGTTCCAGTGGCGAATCGTGAGGCAACCTTATTTTTCCGAATAAATAGAAGGCCAAGGCTCCAAACACTGTGATCCAGATCGCCAGAAACACTTCTCTTTCCAAAAAGTGCATCTGCAAAACGAGGTCGGCGTTCGATAAAAATTTAAATGCCAGCGCCAGTTCCAGAAATCCAAGGAAAACTTTGACCGTGTTAAGCCAGCCCCCAGACTTTGGCAATGAATTCAGCCATCCAGGGAAAGCTGCGAACAATGCGAATGGCAGTGCGATCGCGGAAGAAAAGCCCAGCATCCCGATCACGGGCGCCATACCGCCCTTTGATGCCGCATCCACCAGCAATGTTCCCACAATGGGACCGGTACAGGAAAATGATACGATAGCCAGGGCGAGAGCCATGAAAAATATCCCGACAAATCCCCCTTTATCAGCCTTTGAATCGATCTTTGTTCCCCAGCTACTAGGCAGGACGATCTCGTAAGCCCCCAGAAAAGAAAAGGCAAAGAATAGCAGCAGGATAAAGAAAATAATATTAAACCAGACATTGGTGGATAAAGCGTTCAAAGAATCGGCACCAAAGATCACCGTCACCAGCGTCCCAAGAAAAACGTAAATCACAATGATCGCTAGACCATAAAAAATCGCATTCCTGATGCCCGCAGCACGGGATTGTGACTGCTTGGTAAAAAAGCTTACGGTCATCGGGATCATGGGAAAAACGCAGGGAGTCAGCAATGCCGCAAAGCCTGATAAAAAAGCAATGAAAAAGATCCCCCAGAAATTTTGTTTTTGTTCTGGTTCTAAAGTAGCCGTTTCTATAGACTCTTCGGAAGGCGTCGCAGCAGCTGAAGTGCTTGAATCTTTTGCTGAAGTCGAAGTAGTTTCCGCTTCAATTGGCTCGCCATTTAACGAAAAAGCGAATTTCTTGGTATCATAAGTACAGGCTTTGTCATCACAGGACTGGTATTCGATCTCCGCGTTGATCCTGGTTAGATCGGGATTTTTAAGACGAATCTTTTGCCGGAACTGCGCCTCATCAGAAAAATAGGCCAAATCCATTTCAAAAACCTGGTCATATTCCACTTCTGGTTCTGATTGTGTTACGCCCCCGACCAATTCATAATCTTCCCCCGCAGCTTCAAATGTGAAAGTAGTTGGATTGGGACCTTCCGCAGGCATTTCCGTAGCATACAAATGCCAGTGCGGCTCAATTTCGGCATGAAAGATCAGCTCATATTCGGTTTCAGAAATCTTGTTTAACTCGGTTTCCCAGTGTACCGGATTCAGTATTTGGGAAAAAGCGATGGTTTGAAAGAGCAGGAAAAGCGGTAAAAAGCCTTTCCGAATAAGAGTTTGAAACATAGATTCTGAAAAATTTGGTTCCGTTTAATTCAATCGTTAAGCCGAAGCTCACCCATAAAAGGTCGTTCAAAAATATCGATTCTTACGTAAAACAGGAAAACAGCAAGCATTTATCGTGTGACAAGCGTTATATATTCGTTAAACGATCATTGATTATCAGCATTTTTACCGATTTTATGGTAGATCAAAAATAAAATTGTTATGAGTTATTTAGAAAAAGCAAAAGACATTTACAGCCAGCTCCAGCAGGGAAAATTGCTGGATGCTTTTGACCAGTATTACCATGATGATGTGGTGATGACCGAGCCAAAAGGAGGAACGCGCAAAGGCAAAAAAGATTGCCGGGATTATGAGGAAAAATTCCTTTCTAATGTTAAGGAATTCCATAATCTGGAGATCAGGAACGTGGGATCTAATGAAAATGAAAAGTCTACTTTCGTAGAATCTATGATGGATGCCACGCTACAGGATGGCAAACGCTACCAGATGGAGCAAACTGCTGTTCAGCAATGGGCCGGGGATCACATTATTTACGAACGTTTTTATTACGATAAGGCTATTTGGCCAGACCTGAAATAATTGAAGAGCCGGGTTCTGCCCGGCTTTTTTTTATTTGATCGGTATCTGGATCGCTACTTTTGTACCTTTTATGTTTCCTGCTGAAATATGAAATTCGCCGTTTCGCTCGGCAACCATCTGCTTTACCAGTGGCAAACCAAGACCAAAACCTCTTTCACCATCGGTTCCCAGGGAAGTTCCAGGCTCCAGGTCATTGATCTTTTGTAAGCCTTCTTCGGAAATCCCATCACCGCTGTCACTTACCAGAATTTGCAAAAAATAACACGCTTCTTTTTGAAGGATTTCCAGATTCACATTGATTTCTCCACCTTCCGAAGTGAATTTAATGGCATTGGAAACCAGGTTTCCAATGATCGATAACAATTTTCTTCGAGAGAAAGTCACTTGCTGGTGTTCCCCGGAAAGCTGTACATTTAGCGAAAGCTCCTTTGCGCCGGCCGGCAGACGGTATAGTTCCAGGATCTTATTCCGAAGTTCCTGAATATTGAGCAGGTGGGCATTCAGCAGATGATGACGGGCCTCCCTGTTTAGAATATCATCGGTCATTTCGATGATCCCGTTTGCTGATTTACTGATCATGTCTAGGTATTCCCGCATTTCTTCCCCGGTGATCTCCTCATCCCGAAGGGTGTCTGCCAGGCCTGAAATTCCAAATACCGGGCCTCGTACGTCATGAGCGATCTGGTTTCTGGATTTTTCCGCGGTGATCAAGGCATATTCCAACTCATGAATCTTGCGTTTCATTTCGAGTTTCCCCACGATTTCCTCGGCCAGCAACTTTAGGAACCGCCGTTGCTTTTCACTGATCGATTTTTCGCCACGGTCCAGCACGCATAGCGCCCCGATCTTCTCGCCACTTTCCAGCTGCAGTGGCACACCGAAATAATAGCGAAAACCGTCTTCTTTTTTCACATATTCCTTGGACTGGAAACGCTCGTCCAGGTGCAGGCCATTCACTTCCATATGATCTGCTTCAGACTGGATGGTGACACTACAAATGGAATCTTCTCGCGGAATATTCCGAAATTCGTTCGCTGAAATAGACCACTGGTTGTAATTATCGATAAGGTTCAGGAAAGAAATCTCTGTTCCGGCAATAGTAGCTGCAAGATCGGTGATTTGCCCGAATTCTTCGGCCATTTCCTGGTATTGGAGATCAAATTCGCTAAGCTTGTGAATTCGACAAAATTCCTGTTCTTCTGTCGAGACCTGCTGAATCATAAATCAGATTTTTGGCTGCCAAAGATAAAAGATATCCCATGCATCGAAAGAAAATTTCAGAAAATGCTAATTTGGATGAAAATTCAGAAAATGACCAGAAACCTGCTTCTTTTTGCTTTCGTACTGGCTAGTCTCCAGACCTTAAATGCTCAGGATTCCCTGAAAACCTGGATGCTGGGTCCGTTTTTCAGATCCGAAGATCCCAAACCTATCAGCCAGAGCGATCCGGAATCCAGTTTCAAAGACCCCATTACCGGCAACGTGGCGTACTGGGAATCGATGGCCACCTTTAACCCGGCAGCTATCGTCAAAAATGGCAAAGTCCAGGTCTTTTATCGCGCAGAAGAAAAACTGGGAGAAAAGGAGATTGGAGGGCATCGCTCCAGAATTGGACTCATGACTTCGGGAGACGGGATCACTTTTCAGAAGAACAAGCAACCCGTTTTCTATCCCGATAACGACTCACAAAAAGCAAATGAATGGCCAGGCGGAACGGAAGACCCCAGGTTGGTACAAACCGAAGAAGGGCTATTCGTACTTACCTATACGCAGTGGAACAGAAAGGTTCCAAAACTGGCCGTAGCAACTTCTAAAGATCTTATAAACTGGGATAAACACGGCCCGGTTTTTCAGAATTACAAAGATGGAAGCTATCAGGAGCAGGAAACCAAATCTGGTGCAATAGTCACAAAACTGGAAAATGGCAGGCTGGTAGCAACAAAAATCAATGGAAAATACTGGATGTATTATGGTGTGCCTACGATCAACCTGGCATATTCCGAAGACCTGATCAACTGGATCCCGCTGGAAGATTTCGAGGGAAAAGCTGCCGCTGTTTTAAAACCGCGAACGGGTTATTTTGATTCCTGGCTGGTGGAAGCAGGACCACCGCCAGTGCTTACCAAAGATGGGATCGTGGTGCTGTACAATGCCGGAAATTCCCGGAATATCGGTCAGCAGGATCTTGCCAACCGAATATACACGGGCGGGCAGGCTTTATTCAGCGCTACCGAACCCTGGAAATTACTGGATCGATCAGCAAAACCTTTTATACAACCGGAAACCGACTTTGAAAAATCGGGACAATACCAGGATGGTACAACTTTCATTGAGGGTCTGGTATATTTTCAGCAGAAATGGTTTCTCTACTATGGAACCGCAGACAGCATGATCGGTGTGGTGAGCACCAAATAAAAGAATAAAAGCTACCCATTTTTTGTTTGCAGCAGAAATCCCTTAATTTCGCTGGCATGAATCGAATGTTACGCCGGCTGGCCTTCTTTTTATTTCTCTTCCTACAATTTAGCTTCCTGTTTTCCATTCTTTTTGAGAAACTTGAAACTCCCTTTTTGGTAGGCATCATTCTGGTGCTTTCTGGCTTACTGAGTTTTGCTTATTACCAGTCCCCAAGGTCTGAGGAGCGATTCTTCATAAAAGATAGTTTTCTAATACTTTTTGTAGTGAGCGGTGCGATCATTTCCTATCTGATCAACCTGAAAATGGGACCCGTCATTGCCGCCGGAGCTACGGGCACCGTGGCATCTTTTATCCCTAGTTTTATAAAGTCTGAAAAACGCAAAGGCCTGGTCAAAGAAGTTCCGGCAGCAGTTTATTGCGGCGCATTTGTAGGAATGACGGCGCCTGCAGTGGCAGGAAATCTCCATTTCATCATTTTTGCAGGCTTTATTGCCGGTACTTTTCTATTACTGGCGAAGAACATTTTTAATGGTTTCGGCGGAAAGTTAGGCACCATTGCGTTTGGTGGTGTGGCCCTTGCTTCAGCGGTAATTTACTGGATCTTCTGAAATGGAAATAACAATCCTGATACTCACCGGAATCCTGGCAGCAGTTAGTACTTATGTTCTTAATAACAACCTGAAACAAGGTGCTGTTCGGGCATCTGCGCTGCTTTCTCTCCTAGTAGGACTATTTTTTTACTTTTTTCCGGATCTTTTTTCTGAAAAACTGACCCAGCAAATACCCGTTGTGTTTATTGGCGGAAGCTTTATAGGAATGGTTTCCTCGAGGATCCTTAGCAGTTACGTGTTGCTCGCGATCTCCGGAACGATCTTCTCCATCCTATTCATTAATAGCAGCAGGTTTTTTGAGGGGTTTGGCGGCGGCCTGGGTACCACCGCAGCGATCTCGCTCCTGGTATCTTTAAGTCTGGCCATTATCGCCAGGAAATCTCCAATTCAAAAATTCAAACAGAAGGTTTCAAAAATCCGCAAATCCAAAAGGTCCTAAAACAAAAAAGCCTTCTCCCGAAGAATCGGAAAAAAGCTTCTCATTGGCTAGCCCAGTATCCTAACAATTGTAGAAATCGCAGGCTAACTACACATCCCTGCTTCCAGGGACAAACAACACAACTAATCTTTAGTGCCAAAAAAAGCCCCCCATTTTGAGGAGCTTTCTTTTTGCAATTTTGCGGTCTGGACGAGAGATTAAAATTCTAATTTACCATGCTATCTTCAAACCACTTACAGAAATTAATTAAAAGAGGGTACCCTTTTTCTGCTTATTAAGCTTCAAAAATATTTGATATTGCCTTACTAGAACCCTTCACTGCATTGTTCAATTGAATTCTAGCTTTTTCCGCCTGGATTGCGTTGTTTATAATTTCCTGTCTCATTTCTTTTTTGACTGGAATTGGAATAATAATTTCCTCCTTAAAAATGTTTTCTCTCACCTCTGGCTGAGATGCGGTAATAGAAAGGTAATAAATTTGTTTCCTAAAAAATTCCGATTCCATAATTCCCCATAATAAATATTTTTCCTCCTGATTTTTAGGTCTAATCCCGATAAATCCAGTTGTTACTAATTGGTCATCAAATTCTTTTGGTATTATAACTGTAGTTCCCCTACTACTATTATTCTTGGCAAAAATCACATCATCCTTTTTAACTTGTAAACGTGCTCTAGTTGGCAAACTATTAAATTCATCTTCTCTAAATTTTACAATTGTACCGTCAATTGTAACATCTCCAATTTCGAAATATTTGAATGTAGAGCCAGATAATTTGTTTGCCTGACTTTTCTTAATATCCTTAATAATATTAAAATCTTTACCGTAATGTAATTTAATTACGCCCTTTTTACCTAGTTCTATTAATTTATCTTTAGTTTGTCTTAATTCTGGTGAGTAATAAAAGGCATCTAATCTTTCAGGGTTTAAATCCTCTGGTTTTACAGTAAATATCTGAAGAGGACATGATAAAGGTTCATCATAAGATTCATTTTTAATTATTACGTCTTCAATTTCTTCGCCTTGTTGCCATCTTTCATAATACCTAATAATTTCCCGCAGATTATTTCTTTCAGGAGTAGGCTTTTTATGGTCGTCATGACCAATGTTATTAGCAATAGCCATAAAAATTTCACCTTGCTTTTCTCCTGGTGATTTCTTTCTTAGATGAACTATTGAAGTCTTCACATTTGCTTCAGCCCCAAAAAAGGTATTAAATGGTAGTGAAACTATCTGAAGTATCACGAAATTTTCTAGAATGAAATCTCTATAACGTTGGCTTTTTTGCCCATTAATAACCGTATCATCTATTACTGTTGATAATTCCCCCGTACTATCTTTCAACAAATCAAAATATCTTTCTAAAAATAAAACATTAGATTTTTCGGATTTTGAATATGCTGTCCCTACCCTGTTAATCTTTTTATACTGGTCCAAAATCACCTTTTCATTAGGGTCCTTTGAATCATACTTCATGCTGAATGGTGGATTGGAAAGAATTACATCAAACTTTAAATTCTTTTTATTGAATTCATCACGTAATTCATCAAGCCCCTCCTTCTCTTCCTTTAAAATTCCATCTTCCGCTTGTATCATTTTATCTAAAGCATCAGCCTTAAATATTTTACTACCACCATCTCCGTGCAGGTACATATTAAGCCTAGCAATACGTGCTATTTTACCATTTGCTTCGATACCATATAGATGGTTGTTTTTAACCTCTTCTAGATAATCCTCTTTTTCCTGCTTAGATAAATTTTTCTTATTAAGGATATCTCTTACGAATTGAGCCATCGCATCAATCAAAAAACCTCCACTACCACAACAACCGTCAAATACGAATGGAATATTTTCTGATATTTCATTAGCCTTATTTACCCTCACATGTAATGGAGTAGACTCTACCATATAGTGCACAACACCTCTTGGAGTAAAGAATTGTCCTAAACCTTTTCCACGAACAGTTGCATTTAAAAATGTTTCAAACATTCGTCCATTTAAGTCTTCATCTATTCCGTACAAATCAAAATGCTGAAGCTTTTTTACTACCTCTAATACAGTAGAGGCTTTCAAGTTTAACCCCTCTCCTTTTTCAAAAACTCTTTTTTTCTTATTATTTTTAATTTGGTCCTCTAAATCTTCTTGAACTTGGGAAAATAGTATTTTATCAAATGGATGACTTTCTACTTTTGTCATTGTATTTAACCAATGCTCAGAAAACACAAAGTCTTCTTTTTTAAGCTGTTTACCACTCTTAAATAAGTCATGAATTTTATTATCCTCCCTAATTTTGATGAACATAATTTTAGCAAACTCATAAAATGCATCAGTAGGATTAACTTTCTCCTTTTTCCAAATTAAATCGTGACATTCATTAAATTTCTTCAATAAAGTATGTAAGGTTGGTCTTTCGTGTTCAAAAACACCCTTGGTAGCTTTTGCGTGTGCAAATGCTGAAAAAGATAACTTTGACCTTAGTTCAATGAAGCTTTCATTATGTGCAATAAAGTCTTCAAATCTTAAAAAATGTTCAGGATTATTATTATCCCAAGGATATACTGACAAATACAAACCATTAGTTAGTACAGTAAATATTACAGGATTACGGTCCTTATATTTCTGGTTTAAACTCAAAGCATAAGATGATACTTGATAATAGTAGTCTTCTATTTTTTCACTAGGAGACTTTGCATCAATAACCACAATTGGGTCACCTGCAGAATCTAATAAAACATAATCTGGTTTATATTTTTCTTTTTTACTACCTCGCCCAATTACAATTTCATCTAATGACTTCTTTCTAAGAACCTTATCATCTGGATAGGAAAAGTAATTTAATAGTCTTTCAACAAAAAGGGCTTCTACATCCGCTTCATTTCTTAGGTCAGTTGAATTACAGAATAAGTTTTTCATTTATTTTTTTTATAAAGATTCTTATAAAACTCATCTCTTTCAGAGTTTGTTTTATACGGTGATATTATTTCTAAGTTATGGCAGCCTAATACATATAAACATTGCATAAAAAAGGTAGCGGAAAAGGTTCCTCTACTTATTTTATTACTTAAACTAGTCGTATTGATATCTATCCCCAGTTGAGACAATCTATCAGCTAGCTCAGCATTCTTGACACCTTTTTTAGCCATTTCAGACTTCAAAAGTCTCTTTAAATGTTCATTCCAATCCTGCAAATTCAGATATGTTAGGATAAATTCAAATATACACTAAATGAAATAAAATATCATTAACATATATTAGAATATCATTTATGACATTAATTCATCATTTTTGATGTTTTTTCATCTTATTCAATATTTTTCTTTAAATAAAAATTGCGTAATTATGCCTCAATAATATTTGCTCCACAGTAATTATGAAGAATAAAAAATCTAGAAAATTAGAAATTCATATAAACAAATACATCTCCGAAATTTCGAAGGAAATAACTTCAATCATAGAAGAGGAAAGAAAAATTCTTTTAAATGCTAGTCCTGGTAGTGGCAAGACCACATTCTTCGCCAACTTATGTATCAAGCATCTACAAGAAAAGAGACCAGGAAGAATTATATTTTGCAGTCCCTTTCTCATAATTCAAAGTCAATTTAAAACTACTATTGAAAAAAAAGGTCTCAAAGTTGATTTAGAGCTCAATCATACTAATAAAAGGAAGCATATTAATTCCAAAGACAGGATAATTACTTCAACCTTTAAAAGTCTTCGCAAAATTAATTCTGATTTAAGAAAGGATGATTTAATCATTATTGATGAAGCTCATTCTCTACTTTTCACATATGGAGCAGGAAAGAAAAGAGAATTTTTTAGTAAAACTGTTCAAGTACTTTTCAACACGAATGCTAAAGTCGTTTTAATGACAGGTACTCCCTATAGTGGGATTACAAAAATTCTGAACTTATTTGAAATAAAAGTACTGAAGGAAAACAAAAATGCCACAGTTAATATTCAATACACAAATGAAAGGGAAACTATGCTTGCTCTTTCATTCGCTCAGAACTGCCTAAAGAAATTTGGTAAGGATAGCCTTAATATAATCTATATTAAGAGTACAAGGAAATGTGAACTTATAAAAGATATTATTGAGAAATATTTGAATGTAAAAGCCTTTGTTTTAACTGCAAGTAAAAAAAGCAGTCAGGTTTATCATGAGTTAGAAACAAACTCAATAATTTCTGAAGGAATTACCTTTTTAATTACTACCAATGTGATAAGTACAGGGACTAATATACTTAATGACAATATTGGTAAAGCTTTAATGCTAAATGAATATAACCCTACTGAAATCAAACAATTTTCGAAAAGGTTTCGCAAAAAGTTAGATATTGAAATAGATGTACTCAATCATAAATATGGAACTTCTGATGAAGATATGAGTAATCTAAGAAAGGAAGTAAATAAAGAAAGATTACATCAACGAATGTTCTACGAACTCACCCTAGTTAATTTATTAATTAACACTGAGAAACATCAACCTTTTTTAGAAATTGACAGCGCCTATCACCCTGATAAAGTAGGTTCTCCTCGAAAATTAATAAATGATATTATTACAAGAATGGTCATTCAGGAAGCATACTTTGCTGACAAGATAGCTCAGACATATAATTCTGAGGAAGAGTTAGCGAATGCTCTTAACAGTTATGAAGATGTAATTAGTGTTACCACAAAATATTATACAGAGGACTATACTAATACAAATTTGGGTGAAAAAGAAATTGAAGATTTAAAAAATCAAGAACTAGAAAACTTTATTGATGACTTTATTATTCATCAAGAACTATTCTTAAAAACTGCCTATTGGTATGCTAAGAAGAATAAGATTACTACGTTATATTATAATCTCGAAACATACTTATTACCCGAAATTGAAACAAGACTGATAGGTATTCATGATATTGATAAAAAATTAAATGAAATTTTTATCCATACACGGTTTATAAAAGAAGTGTTAGAACCTCTTTTAGAAATAGATGAGTTCTTCAAGGATAGAGGCAAAAGCCTTCAATTCATTAAAGAGGTTAATACTAATAAAAGAAAACCTCATTTAATAGCATTTCACGTAATGGATTTAATTAAATCTATGTTCAGCTATGATTTTGAGGAAATTCCGAGTCTTCCACCAGAATTAAAACTGAAATCCTCAGTCAATAAATTTCTTTTACAAAGAGACCAAGAGTTAAGGTTAAAATTGGATTTGATTAAAGCCATTTATGACCAAATAGCCTGGTCAGAATATATAAATTATAATGACCTAAATGATTATCTAGTAAGGACATTTCAGCGAGAGGTCCCTTATAAAACTGAAGATATCCTTCTACAAGAAATAAGTATAGATGGCAATAATATGCCTATTAAATTTGAGAGAAATTTATTGATAGGAATATGTAACGGACTATTCTATTTACATAAAAAAGGTAAGAGAGAAACACACCCTGTTACTGGCAATAGACTATTAACTATTAGATTTCAGAAAGAACTACCCAATCCAGAAACTGCTATCAATCAGACACAAAAAGAAGAAAGGATTTCAATATTAAATGAATCTATTGTAAAAAGATATGACATTCCAACTCGTGAGCTTGGCAAAAGATTAAATCTCAACACAACAACTCGAATTTTTAACAATAAAAAGTTATATCTACATTCAATAACAGCAAATTCATATTATAAGATTTTAGAGAATTCCAACAATGAATTGGAAGAAGTGAAGTAAGGAATTCTGTTTAAAATCCGTTTCGGTTAAGTATTGTTTAAGTATAGTGGAAATTTATCTTAAAAACATTAATTCGCTATAATATTAATAAGAGATAAACTTCCACTTCGCTTACTTTAAACTTTATAACTTTTTGTTTGTTTGTATGAGGCATCTTTCAACCTGAAGGGTCATCTAATATCCTGAAATGACTATAGAAATATGCCCGCCCTTTTACAATAAATACAGTTTTAATATCAGCGGTAACTTTAACTGCATCCACTAGAACTCTTTCTCCCTCATTTAAATCCCCAATTGGATGTTTTACCATCACTTCAAATGGACAGAATAGTAGTTTTAATAGATTATTCCAGGTAACTATATATAATGTATTAGGCGAGCTATATTTCAATATTTCTGCTAACTGTTTCTCATTCATCTTACTCAAAAGAGCTATATAATTAATTATGGATAAACCAGTTCTCAGACTTGTTTTGCAGTGAATTAGCAAGGTTATTCGTTAATTCGTATGCATTTACACTCCGCTCAAAATTGTTGTCAATATATGAGCTCTTATTGGCTTCAGTAAACAAGTTATAAAGCCTCCACAGGTTAATAGAACCATCATCACTTCGTTTAAAGTTAGGACAGGTGTAATAGTTCTTGACTACATTATTTATCTGTCCATCATTTAAAGCCACAGGAAATAGTTTCTTCTGTTCAGATTTATCCATGAATTGAAACATTCTAAGTTTACCTATAAAATGAGCGAACTGTTTCTCAGTTAAATAATGCCTGCTCATTCTTTCCATCAATCCTAAATGATGCTCCCTATCGTATTGTTGCAACAAGCCTTCTACAGCATAAGAGAGTTGGTCTGTATTGGTTACTTTAATCTGGTCTGCTAGTCCATCTGTACTAATACAAAGGTTGGTGCATACCATATTTTTAAAGCCAATAAAGACCTTGAACTTCTCAGGACTTTTCTTACTAAATAGATTCTCCTGATTATATGCTCTTACACCACCAATAGTAAGTGCCAGATTATTGCCATTTATATTTTCTACAACAGCAGGTATTTCCATGACAAAGGCACATCTTTCATAATAGAGTGTTTTCTCATGCTCTTTCAGCTCTTTTGCAGGTTTACCTATTGCAGAGGGTATTCTTCCCTTTATCAAATGAGATGTTCTGATATTAGGTTCAGCAATATCAAATTCTGGAAATAAATCCTGAGCTATTTCCCTGGTCTTTTGTACAAATTGATAATGACTAATAGTGCTTTCATTATCCTTTGCGAATACAGGAATAATGCAATCTTTTCTTAAATGCTCTAAAGTCACATCTTTTGTATTAGCTTCAATAAAGCTTCTATTTGAGGTGGTAACTACCTCATTTTCATCCACTATATTTTTTTGTAGATGGTTATTTACGATTAATTCCATTTTCTGTAGTTTTTGGTTGTTCAACTTTATTTTCTTCAATTACTTGAGCGTTTGTATTTTCAATAACGCTTTTACGCTCCATAATAAGTGGATCCTTGGCTAAGGCAGGATATTTCTCATAGATATGTTTCAATCCATTCAGGTGATGGCACTTGGCAATCTCCTTCTTAACTTTATCTAAAGAGACACCTTCACTACACCAACTTTTCAACTTTTTACCTGTCGCTGGATTTATTACAAATTCAGGTTTATCCATAAATAAGCCTGTTCTGTCCTTTGAAGCTTTTACCAAATGATTATCATTGATAAATTCAAAATTTACTGTCAATTCATACTCCCAGCCTTCTCTCGTAATTTCTTTAGTACCCAATTTCATAACTTTTGTTTTACCATTCATATCACGGTCAAGAGAATAATCTACTTTTCTTCTAGTCGTGGCTATAACATGACATTTGGACTGTATTACCGAATCAATGAATTGATTATGTAAGGGTGTTATACGAGCCCAATCTTGAAATCTCCCTCCTAGTTTTTCATGCATCTCAAGACAGCCACCTTTTCCACTCCATTCGTGACTTATTGAATCTACTATTATGACTTCCATATTGGCTTCCTCACAAGTTTGAATAGCTTTTATATATCGCTCAGGTGAATATGGTTCCTCTAGGTTTAAAACATTAAACTCTCCTAAATGGGAATAAAGACTGGCTGAATTATTCTCTGTATCTATTACAGCAATCTTATTCCAGTTATTGGTAATTCCATAGGCTAATAACAAGGCAGACATGGTTTTACCGTAACCACTTGGACCACTAAGCCCTATCCTTAATTTTACTTGGCTTCTCTGAGCCTGTTGTAGTTTCATCATTATTTTTGATTAGAAGTTGTCATTAATCCATATACAATGAATCAACGCAACGATTAGACATAAAAAAAGAGAGCCCTGTTAAGAACTCTCTTTAATAATTTTGGTAATGGTATTACTTATATTACTTCTTCCTCAGCTATTATATTGTTTTCAATAGCATTCTCCTTACCTACTTCCTCCTCATTTTCTCCTTCTCCAATAAAGACATTTCTTTTTGAATACATTGCAACTTCCCCAGTTTGGGAATTAATCATTTCATAAGGTTCCACCTCTACTTTTTTTATTGTACCAGGTATCTCAGTACCCATTAAAGATTTACAGGTGTTTTCATCAAATGTACAAGAGACACGTGCAGTTTTAGCTGTAAAGTAAGTTTGACCAGTTTCTTTACTTTTAACTGCTTCTAGTCCACCTTGAACAATTAGAACATGAAATTTTTCTTCATCCTCATTCTCGAATGTTTTGTAATCTACGATTGTAACCATGGTTTTTTCAATTTATAAGATTATACGAGGACCATTCCCCTAGGGTCTAGAGGAGTTGGGGTTGAATTTTAGGTTTTCTCAATACAGAAATTACCTGAATTAAATAATTTGAAATTTAAACCAGAGGTTTGGAGGGGGGGTATCCCCCAAGCTAAGTAAAGCAGGGGGGTATTCTTTAGATTATTATGCACTTTCATAGAGAAAACTACAGAAATTTTTCAGAAAAAAAATTTAAGCAGGAGGCATTGTTTTGATTATAAACTCAGACATATTCAATTCTGTAAAAATAAAATTGGTTTGATTAAGTTCACTTTCATTGATTTCTCCATCTGATTCTAATAATTCTTCTATAATGCTGTAGAGTTCATATTTCTGGGATTTATCTAAATTCTTCAATAATTCAATTACACCAGATAAGCCTTCATTCTGAAGTAAGGTAAATTCATCTGTTAGCCCAAATTTCTCAACATACTTGTTTATTACTTTAAATTCTTCATCTTGAATTCCATTTGTTTCATCCTGGTCAGCTCCAGCTAGCACTATCAATAAACTAGCAATTCCTTCCTTTTTTTTATTAGATAGTTCATAAATACTGGAACTATGATTTTCTTTTCTAGTTGGTTGCTCAGCTTTAAAACTTTCCATTCTTTCAGGAGGTAAAACCTTATTCTTATGCTCTTCCACTATTTTATGCATCTCACTTATTACAGAAGATGCCATATCTCCTTGCTCAAATAGACTTAAATTTCTACAGTTGACAAAGCTTTTTTTATGGATAACCTCTTTTTGAAAATATTTATATTTCCAGGTGATATTTAATGTCCCTTGACTATATAAAAAGTTGATTATTTGATTTGCTCCTTCTTTATAAAGGTTACACTCCCTTTTGTCAATTAAGGTAATAGTCCCTGCATTATTAAACGCATATTCATTTAATCTACCAATGAGTACATGAAATTTTTCCCGTAGATTTCTCTCTTGTAATTCAACATTATCCTTTTGATAACTAACGGTCATTTTTACTATAAAAAAAATGGCGATTCCAGCCAGTATTATCCAAATCATATCTTTAATATTTATTTATAATTTTATTTTTTGCGGTATTAATTGCCCTGTCAAGCTGGTATTTATTAGTTTGCCAGAAGTTTAAATCATAATCATCCAAAATATTATTACTTAACCACTCTGCATGTTTATCCAATTCCTCTTTAAATGGAATCCCCTGA
The DNA here is from genome assembly GCF_001951155.1 of Christiangramia flava JLT2011. Lineage (NCBI taxonomy): Bacteria > Pseudomonadati > Bacteroidota > Flavobacteriia > Flavobacteriales > Flavobacteriaceae > Christiangramia > Christiangramia flava. The sequence goes on from NZ_CP016359.1 coordinate 1,331,562, forward strand.
AGTGGCATACCTTTACTTGCCATTTCTTGTAAATGTGTTTCAGCAATGTTTCTGAAATCCCTTTCAGCTCTAGACCTTACGGTTACTAAAATTTCATTATACTGTTCCAGTCCTATTTGAACATTTCGCAAAGTTTTATCAACTCTTTCTTTTGTTTTCAGGTCACTTAGGAAATATGACCTCAAAGTCTCATCTTCAAAGTTGGATAAATACTTATCCTTACCATATTTCGTAAGCAAAGTGTATTTGCTTTTTTTATTATCTAAATAAAATAAGAGAACTTCTTTTGGATAGCTGTTTTCAATTCTAATTACAATGGAGTGAACTAGATATTTATAAGGCTTATAAGCTTCGTTGTTTTCAGGTACAATTTGATATCCTACGTAGAAATCTCCATAATTGGAAAATTTATACTCTACTTTTTTCCATTTAAATAAAAATCCATTAAGGTTATAAGTTGAGTTTAATTTTTCAATCTTAATTCCCCTACTTTCAGACCACTTCTCAAACATATCAGGAATTATGGAATCCATTTTATCCCAAAATGTGTGTACCCTAAACTTTTTTTCGTAGGAGACAGGGTGAGTCAAATATTCTGACTTGGCAAATGCGTATAATAATTTGTTTAGTTTTCTGGCATTCTTCTCTTTAATTTTTTTCGGATTGGGTTTGAAATAATTGGTTATTAGCTTCATTCATGATAGGTTTTGATTGGTTAAAATAAAAATAGGCAAATATGCCTATAAAATAAATTAGCAGCTCCACGAATTTTAACTCGTGGAATATTTAAATGAGAAAGATTTTTTAATAGCATTTGGTAAAAACCTCCGAAAGGTTAGAAAAGCCCAGGGTTTTACTCAAGCACAACTAGCCAATGATATTGGCGTAGAAATCTCTCAAATCAGTAGAATTGAAAGAGGGATAATAAATACATCAGTAGGGAATGTAAATGCTATCGCAAAGGCTTTAAAAGTAGATTTAAAAGACTTATTCCACCTAAATAATTAATTTACATATCCTTAAAGATATTATATTTTTCAAAATAAACCACCCAGCAATTTAACTGGGTGATTCTTAATTAAATTCCCTTATCCATTTTATCAGACAGCTTATCAATTTCAGAGATAACCTTTTCCTCTAAAATTTGTCCATAATGAGCCTGAGTAATTCCAATCCTGGAATGACCCAATAGTTTACTCACAATTTCCATTGGGACATCATTTAAAAGCAAAACAGTAGTTGCAAAAGTTTTTCTGGCTATATGATGAGTAAGATTAATTTTAATCTCGCATAAACCTGCTATTTCTTTTAAATAGGCATTAAAGTGAGCATTTGTTTTGGACGGTAATAATTTACCCTCCTTTAGCTTTCCCTTATACTTATTTAAGAGTTTCTGTGCTACAGGTAGAATAGGAACTGAAATAGATTTATCAGTTTTTTGGCGTTTCATTTTTATCCAATTTCTCCCATCCTTACCCACCACGATATGATGGCTTCTCAGGTTACTCATTTCCTTAAATGCTAATCCAGTATAGCAGCAGAATACAAAGCAGTCTCTAACTTCCTCTAATCGCTTATTACCTATCTCTTTTTCTTGTAGATGGATAAGCTCAGTTTTAGTCAGATAAACAACCTCTTTCTTTACAGCTTTAGGTTTATGCATCAGAAAGGGATTCTTGTTTAAGTAATCCTGAGCAACAGCAAAATTTATCATCTTTTTAAACCTTTGTAAGTTCTTATTGATGGTACTCTGTTGCATCTCTTTTTCAGTCCTAAGGTAATATTCAAAATCCTTGATAAACTGATATTTCAACTTATTAAGTTTAATATCACCTTGGTTATACTTCCATTTTATAAAAGCTTGAAGATGAGTTTTAGTATTTTCAAATTTCTGATAGGACACCTCTTTAATATCTTTTCCTATCAACTTTTTGTAATAGGTATTGTGCTCACTATAAGCTGATATAACTCCGAGCTCTTTTTTAGTTTCTTCACCTTTAAACTTTTTAAATAAATCATCTACATCAAAAGAATTCTGCTCAATTTGAAGCATTAAAAAAGCCTGACCAAGTTGTTGCTTAATCAGGCTCATTTGCTTATTCACAAAATCAGAATTTTCTGCTTTATCTAATACTTTCTGCTTCTCCTTATTCCAATAAGCTGGATTAATGAATAATCCAGTTGAGAACTGTTTCCTTGATTTCTCATAGGTTATTCTACACATAATAGGTGTTAAACCTGCCTTGTTGGTTTTTTGTTTAATTATTAAAAATAGAGTTTTCATAAATATTTAGTTATTAGTTAGTAATACATTTTTGTAAGGGGGTACCTTTTTATATTGGAGGGGGTACCTTATTTAGTACCTTTTTATATGTAAAATGAAGTGAAATTGGAGTGAATGAAGAAATTAACGGAAAGCCCTAAAAACAAAAAAGCCTTCTCCCGAAGAATCGGAAAAAAGCTTCTCATTGGCTAGCCCAGTATCCTAACAATTGTAGAAATCGCAGGCTAACTACACATCCCTGCTTCCAGGGACAAACAACACAACTAATCTTTAGTGCCAAAAAAAGCCCCCCATTTTGAGGAGCTTTCTTTTGCAATTTTGCGGTCTGGACGAGACTCGAACTCGCGACCCCCTGCGTGACAGGCAGGTATTCTAACCAACTGAACTACCAGACCGTTGCGTTATTGCGAGGGCAAATATACTACCCTTTTTAATTTCACCAAACCTTTTTTAATTTTTTTTCGCAGCCTAATTTTTGCGCTTATCCAAACTTTTGTTTTTCAACTAAATATGTGGTCAAAATTTGATCAAAATTTTTTCGAATATCTGCTTCTACGTATTTGATCTGGTATTTCGCGCACTGCATTTTAAGATCAGCAAGATAACTTTCCACAGCTTTTTTATAGTTTTCCCGAATATTATCTGAATATAGATCAACTTCCAGTCCTGTTTCCACGTCGGTAAAACGCCTGGGAGTATTCTCAAAATCAAATTCCAGCTCGCTTTTTCGATCCATAACATGGAAAAGAACCACTTCGTGCCGGTTATATTTCAAATGCCGTAGGGCTTCAAAAAGTTCTGATTCTTCTGCATCTGCCTGGAACATATCAGTAAACAGGAATACGAGTGATCTACGCTTGAGTTTCTCTGCGATCTGATGAAGATACGTATAGGTGTCGGTATTTTTTCCGGAGCCGCCAGCCTTCAAAATATCGTTCATTTTACTAATAAGCATCTGGTGATGACGCTCCCCGCCTCTTTCGGGTGCATAGTATTCAAATTCATTGCTGTAAACGCTCAATCCTACCGCATCTCGTTGCCTTTTCAGGATCTGCATCAGGCAGGCAGATGCCAGTACCGAAAAACCAATTTTATTCAGGTTTCCCAGTTGCTGCGACTTTAGTTTGGGATAATGCATGGAAGCCGAATTATCCAGAATGAGGTGGCAGCGCAAATTAGTCTCCTCTTCGTATCGGCGGGTATACAGCTTATCGGTTCGAGCGAAGAGTTTCCAGTCGATATGCCGCGTGCTTTCGCCGGAATTGTAGATCTTGTGTTCAGCAAATTCCGCAGAAAAGCCATGAAACGGACTTTTATGTATACCTGAAATGTAGCCTTCCACCACCTCCCTGGCCAGCAGATCAAGATGTAAAAAACCACCGGTATCCTGTATTTCCTTCTGAATATCCATTCCTGTGAAAGTAAGCATGTTTCAGAAATAAAAAAAGCCGGTAAAAACCGGCTTCATTTTAATTCTGTTCTTTTATCTTATAAAAGCTGATCTAAAGCTTCCGAATATGTTTGTTTTTGAGCAACTCCAACCTGGCGTCCAACCACTTCCCCGTTTTGAAAAACCAAAACAGTAGGAATGTTTCTCACACCATATTTTGCAGCAAATTCCTGGTTTGCATCTACATCCAGTTTTCCAACAACCGCTTTGCCTTCATATTCACTGCTCAGCTCGTCAATGATTGGCCCAACCATGCGGCAAGGTCCACACCATGCGGCCCAAAAATCAACCATTACCGGTTTATCGCTTTTTAATACTTTTTCTTCAAAGTTTGCATCAGTTATTTCAACAGCCATAATAGTATAATGTTATCTGGTTTTACTAATTTCTTTTAAGATTCGTAAAAGTAGTCAATAATATTCTGAAACCTTACAAGTGCCATATTTTATTTAATTATGAGCGTATTAGGAGTGTTTATGTGAGTGGCCCGCAGCCTTTTGCGGCTGCGGCCGGGCTTTTCGCGCTGCACGGCAGCTCGCTACAATCCCTGCCACCTTAATTCAGTTTATAGAGGAATTGCTCTTTTTCCAACATTTCCAGTAATTCCTGGGAGATCTTGATTTTATGCTTTCTACTGGGCATATGCAACTTCACCTGCTCCTTCATTTCGTAGACCACAAAATTCAAACGATGCTCCCCTTTATGCGTTCTGAAAGTATCTTCCAGCCATTCGATCTTTTCATTTTCCAGGTCAGAAATATTGAGCTGTATGGTAAGTTTTTTGGCATACTTCTCCATTACGTCATGCAGCAAGTTCATCTCTCGGAACTGGATCCTCGGCTCTCCCCTACTGCCGGTGTCCTTGTTCACCCAGCCCTCTTTCACAAAGAACTTCATGTGTACGAAATTATTCGGCACCAGGAAATGTTTCAGTCGTAGATATTCCTCACCAAAAATCTTGAACTCATACGAATCGTCATAATCTTCCATCATAAAGATCGCCCAGCCTTTTCCGTTTTTAGAAACTTTATGCTGCACATCGCTAACCACTGCACCGAGCGTCAAATCCCGATTCACAATATTTTCCAGCTGCCGCAGGTCTGAAAGTTTCGCGGAGCAGAAATAGTTCATCTCGATCTTGAAATCATCCAACGGGTGCCCGGAAATATAGATGCCCACGACCTCTTTTTCACGCCGCAGTTTTTCCATCGTTCCCCAGCTGTCACAGGGCGGCACTTCAGGCTCAGGAATCTGGACCTCACTGGCTTCACCAAACAGACTCACCTGCGAAGAATTCTCATTTTCCTGGAATTTTTGAGCGTATTTCACCACTTTTTCCAGGAAACTCATTCCGCTGCCGTCATCATGGAAATACTGTGCGCGGTGGGTTCCGCCGAAACCGTCGAAGCCGCCAGCAAGCGCAAGGTTTTCAAAAGCCTTTTTATTGGCTGCTCTCAAATCGATACGTTTTGCCATATCAAAAATGGAACGATAAGGTCCTTCCTTGGTCTTTCGATTTTCCACAATAGTAGCTACTGCGCCCGCACCAACTCCTTTTATCGCCCCCATTCCAAAACGGATGGCATTATTTTTATTTACAGAGAACTTGTAATACGATTCGTTAACATCTGGCCCCAAAACATTCAATTTCATGCGCTTGCACTCCTCCATGAAAAAGGTAACCTGCTTAATGTCATTCATATTATTAGAAAGCACGGCCGCCATATATTCGGCAGGATAATGCGCTTTTAGATAGGCTGTCTGGTAGGCGATCCAGGCGTAACAGGTTGAATGCGACTTGTTAAAAGCATACGAAGCAAAAGCTTCCCAGTCTTTCCAGATCTTTTCCAGCACCTCTTCCGGATGTCCCTTTTCTTTTCCGCCGTCAATAAATTTCGGTTTTAACTGTGCGAGTAAGGCTGCGATCTTTTTTCCCATCGCCTTCCGAAGCATATCAGCTTCACCTTTCGTAAAACCGGCCAGCTTTTGAGAAAGCAACATCACCTGCTCCTGGTAAACCGTAATTCCGTAAGTTTCTTCCAGATATTCCTGCATTTCCGGCAGGTCATAAGAAATCTCCTCATCCCCGTGTTTCCGCGCAATGAAACTTGGAATATATTCCATCGGCCCTGGACGATACAAGGCGTTCATCGCAATGAGATCATCAAAAACCGTTGGTTTTAGTGCCTGCATGTGCTTCTGCATCCCGGGAGATTCGTACTGGAAGATCCCAATGGTTTCTCCCCGCTGGAACAATTTGTAGGTTTCCTCATCATCAAGCGGAAAATTATCAGGGTCCAGCTCAATTCCGTGGCGCCCTTTCACGATCTTTACCGTGTCCTTAATTAAGGTCAGCGTTTTAAGACCCAAAAAGTCCATTTTCAGCAGTCCTGCACTTTCAACAACCGAGTTATCGAATTGCGTAACATATAGATCGGAGTCTTTCGCTACCGAAACCGGAACATAATCAGTAATATCCCCGGGGGTAATGATCACTCCACAAGCGTGGATTCCCGTATTCCTAACCGATCCTTCCAGCACACGCGCCTGGTTTACCGTTTCTGCTTCCAGGTCATCCCCTTCGGAAATATTTAAAAGTTCGTTGATCTTTTCTACCTCATCGCCGCGGAACTTGCTTCGGATGGCCTTGTCGTCCATTCCGAAGATTTTAGCCAGTTTGGTGTTGGGGATGAGCTTGGCAATCCTGTCAGCCTCCATCAACGGAAGGTCCAGTACCCTGGCAGTATCACGTATAGAGGATTTCGCAGCCATGGTTCCGTAGGTAATGATCTGGGCTACCTGGTTGGCACCGTATTTATCGATCACATATTCCATTACCCTGCTTCGTCCTTCATCATCAAAATCAATATCAATATCAGGCATGCTCACACGATCCGGATTCAGGAAACGCTCAAACAGGAGGTCGTACTTGATAGGATCAATATTAGTGATACCCAGGCAATAAGCCACGGCAGAACCTGCAGCCGATCCACGACCCGGACCTACCGAAACGCCCATATCTCTAGCCGCCCTGATAAAATCTTCCACAATCAGGAAGTAACCGGGATAACCCGTATTTTCAATTACTGATAATTCGAAATTGAGTCGTTCTTCAATATCGGGAGTGATCTCGGGATATCGTTGGCGCGCGCCTTCAAAAGTAATATGCTTTAAATAGGCATTTTCGCCGCGCTTACCGCCATCAACCAGATCTTCTTCATGCTGGAACTGCTCCGGAATGGTAAATTTTGGCAGCAGTACATCACGGGCCAGTTCAAATGGTTCAATTTTATCAACTACTTCCTGGATATTGGTAATCGCTTCCGGAAGATCCTTAAAAAGGCTCTTCATCTCATTCCCACTCTTGAAATAGTATTCCTGGTTTGGCAAACCATAGCGGTAACCCCTACCTCGGCCAATAGGCGTGGCTTGCTTCTCGCCGTCTTTCACACACAGTAAAATGTCATGCGCATTGGCATCTTCCTGTTTCCAGTAGTAGGTATTATTGGTCGCTACGATTTTTACTGCATGTTTTTTGGCAAATTCGATCAAAACAGGGTTTACCCTGTCTTCGTCTTCCTGCCCGTGACGCATCAATTCTATATAAAGGTCGTCCCCAAACTGTTCTTTCCACCAGATCAGGGCTTCTTCGGCCTGATTTTCCCCAACGTTCAGGATCTTGCTTGGTACTTCCCCGTAGAGGTTTCCCGTCAAAACAATAATATCTTCCTTATATCTTTGAATAACATCCCTGTCAATTCGCGGGACGTAATAAAACCCATCGGTATAGGCCAGGGAAGACATTTTCGCCAGGTTGTGATAACCTCTTTTGTTTTTGGCCAGCATTACGATCTGGTAACCGTTGTCTTTCCGGGTTTTATCGGTATGATTTTCACAAACGAAGAATTCGCAACCCACAATTGGCTTGATAGGTTGCTTTAAAGCTTCGCCGTTTTCTTCAGCAGTTGCATTATGCTCTTTGATTTTTCCGTTGTAAACTCCAACTTCCTTTACAAAATGAAAGGCGCCCATCATATTGGCATGATCCGTAAGGGCTACGGCATTCATGTCTTCTTCAGCTGCGGCGGCTACCAGGTCTGGAATGCTGATGGTAGACTGCAAAACAGAAAACTGGGAATGGTTATGAAGGTGCGCGAATGGCACTTCGTCCAGTTTCTCGAGGTTTTCCTGAATTTCCTCATGAGAAATTTCATCAGAAGGCTGCTGTTTGGCCAGTTTTTTCCTGATCTCATCGGAAGCTTTTTTAAGGTTGATATGTTTTAAACCGATAAGTTTGACCGGCTGCGGGTTCTCTTCAGAAAAATTCTGAAAATAATCTGCCGGCACATCCAACTCCTCGATAGTATAGATCCGTCTCCTGATAAGTTCCAGGAAACACCGAGTGGTTGCCTCCACATCGGCGGTCGCATTATGCGCCTCGGCGAAAGCCTCTTCAAACAGGAATTCATGTAGCTCGGTAAGCGTTGGTAATTTGAATTTACCACCGCGACCACCGGGAATCTTGCATAGATCGGCAGTCACCTCCGTACAGGTATCAAGAACAGGCAATTCCTGAAGGTTGTTTTCAAAATCTTCCCGAATGAATTCCGCACCCATAATATTCACGTCAAAACCTACATTTTGACCCACTACGAATTTTGATTTTCCCAGGGCCGTACGGAATTTCTCCAGAACCTCGCGAAGCGGTACACCCTGTTCCCTGGCCAGCTCTGTACTAATACCGTGAATCCTTTCTGAGTCATACGGAATATCAAAACCCTCTGGCTGCACCAGGTAATCCTGATGTTCCACCAGCCTGCCCATTTCATCGTGTAACTGCCAGGCGATCTGTATGCATCGCGGCCAGTTCTCCGAATCGGTCAAAGGGGCGTCCCAACGCTTGGGAAGTCCGGTGGTTTCGGTATCAAAAATGAGGTACATCCTGTTGTATTTTAGCCTGTTAGAGAAGTTGAGAAAATGGTTTTTGCTTAAAAACCATCCGGGCTAAAATAAGGAAGTTTGCTCGTGAATGAAAAGATTGTTTTCAGGAATTATTAACCATAAAAAAAACCTCACAGGACTCCGTAAAGGAAATCCTGTGAGGTCTGATACGAACACTAAAACTACTACTACTTCAATCAAACATTGCTCGCATCATTGCTACTTCATTTCAGTATCTGGTCTTTGGGGACGGTGTGCCCGAAAAGAAGTTCTACATTTCTATCAGGCCTGACGCTCTAAAGTTTTCACTTCATTAAGCGAGGCTACGATCGCATTTTTCTGCTTCATTAAGATATTGCCGGTAGAAGCTGGAATATTGGAATCTTTTAAAATATCCTCGTATTCTTCTACAGCCGCTTTTTCGCCACGAACTGTTTCTTCCAATACCGCCTCATCTTTATCATTGGACAGGCTAGCTTTCAGGTTCATCCAGGAACGGTGTGCATCTCCGGCAAGACTGCTTCCTTTATCTGGATTCTCCCCAAAGTTTCGAATTTCAGATTTCAATTCGTGACCAAAATCATATCGTTCCTGCGCCCTTTCAGTAAAAAAAGCTTTTAAACGCTCATTTTTCACTTTTTGAGCAGCGAGTTTATATCCTTTCTCTGCATCATAATTCTTTTCTAATAGCTCGTTCAACTTATTAGAAACTTCTTCTGAATAACTCATAACTTTCTTTTTTTGCAATTTTCTTATGGTAAAGATACACTCCTGTACACGCCCCAACAACCTATTTAACAGGGTTTAGCACTAATTAACTGCTTTTAACAGGCGGCCGCGTTTTTATGAAAAATTCCTCCCAAATTCTGTAAATTGAATCCGTTCATCACCGCTATTCTTTTTCAGAAATTAAAACAAAGCAGGAAAGTCTTGAAAATTAGAAATTTGTAGTATCTTTGCACACCTTATTAATAACCGGGGTCGAGAACCCCAAAATTTAATTTTTATGCCAGTAAAAATCAGATTACAAAGACACGGTAAAAAAGGAAAACCTTTTTACTGGATTGTCGCCGCAGATTCACGCGCAAAGAGAGATGGTAAATTCCTTGAAAAACTAGGGATCTACAATCCAAACACCAATCCTGCAACTATTGAATTAGATGTAGACGGTGCTGTACAGTGGCTACAGAATGGTGCACAACCAACTGATACCGCTCGTGCAATCCTTTCTTACAAAGGAGCTTTATTGAAAAAACACCTAGCAGTTGGTGTTCGTAAAGGCGCTTTGACAGAAGAGCAGGCTGAAGAAAAATTCCAGGCCTGGTTAGATGAAAAAGAAGGTAAGATTGGAGCCAAAAAAGAATCTGTAGAAAAAGCTAAAGAAGAGCAGAAAGCTCAAGCTCTTGAAGCTGAAAAAGAAGTGAACGCGAAGCGTGAGGCTGAAGCTCAGGAAGCTGCTGCCGAAGCTGCTGAAGCTGAAAGAGAAGCAGAAGCTACCGATGAAGCCACTGTAGAAAGTGCTGAAGAGGAAGTAGGAGCTGCTACTGCAGAAGAAGCTAAAACTGAAGAAAAGAAAGACGCTTAATTCAGTCTGGTAACGATGACTAAGGAAGAATGTTTCTATCTTGGAAAAATCGTAGCCAAATTCAGCTTCAAAGGCGAGGTATTGATCAAACTTGATACCGACGAGCCTGAAACTTACACAGAAATGGAATCAGTGTTCATTGACTACAATGATAATCTGGTTCCATTTTTTATTGATGCCTCCTCACTTCATAAAAGCACCCTGCTTCGAGTGAAATTTGAAGACATCGACACTGAGGAGGATGCCGAAGACCTGATCGGAGCTGAACTCTACCTCCCATTGTCTTTCTTGCCGGAACTGGATGAAGACCAGTTCTATTTCCACGAGATCATTGGCTTTGAAGTGATCGACGCCTCCCACGGGAACATTGGCGAAGTCATCTCGGTAAACGATACCACGGCGCAGCCACTGTTCGAAATAAAAAATGGAGACAAAGAAATTCTTGTCCCCATGAATGATGATTTTATTGAGAAAATCGATAAAAAAAATCAGAAGATCTATCTTCAGACCCCTGAAGGATTGATCGACCTGTATCTTTCTTAAGCCATCGCTTCTTTCCACCCGAAGGCTTCTAAAATTGGTTCACAAACCACCCTTCCTTTTACAATATTCACCCCTTTCATTAAGGAATCGTCATCCCTACATGCCTTTTCCCAACCTTCATCAGCCAGTTTTAGCACGTAAGGCAAGGTCACATTCGTTAATGCCACGGTCGAAGTATGCGGTACTGCTCCAGGCATATTGGCCACGCAGTAATGCACCACATCGTCAATTATATAAGCAGGATCTTCATGAGTGGTTGGTCTTGTAGTTTCAAAGCAACCACCCTGATCTACTGCCACATCAACGATTACCGCTCCCGGCTGCATTTCCTTCAGCATATCGCGGGTGATCAGTTTTGGCGCTTTCGCACCGGTGATCAATACTCCGCCGATAATCAGGTCACTGGTCTTAATATGTTTCCTGATGTTGTATTCATTCGAAAATTCGGTCACCACATGACTCGGCATTACATCATTGACATATCGCAGCTTATTCATATTCACATCAAGAATAGTCACCTGAGCACCTAAGCCCGCCGCCATTTTTGCCGCCTGTATTCCAACAGTTCCCGCACCAATAACCAGAACCTTTCCAGGTCTTACCCCCGGAACTCCGCCTAAAAGCAAACCTTTACCTTTCACGGGTTTTTCAAGGTATTTTGCTCCCTGCTGGATCGCCATTCTTCCAGCCACTTCACTCATAGGGGTTAATAGCGGTAGTGTACCATCTTTATCTTCCACCGTCTCGTAAGCAATACAAACCGATTTGGTTTTCATCATCGCCTCTGTAAGACGCTTATCAGATGCAAAATGGAAAAAAGTGAAGACCACCTGGTCTTCTTTGATCAACTCGTATTCCTGCTGAATGGGTTCTTTCACTTTCACGATCATCTGTGCCTGGTCATAAACCCGGTCGATGGTTGGAAGAATCTTCGCACCAGCCACATAGTAATCTTCATCATCAAAGCCGCTGCCCTCACCGGCGGTTGACTGCACATAGACTTCGTGCCCGCGTTTGGTAAGTTCCAGAACTCCGGCAGGGGTCATCCCTACCCTGTTCTCATTGTTTTTGATCTCTTTTGGAATCCCGATTTTCATAGTGAAAGAATTTAGATTCCGAAAAATATAAAATAGAAACAAAACAAGGGGTTAAAAACTAAAAAAAGTTGTTTTCAACCCCTTGTTAATTATTTTTTAAGGGGGTCAAACTACAATATTGACGATTTTACCCGGAACAACTATTACTTTTTTAGGGGTTGATCCTTCAAGTTGATTTTTTGTTCTTTCGTCATCAAGGATCGCTTTTTCGATTTCATCTTTACTCATATCCAGCGGCAATTCCATCGTAAAACGCATTTTTCCATTGAAGGAAACAGGATAATTTTTCTTGCTCTCCACCAGAAATTTTTCATCAAAAACAGGATATTCCGCAAAAACAACCGATTCGGTGTTCCCTAATTTTGAATATAGTTCTTCCGCGATATGTGGAGCATAAGGTGCGATCAAAATAGCCAACGGCTCCAATACTTCACGACTGCTGCATTTTTGAGCGGTTAGCTCATTCACACAGATCATAAAAGTGGAAACCGATGTATTAAAGCTGAAATTCTCAATATCCTCAGTTACCTTTTTGATCGTTTTATGCAATGTCTTTAAAGAATCGGCCGAAGCTTTTTCATCAGAAACTGAAAATTCGTCTCCGTTATGATATAATTTCCAAAGCTTCTTCAGAAAATTATGAACTCCCGTGATCCCGGCGGTATTCCATGGTTTCGCCTGTTCCAGCGGACCAAGGAACATCTCGTACATTCTCAAGGTATCTGCGCCATAATCCTCACAAATATCATCTGGATTCACCACATTGTATTTGGACTTGGACATTTTTTCGACTTCTCTGCCAACTACATATTTACCATCTTCGGTCAGAAATTTAGCATCCTGAAATTCAGGTCGCCAATTTTTAAAACCTTCTATATCCAGTTCATCTGAAGAATTTACCAAAGAAACATCGGCATGGATAGGCTGCACACTATTACCATTAATCTGATTTTTGGAAACGAAGACATTCTCACCTTCCAGCCTGTAAACAAACGCTGAAGTTCCCAAAATCATCCCCTGGTTGATCAGTTTTTTAAATGGTTCTTCCACCGTTAAATATCCGCGGTCATGCAAAAACTTTGTCCAGAATCGAGAATACAGTAAGTGGCCAGTGGCGTGCTCGCTTCCTCCAATATACAGATCAACATTCTCCCAGTATTTCTGCGCTTCTTCAGAAACAAATTCACCGTCGTTATGAGGATCCATATATCTGAACAAATACCAGCTACTTCCAGCCCATCCCGGCATGGTATTCAGCTCTAGTGGAAAAATAGTTTGATGATCGATCTTATCATTCGAAACCACCTCGTGATTTTCGGTATCCCAGGCCCAGTCAGTTGCATTTCCCAGTGGCGGCTCTCCAGTCTCGGTAGGCAGGTATTTTTCCACTTCCGGAAGACGCAACGGCAAATGCTCCAATTCGATCATTTGCGGCATTCCGTTCACATAATAAACCGGGAACGGTTCACCCCAATATCGCTGGCGACTGAAAACCGCATCGCGCAACCTGTAATTTGTCTTTCCGTAACCCTGACCAGTCTTTTCCAGTTCCAGGATCACTTTATTTAAAGCTTCTTTGTATTCGAGTCCGCTAAGAAAATCGGAATTCGCGATCACCGTTCCTTCTTTCCCGGCATGTGCCTCTTCTGAAATATCGGCGTTTTTGAAGATATTATGAATCGGCAGATCGAAATGCTTTGCAAAGTCGTAATCACGCTGGTCCCCACAAGGAACTGCCATCACGGCTCCTGTTCCGTATCCCGCCAAAACATAATCCCCGATCCAGATCGGTACCGGTTCTTTGGTAAAAGGATGTTCGGCATAAGCACCGGTGAATACTCCGGAGATAGTCTTTACATCGGCCATTCGGTCGCGCTCACTTCGTTTGGCGGTCGCTTCAATATATGCTTCGACTTCCGCCTTTTGTTCTTCGGAAGTTATTTTTTTAACTAAATCATGTTCCGGAGCAAGCGTCATAAAAGTCACTCCGAAGATGGTATCTGGGCGGGTCGTGAAAACCTCAAATTTCTCCTCGGTATTCATGATCTTGAATTCCACCTGCGCTCCAACCGATTTCCCGATCCAGTTACGCTGACTTTCCTTCAGACTCTCGGTCCAATCAATTTTATTTAAATCCTGAAGCAGTCTTTCAGCAAAAGCCGAAATTCTCATGCTCCACTGAGTCATTTTTTTCCTAATAACAGGATAACCTCCACGCTCCGAAACACCATTTACGATCTCATCATTTGCCAGAACTGTTCCCAATTGCGGACACCAGTTCACTTCGGTTTCCGCTAAATAGGTCAGGCGATATTTCAATAAAATGCGCTGCTTTTCTTCTTCAGAAAAACCATTCCAGTCTGACGCTGAAAATTCTTCGATATCATCATCGCAGGCAGCATTCACACGGCTATTTCCTTCCGCAGCAAACAGTTCAATAAGTTCAGAAATTGGCCTGGACTTCTCAGCTTCCTGGTCGTACCAGCTTTCAAAAAGCTGAATAAAGATCCACTGCGTCCATTTATAATATTCTGGATTACTGGTACGCACCTCCCGACTCCAGTCAAAAGAAAAACCAATCTTATCCAGCTGCTCGCGATAGCGATTGATATTCTTCTCGGTCGTCAAAGCCGGATGCTGACCCGTCTGGATCGCATACTGCTCTGCAGGAAGACCAAAACTGTCATAGCCCTGCGGATGCAACACATTGAAGCCTTTATGGCGCTTGAAACGGGCATAGATGTCACTGGCGATATACCCAAGCGGGTGACCCACGTGAAGACCAGCTCCCGAAGGATACGGAAACATGTCCAGCACGTAATATTTTGGTTTATCAGAACTGTTCGAAGCCTGGAAAGTCTGGTTTTCGGCCCAGTATTTCTGCCATTTCTCCTCGATCTTATTGAAATCGTATCTCATTTTATTTTTAGTCTTAAGCAATTGGCGTCATTGCGAGCGAAGCGTAGCAATCTCTAAAAATCGGGATTGCTTAAGTCATGATCCCTCCTTCGCAATGACAACGTAGCCTGATTAGAACTTGCCTGCAAAAATACAATTTTAAACCACTTAGAAAGAATGATTCAGCAGTCTATTTGGAGGTGTTTCGAGCCTGGTTTTCCATAGGTTTCAGGCATTCGTAGATCAATTTATTGGCCGGAGTTTCGATTCCAAGTTTCTCGCCTTCTTTGACAATATAGCCATTAAAATTTTCCAGTTCGGAAGGTTTTCCCTGCATGATATCCCGTTGTGTGGAAGCCGTGGTGCCCTCGGGTTGCGCGTTGATGATCTCAAAAGTTTTCTGAAAATGTTCTTCGGAAAGCGGAATACCTTTCGCATTGGCAACCGCAATCATTTCCCGCGCAGTTTTTTGCATGAGATCATATAAATAGTCGCTTTCCCTGATCTTATCAATACTCACACGGGTGAGACCGCCAATTCCGCTAACCGTGCAGATAAAAAGAAATTTTTTCCAGATCTCCAGCTGAATATTTTCAGCAATCGAGTTACTGATCCCGGCATTCTCAAACACCTGATGAACCTCCTGAACTCTTTCGGTTTTCACGTTGTCGATCTCGCCAAAAGTAATTCTCGGTTCATAAGCGGCGTGTTTGATCTTTCCTGGTTTTTCGATATAACTAATGATAAAACAAAGTCCGGCCAGTACATTTTTCTTCGGAAGAATTTCCAGCAGTTTTTCGGCGTTATCGGCACCATTTTGCAGTGGTAATACCATGGTTTTATCACCGATTACCGACTTAATTTCCGAAGCAACCTGCGGAATTTGCCAGGATTTCACTCCAAGAATGACGAGATCTGGCGTTTCCACTTCCGATAGATCATCAGTTGCCAATTTTGGATGAATGGTAAAAGTCTCATCAATACTTTCAATTTCGAGTCCGTCTTTCCTGATCGCCTCCAGGTGTTTCCCCCTGGCGATCATCGTTACCTCATAACCAGCTTTTGCCAGTTTTCCACCAAAATAGCCACCTACACCGCCAACACCGTAAATCAATATTTTCATAACCTGTTTTTCCCAAATTTATGCAGAATTCCAAACTTTACATGCCTGGAAAATTCCTGAAAAGCACCTTCAGGCTTTAATAAAACCTGTAAAATTTCCTCTGAAAGAATAAAACCGAAACTTTCAGCGTTTTAAAGACCGGGAAAGCTGAACTTTCTTATTTTTACAAAAAATCTGCAGTCTCTTTATGACCACATCTTTCGAAAGATATCAGAAACGCCGACTCATATCTTCCTATTTTTCAGTGATTATCAGTATTTCGTTAGTCCTTTTCTTATTGGGAATTCTAGGGCTTTTAGTGTTGAATACGAAAAAGGTGGCTGATCATTTCAAGGAACAGATCGCGCTGACGGTATACCTGAAAGATAACGCGAAAGACGTGGAAATCGAACAGCTGAAAAAAAGCCTGGCGATGGCCGATTATACCAAATCAACCAATTATGTTTCCAAGGAGCAGGCAGCCGAGCAACATAGCGAAGATATTGGCGAGGATTTTATGGACTTCCTGGGCTACAACCCGCTGCAAAATTCCATTGACATATTCATGAACGCCGATTACGTTTCTTCCAAACAGGTCGACTCGATCGCCAGCGGACTTGCAGAAAAGAATTTTGTAGATGATGTGGTGTACGATAAACCGCTAATTTCGCTACTGAACGAAAATGTGCGAAAAATAAGCCTATGGGTTTTGGTAGCCAGCGCCTTATTTACTTTTATCGCGGTGCTTCTGATCAACAGCTCCATCAGGCTTTCGGTCTACTCCAAGAGATTTACGATCAAAACCATGCAGATGGTGGGTGCCACCAAGGGATTTATTCGGAAGCCATTCATCTGGCAGAGTATGAAATTGGGGCTGGTAGGTTCGATTGTGGCGATCATCGGTATGGCGGGAGTGCTGTATTACCTGAACGACAGTTTTCGAGAACTGGATCTGCTGGGTGATGTCAAAATGCTCACGGTCCTTTTCGTCGGAATTTTGGTTGCGGGAATTGTCATTACCTGGATCAGCACCTATTTTGCCACCTCCAGATTCCTGAACCTGCAAACAGATGAATTGTATTATTAGCTTCCACTGAAGCAAAAAGATATTAAAATGAGTGAACAACAGCATCGAAACAGTTTTAACACCGGCTTCGTGTTCGGAAAAAAGAACTACAATTTTATGCTAATAGGTCTGGGCGTGATCGCGCTGGGATTTATTTTGATGGCCGGTGGCGGCAGTGAAGATCCCAATGAATTCAGCGATGCGATCTACAACTTCCAGCGAATTCGCCTGGCTCCCGCACTGGTATTGATCGGTTTTGGGATCGAAGCCTATGCCATTTTGTTGAATCCGGATAAAAAGAAGCACTAAGTTGGACGCATTAGACGCCGCGATCCTTGGAGTCATCCAGGGACTTACCGAATTTTTACCCGTTTCTTCCAGCGGTCACCTGGAACTTGGAAAAGCCATTCTTGGAGACCTGAGCGTACCGGAAGAATCGCTGCTTTTCACCGTTATCCTGCATTTTGCAACTGCCTTGAGCACACTGGTAGTTTTCAGAAAAGATGTTTGGGAGATCTTAAGCGGTTTGCTACAGTTTAAATGGAACGAAGAAACGCAATTTTCTCTCAAGATCATTATTTCCATGATCCCGGCCGCGGTGATCGGAGTGCTTTTTGAAAGCGAACTGGAATCATTGTTCAGCGGCAATATCATTTTTGTTGGATTTATGCTACTCATTACCGCCCTGTTGCTGTGGCTGGCAGATAAAGCCAAAAACACGGGAAAATCAGTAAGTTATTCCAATGCTTTCGTGATTGGCGTTTCTCAGGCCATTGCGATGCTTCCCGGAATTTCCAGGAGTGGCGCTACCATTTCCACTTCCGTACTACTGGGAAATGACAAAACAAAAGCCGCCAGGTTTTCGTTTTTAATGGTCGTTCCACTGATCTTCGGAAAGATCGCCAAAGACCTTTTGAGCGGAGAACTTTTGCACAGCAACGTAGGATTTGCTCCACTCGCCATTGGCTTTGTCGCTGCCTTTCTTGCCGGTCTTGCCGCCTGTACCTGGATGATCGCCCTGGTAAAACGAAGCAAACTTTCGTGGTTTGCTATTTACTGTTTTGTAGTGGGGCTGATAGCCATTATTTTTGCGTATGCGCAATAAGGAACTCACGGCTGAAGATTTTAAAACTGGCCAAATCTTACTCATCGACAAACCACTGCACTGGACCTCGTTCCAGGTAGTGAACAAAGTTCGCTGGTTAATAAGAAAACGTCATCATATTAAGAAGATAAAGGTCGGGCATGCCGGAACATTGGATCCGCTTGCCACCGGGCTCCTGATCATCTGCACGGGAAAATTTACCAAAACGATTCCGGAATTACAGGGACAGATCAAGGAATATACCGGCACTATCACTCTGGGATCAACAACACCCTCTTTTGATCTTGAAACCGAAATCGATCAGCACTATCCCACCGATCATATTACCGAAGAACTACTTCAGCAGACTGTGGAAAAATTCAGCGGCGAGATAGAACAAACACCACCGGTTTTCTCAGCTTTAAAGAAAGACGGAAAACGGCTTTATGAATATGCTCGTAAAGGTGAGGAAGTGGAAGTTTCAAAACGCAAAATTGAAATTTCGGAATTTGAAATAAATACTTCGGCTTTCCCGGAGATCGGCTTCCGCGTGGTTTGCAGTAAGGGAACATATATTCGTAGCCTCGCACACGAATTTGGGCAGGCACTCCACAGTGGCGCTCATCTTTCCGAATTAAGAAGGACCAAAATTGGCGATTATTCCGTAGAAAACGGAATGGACATTGCATCATTTGAAAATTCATTACCTTCACGGGAACAGGATTGATCCCCGGAACGGTACGGTTTATATGGATTTTTTTGACAAGCATAAAGCCCTGATCATTACTTCACTGATTTTTGCGGTGCTGTTGCTATCACTCTACAACCTGAATCTTTCCAATCGTAACCGGGAAGCCGCTGAAATGCTGGTAGATCTCGAGCAGTTCAAAACCATGGAAGAACAGGAACCTGAAAAAGCTCCGGAAACCGAAAAACAGCCTCAGAATACCCGAAAAATTCAGACCAACCGGGCATTCAACGAAAATAAAGCCGAGCGTGAGGCTGATATGGACAACAGGTTGAACGAAATTTTCGAAAAGAACAGCGCCCAGCAGGAAGAGCTGGAAAACGAGAGCACTTCGGCTTCTGAAGGAAATTATTCCGTCAGGAAAAAGAATGCTACTAAAAAACAAACTGCTTCCGAAGGAGCTGATCAAACTAAAAACCTGGGCCAGAAATCAGCTGCTTACGACTACAGCTCGATCTCCTTTAGCCTCAAAGGCAGGAACGCCGTGAAGATCCCGAATCCTGTTTATACCTGTGACCAGGCCGGGAAGATCGTGGTTAATATTACGGTTAACGAAGCCGGAGCAGTGACAGATGCCGCGATCAATAAAGGCAGTTCCTCGTCGAACAATGAATGCCTTACCGAGCGCGCACTGCAATATGCTTTGGGCGCCAGGTTTACCCGCCTGAATGGTCAAAATGGCCAAATTGGTACTATTACTTACTATTTTAAATCTTAGATATGGATGATTTGAATCGCTGTGGCTGGTGCGTTGGCGACCCGCTGTACGAGGCGTACCACGATGAGGAATGGGGAGTCCCGGTACTGGATGACGAAACCCTATTCAAATTTCTGACGCTGGAAACGTTCCAGGCCGGTCTTAGCTGGATCACAGTCCTGCGGAAAAGGCAGAATTTCAGGGAAGCTTTCGATCATTTTGATTACCGAAAGATCGCCACCTACGACGAAACAAAAATTGCTGAATTAATGGATAATGCCGGGATCATCAGGAACCAGATGAAGATCCGGGCGGCCGTGACCAATGCCGCTGCTTTTATGAAGGTTCAGGATGAATTTGGCAGTTTTAGCAAGTATATCTGGCAGTTTGTGGATTACCAACCCATTCAGAACGATATTCCATACTATAAAGAGGCGCCGGCGACTACCGAACTAAGTGACCAGATCAGCAAAGACCTGAAAAAACGCGGGTTCAAATTCGTGGGTTCTACCGTGATTTATGCCCACATGCAGGCGACCGGGATGGTGAACGATCATCAGGTAGATTGTTTCAGATACAAACCTGTTCAGGACTTGGCCAAGAAAATGCAGCAGTCATGAAAAAACTTGTCTTATTATTCCTTCTGATATCTGTTTCGGTTTTTTCACAAAATGAAAAAGCTGAAAAAGAGGAAAGTATTAACAGGACTGAAATGCCTGAAAAAGCTCAGCAGTATCTTGCTGAAAATCTTCCGCAGCATGCCAGGAAAGTCCGCTATTATTTTGAAACGGATGGCGACAGGAAAAGTTACGAAGCAAAATTTAAGTTTCAGAAGCATCGGTACAGCGTGGAATTCAGTGCGCCGGGTCAACTGGAAGACATCGAGATCGAAGTAGATCACAACGAATTGGACGAGGAGATTTTTCAGAAGATCAGCCGGCATATAGATCGCGAAAATGAGCGTTTCAGGATTGAAAAGATCCAGTTGCAGTTTCTGCCGGACACCACCGGAAAATTACCTCTTGAGAAAGTCGGTTTTCAGGCCCAGCCTGCCAACTACGAGCTAATCGTCGCTACGAAGAATTCGGGAAAACTGGAAAAATTCGAGATGACCTTTGATGCACAGGGAAATTTTGTAAAAAAGAGAAAAGCCACCAGAATTTCGTATGACTACCTCATTTTTTAAATTTCTATTCTTCGGAATCTGCCTTGTTTTTATAAGTTTTCCAATGCGGGCGCAGGATGCTTTTTCTGCCTTCCTCGAACCGGAAATTTCCATCAATTGGAACAGGCCCAATCGCTGGTCCTTCAATTTTGCATTTGGGAACCGTGATATTCTACACGAAAGGCAAGAAACGCAATTTAGCGTTCAGCATCTCGAGCTAACCCATTTTACCAGTTATGAAGTAGGCTTTTATGGCAAGCTGAGTTTGGGTTTGCGCTACCGTTTTCGGGAAATGTTTGACAACGCTAATCATAACGAGGTACGGATTATCCAGCAATATGCACGTGAACGAAGCTTCAACCGGGTGGCTGTTGCACATCGCTTCAGGCTGGAGGAGCGTTTTAGAGACCGAACCACTTTCAGAAACCGGTACCGTTTTTCGGTAGAATTTCCGCTGAATGGCGATCGCGTGAACCGTAACGAATTTTTCCTGGTGACAGAAACCGAAGCTTTATGGAGTCTTGGAAAACAAGAGAAACCGTCACTAGAACAGCGATTTGGAGTAAGCCTAGGCCGCGCCATTTCCAAAGATGCCAAACTGGAACTGGGAACTGAATATCGCCTAAATGATTATATGAAGGAGACGGCCGGCGAACTTTTTATTTCCACGCAGCTCAGCATTTCTATTTAAGGAACTTTAAAAATTCTTCCCGCGGAATTTCACGCGCACCAAGACTTTCCAGGTGACTGGTATAAACCTGGCAATCTATAAGCTTCACGCCTTCTCCCTGAAGTTTCTGAACGAGTTTAATAAAACCGAATTTAGAAGCATTACTCTTGTTTGAAAACATACTTTCGCCACAGAAAACTTTTTTTTTCCGAAGGTACACACCATAAAGTCCGCCAACCAGCTGCTCGCCATCCCAAACTTCCACACTCTGTACAAAACCTTCCCGGAACAGGGACGCATATTCCTTTTTGATTTCGGGCGTAATCCAGGTTCCGTCCTGGCCCTCCCGGGGCACCTGGGCACAGGCATCGATCACGGCCTCGAAATGCGCGTTGTAAGTAACCTGAAATTTCTGCTGATTGAGATACGGGCGCATGCTTTTGGCTATTTTCAGTTCCTCGGGAAATAATACCATTCGCGGGTCTGGCGACCACCACAAAACAGGCTGTCCCTCATTGTACCAGGGAAAGATCCCTTTTTGATAGGCATTTTTTATCCGGTCTTTGTTCAGGAAACTGGTTACCGCCAAAAGGCCTTCATCATCGGCCATCTCAACCGGCGGAAAATCGTCTTCTGGTCTTAAAAAATACACGAGAGAAATTTTTGTTGAAAATAAAAAAGTCCGACCAAAACATGACCGGACTTTCTCTTAAATTCTATTATTACTAGAACGGAAGATCATCGTAATCTTCTTCATTCAAATCATTTGCAGGCTCGAACTGGTCTGGGGGTGGCACATTTTGTCCTCCCGGTTGCTGAGCAGCCAGGTTCTCAATTCTCCAACCCTGGATCGAATTGAAATACTTAGTTTCACCCTGTGGGCTTACCCATTCTCTACCGCGCAGGTTAATCCCGATCTTTACCGGTTGCCCAACCTGAAACGTGTCTAAAAGACTGCATTTATCCTGTACGAACTCGATCATTAAATGTTGCGGGTACTGCTCCTCAGTGGTTACCACCACTTCGCGCTTTTGAAACCCGTTATTTCCAAATGATTTAGTGTCGCCAATAAGCTTGATTTTCCCTTGTACTTCCATATTTCCTATTTTGCTAATAATATTTTCCAGGCGCTTTTCGGCTCATTCCGGTCCAGGTAAACCTGCGCCATTTTATGTATTTTTTCGGTGTTCCCTTCGGAAATGATTTCGGCTGCTTCCGGGTTCGCTGCTAAAAACTGCTGAATAGCTGCTTCCTTCGGAAGGCTCTCCACATTTCCTAATTTTCCGTAGTCATTACCGGTAAGAACCTTGCTTTTCCTGATCTCTTCCGGAATCTGATCCACCCCGATCCCCAGTGTTGACAATGGCTTCGGAACTTCAAACATCCCCAGGTTTGCCCGGGTGTACCAGTTCCCGCCCATTCTTGCAACCTGGTCTATTTTATGCTGATCAATATAACCGTTTTCATCGAGAATTTCTTCTTTGATATGCATTTTCAGCACATGGCAAATCACGAGGTTTCCGGCACCACCTTCCTGCCCGGTTTCCATCACTTCGTGCACTTTGCATTCCATTTGCACCGGGGATTCTGCAACTCTGAAAGGCTTTACCAAATCTGACTTCAACGGAGTGAGTCCCGCTTTTTCAAACTCATTCACACCTTCGTCATATTCAGTACTGGAAAGAGACATCTGTTGAACGATATCATAATTCACAATATTGATCACTACCTCATCTATTTTCTTGGTATTCTCGTAAGTATGTTTGGTGGTATTATCCCTTCCGCGGCGAGCCGGAGAAAAGATCAGCACCGGCGGATTGGAACCAAAAACGTTAAAAAAACTGAACGGCGAAAGGTTCGGCCTGCCCTGTTCGTCTATGGTACTGGCAAACGCAATAGGCCTGGGCCCAACGGCTCCCAACAGGTACTGGTGCAATTTACCAACGCTTACATCTTTTGGTTCAATCGTGAGCATAGATTCGTTTTTCGCAAAGGTAAAGAATTGCTTAGGGAATATAAAGCCGCGCCTTACAATAAAAATTGCTTTAAAACGCTTATATTTAATTGAAGAATCGTATCAAGAAATTCATGAATCTACCCGACGAACGCAGCTTTAACCGCTGGTTTATCATTTTCTCCTGTCTTGTCGTGATCACCCTGGTTCTCTGGAATACCAGTATTTTTTTCCAGAGACTGAAGGAAGACGAGCGCTCGAAAATGAACATCTGGGCCGAAGCCTACCAGGGAATAGATTCCGCTTCAGACGATGCACACCTGGAACTCATCCTCGAAATTCTCAATAACAACACCACCATCCCTATCATCTATGTGAACGAGGAAGGCGATATTGCCGATACTTCAAACATCGAAGCTGAAATTACCGATAATGCCGAAAAGCTCGAGGAGTACCGCCTGGAACTGATGGATGAGAACGAACCGATAACGGTTGACCTTGGCGAAGGACAGGTACAGTATATTTATTACGGCAACTCCCCGGCACTCAACAAACTGAAATATTACCCAATTGGTTTAACACTAATAGGCTTTCTGTTCGTAGGCGTGGTCTACTTCTTTTACACCACGACCAAAAATAGTGAACAGAACAAGCTCTGGGCGGGGATGGCCAAGGAAACGGCACACCAGATCGGAACTCCGCTTAGCTCGCTCATTGGCTGGACTGAAATTTTGAAAGCCGAAGAAGTCAACCCATCCTTTGTGCTGGAAATGGAAAAAGATATCGAGCGTTTGAAAACCATTACCGAGCGATTTTCAAAGATCGGTTCTTCGCCAAATTTACAGGAGACCGATGTGGTTCGCGCTACCCGGGAAACATTCGAATACCTGAAAAGTCGTTCTTCCACTTTGATAGATTTCCAGATCAGGACCCCGCGCCAGCCCATTTTTGTGATGCTCAACGAGCAATTATACAGCTGGACGATCGAAAACCTGGTAAAGAACGCCATTGATGCCATGCGCGGAAAGGGCAGTCTCAGCATCGAGATCAAGCACGACCTGAAACAGGCGCATATTTATGTGACCGATTCCGGGAAGGGGATTGAGAAGAACCGTTTCAGGACGATCTTTGACCCGGGCCAAACCACGAAAAAAAGAGGTTGGGGACTGGGTCTTAGCCTGGCCAAACGCATTGTGGAAGAATACCATAACGGCAAGATCAAAGTGGCGAAAAGTGAGATCAATAAAGGCACTACTTTCCAGATCAGCCTGAAAAAAGTCTAGAATCTGGAAATTATTTTCCGTATTTCTTCCGGAACCGGAATGGTTTCCTTCTTATTAAAATCAAAATATACCACTACATCCTTCCCTTCAGCACAAGTTTCCCCTTGTTCATCCAGGATCCTGTGCTCTATTCCGAAGCTTTTTGTGCCGATGAAATCAAGCCTGGTCTTAATGAGGGCTTTGCCGGGATAATACAGTGATTTTTTGAAATCGCATTTCGTGGAAACCAGCATGGCTCCCTGGTTGGTTTCACGAAATTTGGCATGAATACCGCTGGCTTCCCAGAAATTCACTCTCCCGCTTTGCAAATAGCGCATGTACGACACGTTGTTCACATGCTCGTACATATCGAGATCGCTCCAGTCTATCCTGATTTCCAGGCTGAGTTTATAATCTTCCAAGGGGATCACAGCTCGATATTCTCGCTGATCTCTGCAGCCAGTTTTTCAAATTCCTCTTGACTCATTTCCACGGAATTCGAAAAATTCATTCCGTCCATATTATTCAGTGGGATCAAATGCACATGCACATGAGGCACTTCCAGGCCCACAACTGCCATTCCCACGCGTTTACAGGGTACGGTCTTTTCCAAAGCGATCGCCACACAGCGCGTAAAAAGCATTAATTCCCGATAATGATTCTCTTCCAGATCCCAGATCTTATTAATCTCTTTCTTCGGAATGCAAAGCACATGGCCTCTTGCATTGGGATTGACATCCAGGAACGCCAGAAACTGGCTGTTTTCAGCTACTTTATAAGCCGGAATTTCTCCGTGTACTATTTTGGTGAATATTGAAGACATATACTTTTTAGTTGGTTCTTAAAATTAAAAAATCCTTTTCTGAATTCCGAAAAATAGCGGACCAGAAAAGGATTCATTTTTAATGCTTACCTGAAGATCAGTCTCTCCAGATCTCGAGAATTTCGAATTTAACGGTTCCGTTTGGCACCTGGATTTCAGCCACATCGCCTACTTCCTTACCCAGCAAGCCTTTCCCGATCGGCGAATCTACTGAGATCTTACCCGATTTTAAATCGGCTTCACTCTGTGCCACCAGCTTATATTTCATTTCAGCTCCATTCGTCTGGTTCTTGATCTTCACATGGGAATGTACCAATACTTTGGACGTATCCAGCTGTGATTCGTCTATTACCCTGGCGTTTGCCACAATTTCCTCCATTTTAGAGATCTTCATCTCCAGCAATCCCTGAGCTTCCTTGGCCGCATCATATTCGGCATTCTCACTTAAATCTCCTTTGTCCCTGGCTTCAGCAATCGCCTGCGAAGCTTTTGGTCTTTCCACGTCTTTAAGATGATTCAGCTCATCTCTCAGTTTTTTTAACCCTTCTGGGGTATAATAAGATACTTTGCTCATAACTTCTACGTTTTAGTAATTGACGGCCTGAGGGAAAAATCCCTTAACCGAAAAACCCTAATAATGATCTGTAATACTATTGATTCCTGTAAAGTTTCAGGAAAGTCCGGTTTTCGTTGTCAAACCGGAGAACTATTGCATCATTAACAGAAAAAATCCCATTTTTACCGGGATTTCTTTTAACAAATGTAAGAAATTTAATGATTCGGTACAATTATATTATTTTAGCCGTAACGCCAATTTTATGAGAAAAATTACACTTTTGAGTCTGCTGGTCCTGATGCTGTTTTCCTGTTCAGGAAATGATGATTATCGAGGAAATCCAAACCTGGCAGATCTAAATTTCAGTTTACGGTTGAACCTCACTTTACCGGAATATAACCAGTTGCAATATGCGGGCAATTCGTATGTCACTTATAATTATGGCGTCAAGGGGATTGTGATCTACAACATCAATGGCAGCCAGTTCACGGCTTTCGAACTCAGCGACCCGAATCACCCGGCTAGCAGTTGTTCAGGAATGACCGTAAATGGCGTGATCGCGACCTGTAGTTGTGAAGGCAATTCTTATAATATCATCACCGGTGAGCCGGCCAGCGAGGAAAACCTGCAGTATACCATGAAACCTTACCGCATTCAGCAGTCGGGTTCGATCATTGAAGTCTGGAATTAAAAAACCCCCTTCCTGCACCCTACGCTCAGAAAGGAGGCCTCAAAACTGGCTAAAGTTTACTTTTAAAATTTCAGGTTCAAGCCCAATAAGAAATTGGTTGTCGCCTGGGGATAATATCCTGCTCCTTCGAAGGTTTCTTCCCCAGAAGGAAAATCGGTATTAGGAACATTATAGGTATAATAATAACCGTTCGAGACATATTTTTTATTGAAAATATTGTTCACAAGACCGGTCAACACGACTTCCCGGAAGATCCAGGGTTTCTGCAAAGTATACTGCACATTGAAATCTGATGTGAAGTACGCGTCGAGTTTAGAAGCCTCCGCTTCGGTATTGCTCATAAACTGCTCCCCCACATATTTGCTTAAGAGTTTCAGTTCCAGATTTTGTACCGGGCGATATTCCAACATGTTCCCGGCCACGATTTCCGGAGAAAATGAAATATTGGTATCGCCATAATTCACCAGTTCCCCGTTGAAAGTACTTACGAAATCAACGTTTTTGTTTCGGCTAAGGGCAATATTTGGGCGAATGCTGAATTTTTCTGAAAGGCGGAACATCGCATCTACTTCGAGTCCCAACCGGTAACTATTCCCGCTGTTCTGGCGAATGAATGCACCTTCATCATCGATACCGCCCGTAAGCACCAGCTGGTTTTGATAATCCATGAAATACAGGTTGGAATTCAGCTGAAAATTCTCATTTTTCCATCTCCATCCCAGCTCAAAATCATTGAGTTCCTCCGGCTCCGGATCACCGTTCTCGTAGTCATTTCGACTTGGTTCCCGATGCGCACGGGCATAAGAAGCGTATAACTGACTATCTTGCCTGATCTCATATGTTAGCCCGGCTTTCGGATTAAAAAAGCTGAAATGATCATCGTTCAGGAACTGGCTGCCGTCATCCACGATTCCATCAGTCTGGTAAGTAACGGTTCGCAACTGAAGATCGGCATAACCGGCAAGTTTTTCAGTAATGGCGAAATTGGCCTTTCCGTAGATATTGAAATCGGTTTTATCAGCCGTATTGAAATAATAGGGATCATAAGGATCGTTATTGTGGGCAAAACGGCTGTAGATGACCTCGCCAAAATGGTCCCCTTCATACTTGTTCCAGCCCCCGCCAAGGGTGACATCCCAGTTGGTGTCCTGGTAATTCATGCTGAAAACGGTTCCGTAGAAATCATTATCCAGCCAGCTACGTACCACCAGATCTGAAGTTTCTATCGTTTCGCCATTCGAATCGAAAGGCTGCATCCCGAAATCGCTCAAGGTCTCATCTTCCTGGTATTCTTCGTAATAACCCCGCCCGATGGTATAATGAAACGCGATGTTGGAAGACCAGTTCTCGTTGTATTCCTGGTTCCAAAGCAGCTGGTAATGATCCTGCTGGTAATTATCGGTTTGGTTATCGTAGAATTTTACATTCCCGTTTTCATCGGTATAAATTCCGGCAGGATTAAAAGTACGATCTGTTTCTAGAGTTTCCTGATCAATCCCGTACCAGGCCTGGTAAGTGCGCTCCTTTCCGCCGAAAGTAAGTGCTTTAACCAGCGTATGATCGTCTACATAAGTACCCTGTAGAAAATAGGATTTCAGGTCGGAGCTGGCCCGGTCAATATACCCATCGCTTCGAATTTTGGAAGCGCGGCCCGCAAATTCCCAGTGATCGTTCATCAAACCGGTGCTGAATTTCATGGTGTGCTTGAAAGTATTGTAAGACCCAATGCTGTTCGCCAATTCTGCCTGGGCTTCTTCTTTATAAGAATCGGTCAAAATGTTCAGGCTGGCACCAAAAGCCCCGGCCCCGTTGGTGGAAGTTCCCACTCCACGCTGCAATTGCAGGTTTTGAACAGAAGACGCAAAATCTCCCAGGTTCACCCAAAAGGAACCCTGGCTCTCCGCATCGTTGTAAGGAATTCCGTTGATGGTTACATTCACTCTGGTTGCATCGCTACCACGCACGCGCAGGCCTGTATAGCCAACGCCCGCTCCGGCATCAGTCGTAGTAACGACGTTTGGCATGTAGTTCATCAAAACAGGAATATCCTGGCCCAGGTTACGGTCGGCAATTTCCTCATTGGTAAGATTGCTGTAGGTAATAGGCGACTGGGCATTCACGCGAACCGCGGAAAGGAAAACTTCCTCCAAAGATTCTTCAGCCCCGGCCAATTCCATGTTGAGAACAAGATCCTGGTTCAAAACTACTTTCTTTGTCTTCTGGTTTCCGTAAGAGAAAACAATAGTGTAAATGCCTTCTTCCAGTTCCAGAGAATAAGCACCCAACTCATTGGTGAACGTCCCGGAACCCGTGCTTTGCACATACACCGAAGCGTCTTTGAGCGGTTTGCCATTCTGGGTAACAATTCCCGAAATTTCAAATTGTTGTGAAAAGGCCTGTATGGAAAAGAGTAACAAGCCTGCAAAAAATAATACATTTTTCATTCGTAAAGCTTTTTACGAATAAAAGGGGCGATTATTCTTAGGTTAAAAATTTATAAAAAAAATCCTGAAACTACCGGTTTTCGGCAATATTCAGGAGTACATACACAGCGCTTTCGCGCTAATCCCTTGGCAGCATTACCTGCCCAGGTTCATTGGGTATGATCTCAGCCCGACGGGCACCCCTTTGAGATTCGCGGCAAATGTAAGACGCTTTTTGAGAAATACAAGGCTTTTATTTTCATTTACCAGAATTGCTTTATTTTTACACAAATTTGCCCGATGCAGAATTCCAGACGATCCTTAACGCTCAAAGTGGTGGCTGGCTACCTGATAGTCGCCATCGTAGCCGGTTTTTCTGTATATTTTATCTACCAGCAGGTAGTTTCCTATTCTGAAATTGCCGAATCTAATGCCGAAAATAATCAGCAGCTCATTCTCCTGAGCGAGATCACTGCCGATCTCAACAAATCTGAAAACACCAGCCGCCGGCTCATACAGGCCGGAAATGATGAGGATCTCAGTATTTATGACGCGCAGATCGACACGATTAAGGAAAAACTGGATCAGCTAAAGTCTATTTATCCCAACTTTGACCTGGAAGCAGAAACCGACAGTATTGCCCAACTGCTGGAGCAAAAAAAGGAAAATCTTAAAGACCTCGATTCCCTGCGCGCTACCGAAAGCAATACCAACTACTACGCGAAAGTGCTCAAGGAACTGAAAAGCATCGACCAGTCTTTCCAGGATTATAATTATGAAAATCGCTTCAGAAACCTAAAACCTTACCAAAGAGATGTGCTCATTAAATTGCTGGAATATTCCCGGGAAGATAATGCAGAGCAACTCACCAACCAGCGCCTGGATTCCATCGTGCAATCTGTACGAAAAGTACTTATCGAGCTGGAATATGCCAACCGGCAGTTCCTCAGCAAGGTGAATGATAAGGAGACCGAGCTGCTGAATAACGATATGATCCTGAACCAGCGCCTCCGGAACATCCTTACCGGCATGGAGATCAAGGAGCGTGAGAACTCCATGGAGCGTTCCCAAATTTTCCAGTCCATGCTACGGGAAACCAGCAACAACATTATTATTGGTGGGATCATTATAGCGGTTATCATTCTCTTTTTCATCATTAATATTGTTGGAGACATCACCAAAAGTCAGCAATACCGCATGCAGCTGGAAGAGTCTAAAAGTTTTGCTGAATCATTGCTGGCCAGCCGGGAGCAGTTCATGGCTGCCATCACTCATGACCTGCGCAGCCCGTTAACCACCGTCATGGGGTATACAGATCTTATTCAGAAGACAGGACTGGACGAGAAACAGAGTCACTACATTAGGCAGGTTAAGAAGTCTTCAGAATTTATCCTGAGACTGGTAAACGACCTACTGGATCTTTCCAAACTGGAGGCCGGAAAAATGTTAATAGAAAGCCTGCCATTTAACCCGAAAAAACTGGTGGAAGACACCGTTCACAATATCATTCCTGCAGAAAAGAAAAAAGAGGTCAAGATCAGGATCGATACTCCACCGGAAGTGAATGTACAGGTGAAAAGCGACCCTTTCAGGATCAAGCAAATTTTGGCAAATCTCATTTCGAATGCCTGGAAATTTACCGAAGAAGGCAGCATCGTCATTTCGGCAGAACTGCAACAGCTGCGGGAAGACGACCGTATTTTACAGTTTCGGGTAAAAGATTCCGGGATTGGTATTTCCGAAGCCATGCAGGAAGCCATTTTCGAGGAGTTTTCTCAGGAGAACAGCAGCATTGAAAAACGTTTTGGCGGTTCCGGACTGGGACTCGCGATCACCAAGCGACTTACCGAGTTGCTTCAGGGAAAAATCAGCCTGAAAAGCAAACAGGGCGAAGGCAGCGAATTTATTATCGAAATCCCGGTCATAAAAATTGGGGATCTGGAAGATTCTTCAGAAGAAATGGAAGAAACGGAAGAAATTCCGGAGATCCAAAGCTCTGGAAAAACCGCTTTGATCGTGGATGATGAGCCGGGGCAACTTTCCCTTACTGTGGAACTGGCCAGATCAATGGGCCTGGAGATCGAAACTGCAGTAAATGGTAAAATTGCGCTTCAGAAGCTGACCGAAAAAATGTACGATATCATTTTAACCGATATCCAGATGCCGGTCAAAGATGGTTTTGAACTCATCAAAGCCATCAGGGATAATAACGACTGGCAGGATATCCCCGTTATCGCGCTGTCTGGCCGTACTGATGTAGAGGATAAAGTCTACGCTGATGCCGGTTTTGACGATAATCTTTTAAAACCTTATAAACCGGCAAATTTAAAAGCCGCCATTGCCGAGCTACTGGAATTAGACCAGCAAGATCAGGAAGCAATAGATGGGGACACCGATAAATTCCGTTTTAAGAATTATGACCTCAGCGAGATTTACGAATTTTCGGGCAACGATGAAGAGGCCATGAACACGATCATCCAGGCTTTCCTGGAGGGAGCCGCCAGCAGCCTGAAAGAGCTGGAGGATGCATACCGCAATGAGGATAGTGAAGAAACTGCCAAGATCGCTCATCGTATGCTGCCTATGCTTCGACAAATGAAAGCGGTTACTATCACGCCCAGTTTATTGAAACTGGAAAAACGAGAAAGTATTCCGGAAGAAGAATTCGAATCTTTAAAGACCAATCTTTCCAACCTGATGCAGGATCTGGAAAGCGTTACAGTTTAATTCCGTATTGTTTTAGCTTATTGTAGAGCGTTTTGCGGTCTATGGAAAGCATCCGGGCCGCCTTACTTTTATTACCTCCCGCCTTCTCCAGTGCGTCAAGAATCAACTGCTCCTCGTTCTTATTTTTGAAAAGTCCGTAATCATTTTCATTGGTACGACTTGCGGTTGCGATCTCGTGTGGCAGCACTTTTAGGGGAATCAGCTCATCCTGGGTAAGCAATACAGCTCTTTTCACCATGTTCTTCAACTCCCGAAGGTTTCCAGGCCAGCTGTAATTCCGAAAGGCATGGATCGCCTCGTCGCTAAATCCTACAACATTCTTTTCCAGGTCAGCATTGGCTTCATCCAGAAATTGGTTGGCAAACAACATAAGGTCTTCTTTCCGTTCGCGAAGCGCCGGAACCTTTATGGAAAATTCATTCAAGCGATGATACAGGTCTTCACGGAAATCGCCTTCCTTTACAGCCTTGCTCAGGTCTTCGTTGGTCGCAGTAACCACCCTGATGTCTACTTCAATCTCATTATTGCTTCCAACAGGTTTAACCCGTCTTTCCTGGAGCGCTCTTAATAATTGCACTTGCAGCTCATAACTCAGGTTCCCGATCTCGTCCAGGAACAAGGTTCCGCCATTAGCAGCTTCAAAATGCCCGGTTTTATCATTGATCGCACCGGTAAAAGAGCCCTTTAAGTGCCCAAAAAATTCACTGGAAGCCAGTTCCTTCGGAATAGCGCCGCAATCTACCGCGATAAAAGGAGCTGCTTTTCGTTTACTGTTCAGGTGGATGCTTTTGGCGATCTGTTCCTTACCGGTACCGCTCTCTCCGGTAATTAAAACCGACATATTGGTTGGCGCAACCAGCTCGACGTAATCGTTCAATCTTCTGGAAGGTTCGCTCACGCCGCTTACGAGGTTCAGGTTCTCGTTGATTCCTGCTGAAGATTTTTTAGCTGTCTTAGGCTTGGAAATTTTTTCAGCAACTGGCGCCACATCGGTGCTTTTAAGAGCATTTTCGATGGTTTGCAGGATGCTTTCTGGTCTAAAGGGTTTTGACACATAATCGAAGGCGCCTTCCTTCATCGCCTTCACCGCCATGCTGATTTCTGCATAACTGGTCATGACTATCACCGGGGTCGCCGCGTTCCTGTCTTTTGCCTTCTGAAGGATCTCCAATCCGTCGTTATCGGGCAAACGAACATCTGTGAGAACGAGATCAAATTTAGTGTCACTAATATTTTTAAAGGCTTCTGAAGCGGAATAAACCAGTGAAACCGAATAATCCCTTTTTTCAAGGAAGGTTTTCAACATGGTTCCGAAGGCAACATCGTCTTCTACGACCAGAACTTTAGACATACATTTCAATTAAAACATGGCAAAGGTAGTAATCTTTAACTCATTAGGTTTCAAAAGAAATTATAAAAAAAGGAAGACGATACGAATCATCTTCCTTTTTCAAGAAATCTAACATTTATTTTATGTCTTTCTAAAGATCCAATTTCAACAGGTTTTCTGCTTCCTGCCCAGGGGCAAAAGGAAAAAGTGGCTTTATAGTGTTAGTTTTCTGGTCGTTAATAGTGCGGTAAACCGCAAAAGCCACTTTTAAATTTGCCGGTTGGGGTATTAAGTTACTTCATGAACCTGCCGTCCCGGAGTTTGGGTTCTCCTTTTTAGAACTGTTTACTCATCTCCCTCGTCTTCCATTTCCAGCCAATTGCCATCCTGGTCTGCGAAGGCAGTTTCAGTTTCACCTTTCACATCGATGTCGATCTTATAGATCTTTTGGTCACCCTCTGTTTTCACCCAGGCTTGAGAGGCAAATGCACCGTTATAATCGGTCATAATCGCATCTTTTACCGGTTGTGGCAACTGC
The DNA here is from genome assembly GCF_001951155.1 of Christiangramia flava JLT2011. Lineage (NCBI taxonomy): Bacteria > Pseudomonadati > Bacteroidota > Flavobacteriia > Flavobacteriales > Flavobacteriaceae > Christiangramia > Christiangramia flava. Next base: position 1,365,196 of record NZ_CP016359.1, read on the forward strand.
ATCACATCAAGATCAGTGAAATCTTCCTGAACTGTTACTTCAGTCTCTACCGTTGTTTCAACTTCTACTTCCTGCTCCTTATCTTCCTGTGCCTGGATATTCTGGCTACTGAAGAAGATCGCTCCCATGGTCATTAAACCGAAGATCATTTTTTTCATAATCATTTAAGTTTTTGTGGTTATCATAGAAATAGAAGAAATTGTGCCAATTTGAAACATTTTAGTTAAAATGCTTATTATGAACAGCATACCAGTTAGAAGGGCTCACTTATTCTGAAAATTTTATGTAGAAAAATGAGAATCCGGCCTACAATTATGGGGAGATTTTTCCTCAGTTAGCTGTTACAAATGAAGAATACATGCTCGTATAAGAAGCTTCGGAATGTCCTAAAATAGAAAAGGCCCCGTAAGGAGCCTCTTCAATCCGAAAATCTAAATTATAAAACAGAATAAATTAAAGCCAGTTAGCTATTTATTCCATTCCCAATACTAACCTGCTTAAGTAATATGAAAAACTGTACCAGAACGTAGAATTTAGCACCCGCACACTTAAAAACCAGCAAAACAAGCACTTAAGCCTTAAATATCGAAAATGAAGGTTTTTAAAAACTGTGCAATTTGTGTGGAAGTGGACAAAAAAGTGAGGAAAATTCCACACAATTTTTCATTTTAACGGGTTTTTCCTGTTGGCCTTAATTTCAGATTTCTGCTTCTTCTGTTTCAAGCGTATTATTTTGGAAGCTTTGGTGGGTTTGGTCTTTTTCCGAACTTTTTTCTTTTTAAGTGCGTCCTGGATTTCCTTTAAAAAACTTTCGGTCACCAGTTCCCTATTGGTATGCTGGCTGCGGGATTCTTCGCACTGCATCTTCAGCATACCTTCCTTGGTAATACGGTTCGATAGTCTTTTATGAATTCGCGCTTTTTCCTCTTCGGAAAGCCCTTCCGAAGCATCCACCTCAAAACTCAGTTCCACTTTGGTAGCCGTTTTATTTGCGTGTTGCCCCCCGGGACCGGAACTGCGAACGGCTTTAAAATGTAATTCGGCAAGAAGCTGCTCCTTATCCATTCCTTTCGGGCTGGTGCGAATCTTTCAGCAGGTCTGAAACGGTCTTTACAGGATTAAAGGTCTCCACCGGCACTTCCACAAAAATAGTATTCCATTTGGCCATTCCACCGTTCCACAATCCGGGACGTTCCAGTGCTTTCAGCGGCTTACCGTCTTTTGTTTTATCTGCGATGAAACTCATGTCTTCGTCTACATATTCGTGAAGGTCAAAGCCTTTTCCCTGGTGATCTCTCAGGCAGCAAACAATATCTACCGGATTGAAATGCGTTGCCTCTTTCGCCGTCTTGGCCTGTTCCGGGTTACTGTCGTCAATCTGTGCACCTTCGATGATCTGCAAAGAAATCTCCCCGTTTTTATCTTTTACCAGGAAAGGGCCTCCGCCAGGTTCTCCTTCATTCTTTACCATTCCGCAAACTCGCAACGGGCGGTGCAGTTTCTCCTGAATATAAGATTCTGTAATCGGGGCTCCAGATTCATTTTTCACGAAGAGCTCTTCAGAAAGGAAATGCTTCATCTCATTCAGTTTTTCTTCGGAAAGGTTCCCGGCATCCAGTTCTTCGAGGTACTGGAAGATCTGCTTCTGTACCTGGAACAATTTTCCGCCCAGCATTTTTTTATAGTCTACCACCAGCTGAAGGGATTTTTCAGTCACCACATTATCGATATTTTTCACAAAAACGATCTCTTCATGAAGCTGATTCAGGTTTTCAATCAATGCCCCGTGCCCACCAGGCCTGAAGAAAAGATCCCCTTTTTCGGTCCGGAATGGTTCAAAATGATCATCTACTGCAATGGTATCGGTTTTAGGGTCCTGGTAGGAATATTCAATTTCCAATGTCACCCCGGTTTCCTTTTCCAGCCTCGGCTGGATTTCTTTCCATTCCTGCTGAAACTTCTGTTTATCTTCCGGCGCCACGGTAAAATGCACTTTGGCCTTATCATCTATGGCGATATAGCGCGCAGCTTCCACCAAATGCTCTTCAAAAGCGGTAGCGGTATGGGAATCATATTGATGAAAAGGCACCAGTCCCTTCGGAAGATCGCTTAAATACAAACCCTTCGAACTCAAAATGGTTTCAACCAGCAGTTTATGTTGCTGGTGCGAATTGAGTTCCTCGTAATTGCTATGATTCTTTTTCGTCTTTTCCAGTGCATGCTCATAGAACGGTAGCTCTTCGATCTTTGAGAAAAACAGTTGCAGACTGGAATCACCGGCACGGTCCAGGTAATCTCTCAGGTCTTCATTATCGGCATCGTATTCATCAGCCAGGGTATGTAAAGCCTTGAACATTCGGGTCGCAGCCCCGGATGCCGGCACGAATTTCAGCAGGGAATGATTGGCTTTTTCAGAATCGTAATACTGGATCAGTTCCCGTTGGTGCCGATCTTCGATCCCGCTGATTCCCTTCCCAATGGTCGCGGCTTCGGTGATATTTACCTTTAGATTACCTCTTTTAAAAATGGCGATCTGTTCTTCAACTTCTTTGGTGGTTAAGCCTTTGTCTTCGATCTGGAGAATATCCTTTTCACTAAATTTCACGATATGGTTTCTTTTAATAGTTGGTTAATGGTTTTCACGGCTGCCTCCAGCCGCTCTTCCCGGTTCCCTTTCAGAATCTGATAGGGTAATTGCTGTTTTTTCAGCTCATTTTCAAATCTTTGAAACATCCCCTCACGGTCGTGAGGTTTATCCCTAAGATCGTCGGGTATCCAGGGAACATCAATATACGTCAAAAAGTAGCAATCGTAAGTGTTGTTTAACGCAGGTTTAAGAAGTCGCGGGTCGCAGTAGCCATCATAATAGGCTTCAGAATACACCTTTAATTCCAACAGGTTGGTATCGCTGATGAGCAATTGATCGCATTCTTCGGAAAGTTCATTTTCCAGCCTCATCTGTCCTTCAGCGATGGGCAGAAGATCTCGGGGTTCGCATATCCTTTTTTCCGCATCCCAAACCTGCTGAAGGTATTCCCGCATATATTCAGGAACTACCGGTTCGCCATAATATTTGGCCAGGTCTCCGGATAGCGTTGTTTTCCCGGTGGATTCGGGGCCAAAAATGACAATCTTCAGGCAGTCACATGGCCTTTGTTTAAACTTTTCTTCCATACTATATATCCCTGAATTGCCAAAATGGTGAATATCACATACTGCAACGACAGCATGCCCAAGCCTCTGTATGCATACAGTGGGACGGTGATGAGATCAGCAAAGATCCATAGCGTCCAGTTCTCCAGCTTCTTGATCGCCATATACCACATGGCTGTAAAAAATACTCCGGAAGTGAAAATATCGATGTAGTTCGCCGCTTCGATCTCGCGACCAAAAGCCCGGTAAACGCCATAGGTCACCAGCATCGTGAGTAAAAATAAACCAAAACCAATTATTTTCTCCCGGAAGTTGGTTCGGGTAATCGGCACTACGTATTCGCCATCGCGCTTTCTGGACCAGTTCCACCAGCCATAAATACTCATGACCGAATAGTAAAAATTCATCATCATATCACCATAGTACCCGGCCTTGTAAAGCAAATACACCGTAAGAACGGTGGCGATCAGGCCCGTGGGATACACGAGGATATTTTCTTTTTTAGAATAATATACGCTCAGAATCCCGAAAATGAAAACCACCACTTCCAGTAAGATGGAGATCATCGTGGCTTCCCGGTAAGGATCAAGGAAAAAATCAAAAATTTGCTGCATGGGCAAAGCTGGCTGCTGGGTCTTAGTCTCAAAGTTAGCCATATTCCTCCAGCTGCAAAATCGCTAAATGATTTTTAGAACAGAAAAATGGCAAAACCGAAGCAACGAATTCAGAAACATTGCATCTTTATAAAAACTACCAATGAAAAATATTTTGCTTGTATTCCTATTCCTGTGCCTGGTTTCCTGTACAAAAGAGGATGCTTCGGAAGGATTCTGGATCAATGCCAAGGTCCTGGAAATGCGAAGCGGTTGTAACAGCTGGAAAATACAGGATCTGGACAGAACCGACACATCAAATGATTTTGGCATATTTTCAGAATACAACCTACCTGAACAGTACAAGATCGAAGGCCTGGAACTGCGATTGAAGATCAGGCAAGCTCATCAAGATGAGTATATCATTTGCACCGCGATAGATATTAACTACCCGCTGCGAGTGATCACAGAGGCACGGGAAAAATGATCAGGCCATCGAATGGATCCCGATCATACTCCCCTCGGTATCCTTTACCAGCGTGATAAAACCATATTCGCCTATGCTCATTTTTGGCCGAGCCACTTCCCCTCCGGCCACTTTCACTCGAGCCTCTTCCACACTGCAGTCTTTACTGTAAAAATAAACGATCGTGCTGTTCCCTCCTGCCGCCACACCCTTGACCTGAACCAGCGCGCCGCTAGCCCTATTTTTTGTTTCCATATCGGCTGGAAAAGCCAGCATTTTGAAAGATTCTTCCGTGGGATCTCCCAGTTCAGCAAATTCAAATTGGAAAACCTCTTCGTAAAATTTGCGGGCGCGCTCGATATCGTTCACATATATTTCGAACCAGACAACAGGATTCTTCGGTTTCATAAGCAACACATTAAAAATTAGACTCTTAAAAATACTGATTTTTTGCTTCGGAAGTATGGCTCTCTGCCGCAAAAAGCTGAAAACTGATATTTTAGAGCTGGTGTTAGAATGGAGTGTTCTGAAAGCTTCACATTCCTTATTTTAGAGGCACTTCAGCTAAAAGGATTACCGGAAACTGCCATTTTCAAAAGCCGTCCCGATCACCACCATATCTGCTCCGGCAGCATACGCACGCTGCAACTGGGCCGTGTTACGAATTCCGCCGCCCACGATTACCGGAATAGTCGTGGCAGTATGTACCTCCGCAATGATCTTTTCCGAAACCGGAAATTTCGCCCCGCTGCCTGCCTCCAGATAGATCAGTTTTTTTCCAGAATACTGCCCGGCAAGTGCCGTATTCACAATATCCTGCACCTGTTCCTGCCGGAGTGGGATCGTATTACTCACCCGTTGTACCGCGGTTTCATGACCTCCGTCGATCAAAATATAGCCGGTGGGGATCACTTCCAGCTGGGTTTGCCGGATCTTTTCTACAGATCGCACCTGCTGCTCGATCAGATATTCCGGATTTCGCCCGGAAATCAGGCTTAAAAACAAAATCGCATCGGCATGGGCAGAGATCTGATTTTGATCTCCCGGAAACAGGATGATGGGAAGAGCTGTGAAATGCTTCAGCCATTTCACCACCTCACAGGTACGGCCATTGGCCACGCTACTGCCTCCAACCAGCAAATGAGTGACATCAGAAGGTAATTTCCGAAGAAATGCTTCCGCAGTATGTTCTTCGAATTTATCGGGATCGATGAGTACTGCCAGCAGTTTTTGAGAGGAGCGCCGGGCTTCTTCGATCTCCTGAAGGTATGCCTGTGACTGGACCAAATCAGTTAAAATTTACCTTTAATGGTTGTGCGTAGACGCAGGTAAAATCTTCAAATTCCAGGAAGTTGATGTGGTACCAGCTTTCCTGACCTTTGAATGTAACTTTCGCGGTGGTTTCCGCATCGTCAAAATCAAAGTCGGTTACGTTGATATGCTGCAGAAATGCAAGCCCCGGCTGGGCGTACAACTTGTAAACCGATTCCTTGGCACCCCAGACAATGGTGAGTTTCCGGATGAGCGCTTCCTCATTTGCCAGCGTATGATATTCATCCAAAGGCGTGAACTTATTGGCAATTTTCATGATCTTGTCCCGTTGCTTTTCAATATCGATGCCCACGTCATGTTTACTGATGATAATCGCGGTAAAATTGAAGGAATGCGTGATCGAGATATAGTGCTCGTCTTTTAAATGCGGCTTGCCCAGCTCGTCGTAATAAAGATCGTGATCGTCATAGCCGGCTTCAGCCATCAAATGCCGAATACTCATAAACCCACGACGGTGAATTTCAGATTTCATGCCTTCTACCCTCTTGCGGCAGTGATCGGTAAGTTCGATACCTTTTGCCAGCCATTCATAAGGCTCTTCCACCTTCCAAATGAGGACTTTAGTATCTTGATCAACTGTTATTGTTTTGAAAAGAGGCATAGATTTTCTGGGAGTTTACGTATTTTTGCAGCTGATTAAACGCTAATATTCAAATATAACAATATGTCAACGAAAACAGTGCCTTATACAGAGTACAAAGTTAAAGATATTTCCCTGGCAGAATGGGGACGCAGAGAGATCGAACTTGCCGAAGCCGAAATGCCTGGACTTATGGCACTTCGTGAAGAATACGGAAAACAAAAACCACTGAAAGGAGCAAGAATTGCCGGTTGTTTGCACATGACCATCCAGACTGCGGTTCTTATTGAAACACTGGTAGAACTGGGAGCCGAAGTGACCTGGAGTTCCTGTAACATTTTTTCAACCCAGGATCATGCCGCCGCTGCGATTGCCGCTGCCGGAATCCCGGTTTATGCGTGGAAAGGAATGACGGAAGAGGAATTTGACTGGTGCATCGAGCAAACCCTGTTTTTCGGGGAAGAGCGCAAGCCATTGAATATGATTCTTGATGATGGTGGAGATTTGACCAATATGGTGCTGGATCAATACCCGGAACTGGCCAAAGACGTTCGCGGACTTTCTGAAGAGACCACGACCGGAGTTCACCGCCTTTACGAAAGAATGAAAAAAGGAACCTTGCCAATGCCGGCGATCAACGTAAATGATTCGGTAACCAAATCGAAATTTGACAATAAATATGGTTGTCGCGAGAGTGCGGTAGATGCGATTCGTCGTGCTACTGACGTCATGCTTGCTGGAAAACGCGTAGTCGTTTGCGGATATGGTGATGTTGGAAAAGGAACTGCCGCTTCCTTCCGTGGAGCCGGTTCTATTGTAACCGTTACTGAAATTGACCCGATCTGTGCTTTACAGGCAGCGATGGACGGTTTCGAAGTGAAACACCTGGAAACCGTGCTTCCGAAGGCTGATATCGTAATCACCACTACCGGAAATAAAGACATCGTTCGCGGAGAGCATTTTGAGGCGATGAAAGACAAGACCATTGTTTGTAATATTGGCCATTTTGACAATGAGATCGATGTCGCCTGGTTGAAAAAGAACCACGGAAATACTCGCGTGGAGATCAAACCACAGGTAGACAAATACACCATCAACGGAAAAGACATCATTCTTCTGGCGGAAGGTAGACTGGTAAATCTTGGTTGTGCAACCGGTCACCCAAGTTTTGTAATGAGTAATTCCTTTACGAACCAGACGTTGGCCCAGATGGAACTTTGGAACCATTCTGATAAATATGAGAATGAGGTTTATATGCTTCCGAAGCATTTAGATGAAAAAGTGGCCAAACTTCACCTGGAAAGAATCGGGGTGGAGCTTACCGAGCTAAAACCAGACCAGGCCGAATATATTGGTGTGGAAGTAAAAGGTCCTTTCAAACCGGAATATTACAGATACTAAGAAGATTATAGATCTGAGACATTAGATATTAGAAAAGCCCTGCCAATGGAGGGGCTTTTTTTATTTATTTTACTACCCGTTCAAAATACAGGTAAGGCCCGTCGCATGGCGCCCATCCATTATTGATCAATGACTTCCCATTATACCTGAAATATTCTGTTTTTGCCCTGCTGCTGCAACTGGAAATAATGGCGTAATTGTCCTCGATGCTTTCTGGTAAATCATCAAAGCTAAGTTTTAGGCCTTTTTCCTCAGTAAGAGAAAAGGAGCCACTCACTGTGATTTCCTCCCCATTGATTTTCTTTTTCTTGGTAAAAGAATGGTCATTTTCGAAAACATAAATTTCCATTTGATCATCTTCAGGAGACTGAATTGACGCATTGGGAATCATGGAACCTTCTACTCCAACAAGCTTCCATTCCTGAGGAAAAGACCCCAAAGTAAAATCGACCGCATTAATTTCTTGTTCCTCCTGATCATTTGACGAACACGAAATAAAGAGAAATCCCACCAATCCTACAATCGCTGTAAAATACTTATTCATAATGCCTTCATTTTTAATAAGATGCTCGAAAGGAAAAAAGGTTGCGTCAGCACACCCCAATTCCAAAACGCTATTTTGCAAGTGCTCATAGTACAGGTCATTTCGTATTTCCTTATCTTTTCAAGATAAAACTACAATATGAGTAAAAAGATCTTTTTGGCTGTTTGTTTGGTGGCCCTTTTCACTGCTTGCAAGAACGATGAAAAAAGGCCGCAAACTGATGCAAACGAAGAAACAGCAGAATTGCTTAACGGCATTCTCCACAATTATTACGAAGATGGCTTGAAACTGAACCCGGTTTCAGCCACCACAGCCGGGGACATGCGGTATAACGACCAGTTCCCAAACACGCTGACCGATTCTTACCGCGATTCGCTCCGTGCCTATTACACGCGTTACAAAGACCAGGTACGTAAAATTGATGATGCCGATCTAACTGAAACGCAGAAAATGAGCAAGAATATCCTGCTCTGGGAATGCGATATGAACCTCGAAACACTTCAGTTTCAAAAAGACAAGTATATGCCTATTGACCAGATGTGGTCTGTGAATTTGTTCATGGGCCAAATGGCCAGCGGTTCCGGAGCCCAGCCCTTTAAGACCGTTCAGGATTATGAAAACTGGCTCCATCGCGTAGACAGTTACCTGGATTGGCTGAACTCTGCGGAAGAAAATATGCGCGAGGGAATGAAAAAAGGCTATGTGCTTCCGGCTTCTCTGATCCGTAAAGTCATTCCGCAAATGGAAGCCATGACCAATGGCGACGTGGAAAACCACCTGTTCTATGGGCCAGTGAACAATTTTCCTGAAAGTTTTTCCGAAGAAGAAAAAAGTGAGCTAAAGGAAAAATATGAAAAAATGATCACCGAAAAAGTGATCCCGGCTTACGAAAAGATGCATACATTTTTACAGGAAGAATACCTGCCAGAAGGAAGAGAAAGCAGTGGGATTGCCGATATTCCGGAGGGAAAAGAATACTACCAGCACCAGATCAGGCTCTACACCACTACCGAAATGACTGCTGACCAGATCCACCAACTTGGCCTGGATGAAGTCGCGCGCATTTCTTCGGAAATGGAAAAAGTGAAAAAGGAAGTCGGTTTTGAAGGAGAACTGCAGGATTTCTTCGATTATGTTCGAAATAATAAGGAATTAATGCCTTATGCCACGGCCGACGAAGTGATCGAACATTTCCAGGCTATTTACGACACTGTAAAACCGCATCTGGATTCACTTTTCAATGTAGCTCCAAAAACCGCATTTGAGATCAGGAGAACGGAGGCTTTCCGGGAAAATTCGGCCAGTGCCGAGTACAATCCCGGTTCCATTGATGGTACGAGGCCGGGAATTTTCTATGTTCCGGTACCAGATGCCAAATCTTATAACATTTACAGCGATGAATCCCTTTTTTTGCACGAAGCCATTCCCGGGCATCATTACCAGATCTCTCTAACGCAGGAGAACGACAAATTGCCAGATTTCCGAAAAACGCTTTGGTATAGTGGCTACGGAGAAGGCTGGGCGCTGTACTCCGAATCACTTGGAAAAACGCTGGGGCTTTATACAGATCCCTACCAGTACTTCGGAATGCTGAGTGCCGAAATGCACCGTGCCATTCGGTTGGTGGTCGATACCGGTTTGCACAGCAAAGGCTGGACACGCGAAGAAGCTATTCAGTATTCTTTGGAAAACGAAGCAGAATCTGAAGCCAGCGTCACCGCAGAAATTGAAAGATATATGGCCAATCCCGGCCAGGCACTTTCCTATAAGATAGGACAGTTGAAGATCATGGAATTGCGGGAAAAAGCCAGGCAGGAACTGGGTGAACAATTCGATATTCGGGAATATCACACACAGGTTCTGGAAACCGGGTGTATCCCGCTGGAACTGCTTGAGCAAAAAATCGATCGTTGGATTGGCTCTATGAAGTAAGCAATGAAAATAATTGAAAAAGCCCTGCAATTTGCGGGGCTTTTTATGTTATTCTTCTTCGGAAGTTGCCGGCAGGGAATCGTACACCACTACTTTTTCCCACAAATGTTCCGATTCTTCAATAAACTTCAGGTGAGCAGGTTCTTTCTGGTACAGATCCTGGATTTCAGCTGAAGGAAACGTTAGGATTAAAGAAAACGTGAAACTGCCATCTACTACTTCTCTCGGTGTTCCCGCAGGTTTTCCGATGAATTTGGTTTTAGCATACTCACTGTTTTCGAGAAATTTTTCCAATGAAACCAGGAAATCCTTACGATCCTGCACACTATCCGGGTTTTTCAACCAGAAATATACTACGTGGGTAAAATGCTGATCAAATTCCGCTGGCTGTTCCTGCGCTTGTAAAGAATTCACCGAAAAACACAAGAATAGAAAAATAGATATTTTGAAGATCGTTCTCATGAAGCAGTTTTTAAGTTCGTGTTTCAATTTAGCATTTCCCCCCGTAATCCCATATTCTTACGTTAAATATTCATCAACTGAAATACATCAGTCTCTAATAATCAGTAAATTAGATAGTAATTTTAAAAAACCAACCTATGAATTTCTTTAAAATGATTCCGCTAGTTGCCCTGACCTTTTTTATTTCCTGTAATGAAGCTCACGAGGAGGCTGATGATGTAGACGACATGAAAGCTGAAGAAGCAAACATGCAAAAGCCGGAAGATGCCAGTAAAGACTGGATCGCCGCCTGGAATAACAATGATCCCGCTTCGCTGGACAGTCTTACCGGCCCGGGCGCTAGCCTCTATATGCAGGGAAAGCAGGTAGATTCAGACAGTATTAGTTCGTGGTACCAGGTGGCAGCGCCACAAATGGAAAACCTGGAAACCCAATCTACTGCGAGTTATTCCGGAAAGGATGTGGCGTATGAAGCAGGTTCCTACCAGCACCAGTTAAAAGGTGACAGCCTGGATATGACTTACCGTGGCGCTTATACGATCATCTGGAAAAGACAGGGAGATAACTGGAAGATCGACGTGATGAACATCGCTGATGATATGAGTTCGGATAGTACCCGAATCCCTGAAAACGCTGATTATAATTAATAAGTAGCGTTTTAACTGACTTATAATTACTTAAAACATGGAAAAAGGTCTTTCTCCGGAAAGGCCTTTATTTTTTTCAGAAGTTTAAAAAAGTAATTCTAATTCAGGCTGTATTGGAATTTTCGCATCATCTTATACATGCATTGAAAAATTTGCTTTTTCGGTTGCTTCTGGGCGCCCTTTTCAAATTTAAATTTGATGAATCGGCTTTCAGGATGTGCGAGCGAAAGATGGTAGTTGGAACCATCGAGTATGAACCGCGTCTTTTCAGAAAAAATAAAATCAGACACGTATTTTTTGATAAGTTTTCGTTTACCAGAATTCCCCATATTGCTGATCTTTAAATGTTAACCGTATTAATTTACGAAAAATTCAATTCATTTCATTTTCTACATCGAATTTCAGAATCTATTTCCCTTCAATTTTAACTTTTTCATCTTAGCCAGTTGAAAGAATATTTTTTAATTTTGGAATATTTCCATTTAATAGGAATATTTCCTTATGAAATTAGTAAAATCGATCATACACCTGGATCTAGACACATTTTTTGTCTCTGCGGAAAGGCGGTACGATTCCCGTTTGAACGATAAACCGGTGATCGTGGGTGGTCTTGGTGACCGGGGCGTGGTAGCCGCCTGCAGCTATGAAACCAGGCCTTACGGCGTGCATTCCGGTATGTCGATGAAAGTCGCCCGGCAGCTTTGTCCTCAGGCGATTGTGATCAAAGGGAATGCTTCCACCTACACCAAACTCTCCCATGAGGTGACCGAGATCATACAGGATCGCGTTCCTTCTTTTGAAAAAGCAAGTGTGGATGAATTTTATGCAGATCTTACGGGCATGGATCGCTTTTTCGGCATCCAGTCCTTTGCGAAAGATTTGCAGAGCACCATCAAAAAAGAGACCGGGCTTCCTATCTCCTTTGGCCTCTCACAAAACAAAATCGTATCAAAAATAGCTACGGGCGAAGGCAAGCCATATGCCCAAAAGATCATTGAAGCCGGCACGGAAAAAGGCTTTTTAGCACCACTCACCGTCAATAAAATCCCAATGATTGGAAGCAAAACCTTTCAGAAACTGCTGAATCTTGGCGTTCGAAAAGTAGAGACCATTCAGAAAATGCCGGTCGAAGTACTGGAAAGTGTTTTGGGTAAGAACGGGAGAACCATCTGGAAACGGGCGCACGGGATCGACAATCCGCCCATCGTTCCTTTTCATGAACGAAAATCGATCTCTACGGAGCGTACGTTCAATCGGGACACCATCGATATGGTTCGCTTGCATGCCACGCTCGTAGCGATGGCCGAAAGCCTGGCGTACCAGCTCAGGCGTGGAAACAAACTCACCTCCATTGTAAGCGTGAAGATCAGATATTCTGATTTCCAGACGCAGAGTAAACAGGCCAGAATACCCTATACCAGCGCCGATCATATCCTCATCCCAAAGGTGGAAGAACTCTTCAGGCAACTGTATTCGCGCCGGATGCTCATCAGGCTTATTGGGGTACGCTTCAGCGGGCTCGTGGGAGGGCATTACCAGATCAGTCTTTTTGATGATTCTGAAGAAATGCTGAATCTCTACAACTCTCTGGATAAGATCCGGAACCGGTTTGGAGAAGGCAGTGTAAAACGAGCCGTCACAATGGATGTGAAAACCATCGGAAGGATGGGAAATCCTTTCAACGGCCAGCCACCCATTGTGTTGGCGCATAGAAAACAGTGAGAATGGAGAATGGAGAATGGAGAATGGAGAATGGAGAATTAAAATTATTGGTGACGGTCATTTAAAAAAGAAAAAGTGACATTTTTTTAAGCGGATTTTTAACCAGATTATTCTGCTTCAGCTATAAGCGAATTTCTAATTTTCGCCAGCCTACAGCCGGGAATTAGCAGGTTCAGCCTTTGGAAACTCACAAAAAATGTATTTAAATTGTCATACATATTACTCCCTGCGCTTCGGAACATTTTCGGTGGCTGAATTATGCAAACTGGCTAACCAAAAAGGTGCTGCAAAACTGGCGGTAACCGATATCAATACTTCCACCGCCTGCCTGGAATTCTTGAAAATTGCTAAAGATTTCGGAATAGAGCCTCTGGTGGGAATAGATTTCCGAGATGGTGCGCAGCAGCAATATGTGGGAATTGCCCGGAATAACGAAGGTTATCGCCAATTGAACGAACACCTTTCCAATCATTTACACGCTTCTAAAAATTTCGACGACCGCGCACCGCTCCTACCCGACTGCTTTGTGATCTATCCGCTGGAAAAAGTCATTTCGGCTAAAAAAAGGGATTTTAAAGAAAATGAGTTGATCGGCGTTTCCATCGAAAGCCTTCGAAAGCTGAAGTTTTCAGCATATAAGGAGTTGAAAAATAAACTCGTGGTACTGCAAACTGTTACTTTCAGAAATAAACGAGATTTTAATGCACACCGGTTGCTTCGGGCTATTGATAACAACATGTTGTTAAGCCAGCTACCCGAAACCGAGCAGGGCTCCTACTCCCATCGTATGCCGGAGCTTTCAGAACTGGAACAAGAATTTGAAGATTTTCCTCACATCTTGGATAACACCAAAGTTTTGATGGATTCCTGCCAGGTCAATTTCAAATTCAGCAAACTGGAAAATCGAAATCTGCAGGTGGCCGGCAACAGCTTCGCAGAAGATGCCGATGAGATCCGGAGATTATGCTACGATAAACTGCCTGAAAAATACCCGAAAGCCGATGAAACCGTCTACAAAAGAGTTGAGAAAGAATTGAATACGATCATTCGGTTAAAATTTGTGTCGTATTTCCTGATCAACCTGAAAATTGTGAACTATGCCAAAAAAAACCATTATCCCTTTGTAGGGCGTGGCAGTGGCGCCAATTCTATCGTGGCTTACATTCTCGGCATCACCAACGTGGACCCTATCGAGCTGGACCTGTATTTTGAACGTTTTATCAACCCCAACAGGAGTTCCCCTCCAGATTTTGACATTGATTTTTCCTGGAAAGACCGCAACGATGTCACCCGGTATATTTTTGATACCTACGAAAATACGGCGCTCATGGGAACTTATGTAACCTTCAAACGTCGAGCGGTAGCCCGGGAACTGGGAAAAGTTTTCGGTTTACCTAAAGAGAATATCGACAAATTGTCCCAGGGATTTTTCAATTATCAGGAACTGGATCACCTGGAAAAACTGGTCCTGCAATACAGTCAGCTTATTGCCGGTTTTCCCAATTATCTCAGTGTACATTCCGGCGGGATATTGATCTTAGACGATTCGGTTCACAATTATGCCGGTACATTCCTGCCGCCAAAGGGTTTTCGAACGATCCAGATCGATATGAACATTGCGGAAGATGTGGGTATTCATAAATTTGATATCCTGGCGCAACGCGGTCTCTCCAAGATTACTGATGCCATCGAGCTTATCAAAAGAAATCAGCCAGAAGCCAAACTTGAAAATATCGAAAATATTGATGCTTTTAAAAATGATCCTGAAATCAATGCCCTTCTGAAGGTTGGTGACTGTATGGGTGTCTTTTATGTAGAATCCCCTGCCATGCGCGGGTTGTTGACCAAACTTCAAACCGATAATTACCTGAATCTCGTAGCAGCCAGTTCGGTTATTAGACCTGGAATTTCCAGCGCGGGAATGAAAGAGGAGTTCATTCGGCGGCATCGGTTCCCTGAGCTGCAGCAAAATGCACATCCTGTCCTTTTAGAGATCATGCCCGACACTTACGGAGTGATGGTATACCAGGAAGATGTGATGAAAGTGGCCTATCATTTTGCCGGTCTCAACCTGGACGATGCCGATGTGCTGCGGCGTGGCATGAGCGGTAAAAAAACTTCCCAAGGACAAATGGAAAAGATCGAGGAAACCTTCCGCAGAAACTGTAAAGAAAAAGGTTACCAGAATCAACTCACTGATGAAGTATGGGAGCAGATCTCGTCTTTTGCTGGCTATGCTTTCCCCAAAGGGCACTCGGCTTCTTACGCCGTGGAGAGTTACCAGAGCCTCTACCTGAAGCGCTATTTCCCGCTGGAATTCATGGTCGCGGCCATCAATAACGGCGGCGGGTTTTATCGCCTTGAAACATACATCCAGGAAATTCGCCGGTGTGGCGGGAGGGTGCATGCCCCCTGCATCAACAAAAGCGACCATCCCAATACGATCTACGGAAAAGACATCTATCTTGGCCTTGGGTACATCAGGGAACTGGAAGCGAAGACCATCAGGCATATTCTCGAAAACCGGCAATTTTTTGGGGAATTTCAGTCGTTGGATGATTTCATAGATCGCGTCCCCATCTCGATCGAGCAGCTGAGCCTGTTGCTGAAGATCAATGCCTTCCGTTTTACCGGTTACAATAAACATCACCTGCTCTGGAAAGCGTATTTCAAACTGAATCATTCCGCAAAAAGAAGCGGGCAGGCGGTACTTTTCAAACCGCCACATCGCGATTTTGAACTTCCGGAATTTGAGTTTTCCAGAATTTCCGAAGCCTACGACCAGATGGAATTGCTGGGCTTCCCGCTCTGCAGTCATTTTGAATTACTGAAGGAACCACCGGAAAGTGCTCTCCTCGCTAAAGATCTCAAGAAACATATTGGAAAGGAAGTGAAGATCTATGGAAATCTTGTGAACTACAAGAAGAACCCCACTTCTAACGGAAAATACATGTTCTTCGGGACTTTTTACGACCAGCAGGGTGGCATATTCGATATCGTCCTTTTCCCGCAGGTGGCACGACACTACGATTATTTCAATTACGGGATTTATGCCTGTTATGGTACAGTCACGGAAGATCTCGGGCACCTCTGTATCGATATTAAATGGCTGAAAAGGCAGGCTACCCATACCGATCCCAGACTTGTTAATTCCTCTCACAAAGTCAAACTTCCTGCCTAAAGCCCCCACAGGAAAGCATTATATTTGCAGGAAAAGCATGCTATGTCTTTAAAAAAACTGCTGAAGGAAAAAGGCTATCACCAAATCAAACTGAAATATACCAAAACCAATCACCTGGAACTGGTAGCAAAAATCAATGATATAGAAGGGAGTTTTATCCTGGATACCGGGGCATCCAGTACCTGCGTGGGCATCGATGCAATTACCCATTTTGAACTGCTTTCAGAAGATAGTGATATTAAAGCTGCCGGCGCGGGTGCCACCAATATGCTCACCCAGATTTCCCAAAAAAACAGGATCGAGATCAAAGGCTGGAAAAAGAAAAAGGTAGATCTCGTTCTTTTTGACCTGAGGCATGTGAACGAAGCCCTGGAAAATCATAAAGCCGATAAGGTTCATGGTATTATTGGCGCAGACATCCTGAAGCGCGGCAAAGCGGTAATCGACTATAAGAATAAAGCACTTTACCTGAAATAAGGGTATTTTTCCCCTTTCCCACCGTGTAGTCTTTGGCTATTTTTGGTTAAAATTAGTTCGTTATCAAAACCCGGCTTTTAACCCAGATTCTCATGGCACTGTTAGTTATCCTAATACTGGGAGTGCTTTCTTTGAATATAATTCGTTTGTTAGTTTTGTTTTAATCTATTGTTAGGAACAAAAAAGGCAGCCAATTGGCTGCCTTTTTTTATAGAATATTACCGAAACTAAAGTTCCAGCGCTCTTTTTACATCATTATCCATCAACAATTCTTCCGGATTTTCGATCGCTTCCTTCACGGCTACCAGGAACCCAACAGATTCCTTTCCGTCGATGATCCTGTGATCATAAGAAAGTGCCACGTACATGATCGGCCTAATTTCTACATGGCCATCAATAGCCACTGGTCTTTCTACGATATTGTGCATTCCCAGAATCGCACTCTGTGGAGGGTTGATAATTGGCGTAGAAAGCATGGAACCGAATACTCCACCATTGGTAATGGTAAAGGTTCCACCGGTCATTTCATCTACGGTGATCTGCCCGTCGCGTGCTCTTAACGCCAGTCTTTTCACTTCAGCTTCCACTCCTCGGAAACTAAGGTTTTCAGCATTCCTGATCACCGGTACCGTCAGTCCTTTTGGACCAGAAACCGCGATACTGATATCTTTATAATCATAGCTGATGGTATAATCACCATCAATCATGGAATTTACCGCAGGATATTCGTCCAACGCGCGAACGACAGCCAACGTAAAGAATGACATAAAGCCTAAACTCACCCCGTGCTTGTCCTTAAATTCCTCTTTATATTTTTTCCTTAGCGCAAAAATGGCCGACATGTCTACTTCATTGAAAGTAGTTAACATCGCTGTATCATTTTTGGCACTTACCAAACGTTCAGAAAGTTTACGACGGAACATGGACATTTTTTTACGAGACTCGCCCCGCTTACCTGTACCCGGAGTTCCCATAGAAGCCTTAGCCTGTACAGCATCTTCCTTGGTTACCCTACCATCTTTGCCACTGCCTTTTACATCCTTGGCTGCAATGCCTTTTTCATCAAGAATCTTTTTTGCAGCAGGAGAAGGACTTCCGGTGGCATACGTATCATCCTGCTTTTGAGCGGGAGTGCTGGATTTCGAAGGTTCTTCCGTTTTAGCAGGAGCCTTTTCGCTATCTGCCTTGCTGTCTTTGGAATCCTGTCTTTCTTTTTCCTCTTTTTCCGCAGGTTTGTCGTCACCGCCTCCTGGCTTTTCAGCCTCCGTATCGATCAAACACACCACTTCTCCAACTTCCACCACGTCACCTTCTTCTGCTTTCAGGGTTATGATTCCGCTGGCTTCCGCAGGTAATTCAAGGGTTGCTTTGTCGCTATCTACTTCGGCTATCGCCTGGTCTTTTTCAACATAATCCCCGTCTTCTACCAGCCACTGAGCGATCTCTACTTCAGTGATGGACTCCCCGGGAGAAGGAACTTTCATTTCTAAGGCCATGATTGTTATTTATTTTGTTTCCTGAAAACCAGGAAAAAGATTCTTAATTATTTTCTTCTTCGTTTAAATTTTTATCGAAAACACTAGCGATCACACGCTCGTGTCGTTTTTTGAATCTTACGGAACTACCGGCTGCCGGTGAACCGTAGAATTTACGGCTGCATACCCTGAATTTTCTGGCTTCTGGGAAATGCATCAGCATATGCCCGTAAGCTCCCATATTTCTTGGCTCTTCCTGTGCCCAAACCACATCATCTGCCTGGTCATATTTGGCCATTATCTCCTTCATTTTTTCTGAAGGAACCGGGAACAATTGCTCCACTCGAACCAGCGCCACATCTTCACGTTCGTTGTCTTCCTTGAATTTCAGCAAGTCGTAATAAAACTTACCGGTACAGAAAACAAGACTTTTCACCTTATCGGTTTTCGCATCCTGATCGTCCAGCACAGGCTGAAAACTTCCGTTGGCGAATTCTTCTTTTGTCGAGATCACTTTTGGGTGACGCAGCAAACTTTTTGGCGTAAAAATGATCAGCGGTTTTCTGAACTTCGCCTTCATCTGCCTTCTTAACAAATGGAAATGGTTGGCCGGTGTGGTCACATCAGCCACATACATATTGTCTTTGGCACAAAGCTGAAGGAATCGCTCCATTCTACCGGAAGAGTGCTCTGCTCCCTGGCCTTCGTAGCCATGAGGCAGGAACATCACCAGGCCGTTCTGCAATTTCCATTTATCTTCCGCAGCAGAAATATACTGGTCGATCATGATCTGTGCACCGTTCACAAAATCCCCGAACTGTGCTTCCCAGATCGCAAGTGTGGTTGGACTCGCCATGGCATACCCATAATCGAAGCCAACTACTCCGTATTCCGAAAGTGGTGAATTATAAATAAAGAAATCTCCTTTTCGATCTTCAATATTATTGTGCAAAATAATCTCTTCTTCGCTGTCTTCCACCTTCAAAACGGCGTGACGGTGAGAGAAAGTCCCTCTTTCCACATCCTGACCGCTAATTCGCACGTTATAGCCTTCCTGCATCAACGAACCATAAGCAAGATGCTCGGCCATAGACCAGTCCAGCTTATTATCATCAAAATACATTGTTTTACGCAGGTCGATGATCTTTTTGATCTTCCGCATAAATTTTTTGTCCTCCGGCAATTGTGAAACTGCTTCGGCCACTTTGTCCAGTTTTTCGATTGGGAAAGTCGTATCAACGTCTTTCATCATCTCGTCTTCCTGAACGTTTTCAAAACCATCCCACTCGTCCTGCATGAACGGCGTAATGCGTGTAGTATCTTCTTTCCTGGAATCTTCCAGTTTTTCTTCTAACGAAGCTTTGTAGGTTTCTTCGAGATTTTTGAGGTATTCGTCATCTACAACCCCTTCACTTTTCAGTTTCTCGAAATAGATATCGCGGGCATTTTCGTGCTTCGCGATGGCTTTATATAATTTTGGCTGGGTAAAACGAGGCTCATCACCTTCATTATGCCCGTATTTTCTATATCCTAGCAGGTCGATGAACACATCACGACGGAATTTCATCCTGAAATCCAGTGCGAAAAGAATGGCATGAACCACTGCTTCCGCATCATCTGCGTTCACGTGCAGAACGGGTGAAAGCGTCACCTTCCCAACATCGGTACAATAGGTAGAACTTCGCGCATCCAGGTAATTGGTGGTAAATCCGATCTGGTTATTCACTACAATGTGAATCGTCCCTCCGGTTTTGTAACCTTCAAGCTGAGCCATTTGCACAATTTCGTATACCACTCCCTGTGCGGCGATCGCTGCATCCCCGTGAACCAGAATTGGCAAAACTTTGGAATCGTCTTCATCATAATGGCGATCCTGCTTTGCCCTGGAAATTCCTTCAACTACAGATCCTACTGTTTCCAGGTGAGACGGATTCGGAGCAATATTGATATTGATCTCTTTTCCAGAATCAGTTGTACGGCAAGAGGTCCATCCCAGGTGATATTTTACATCTCCATCAAAAATATCCTGCTCGTAATCCTTTCCGTCGAATTCACTGAAAATATCCTTGGCACTTTTTCCGAAGATATTGGTTAAGGTATTTAACCTACCACGGTGTGCCATTCCCATCACGAAATCTTTCACGCCAAACTCTGCAGCCTTTTCGATCAAAGCATCCAGCGCCGGGATCAAACTTTCTCCACCTTCCAGTGAAAAACGCTTTTGCCCAACGTACTTGGTATGAAGAAAAGATTCGAAGGAAACCGCTTCATTCAGCTTCTTCAGAATTTGCTTTTTGCGATCGGCATCGAATTTTGGCTGGTTCTCGTTGATGTTCAGTTTATCCTGGATCCACTCGATCTCTTCCGGCTTCCGGATGTACATATACTCTATCCCGATGCTCTGGCAATACACCTTTTGCAAATGGGTAATGATATCCTTCAGCGGTTTTGGACCAATGCCCAGAATTTCACCGGCATTGAACACGGTATCGAGGTCTTTTTGCTCAAGGCCAAAATTCTCGATATCCAGCGTGGGTGAATATTTCCTGCGTTCCCTTACCGGGTTTGTTTTGGTAAATAAATGTCCGCGGGTACGGTAACCATCAATAAGCCTGATTACCTGAAACTCTTTAACAACCTGCTCTGGTACTTCACCTTCAGCAAAATCCATCTGTGCTTCTTCCAGAACTTCTTCTGAAATCCCGTTCGAGCTCTCTTTTCCGAAGTCAAAACCTTGAAAAAAAGCCCTCCAACTGGGCTCTACACTATCGGGATGCTGTAAATACTGGTCATAAAGCTCTGCCAGATACGCAGTGTGCGCGGCATTTAGAAATGAAAATCTCTCCATAAAATTGAAACAAATGTTTCTTCCTGTCTAAAAAACAGGAACAAAAATACAATTTTTAAGAAAAACAGCCGGGACGTATTATGATAATTCTCTATCGGATTATAGGAATTTTAACATGTTCGGAAAGTCACCGGAAAACTGGAAAGCCTGCTTTTTGGAAATTAGACCTGACGCTCCATGAGCATTTCACCGAATTTCCGAAGTGGTTCTTTTTTAGCTTCCGGAAGGTCGATCTTGTCTAAGATCAAAAAGGCCTTCCGGGTATATCGTTCAATTTCACGACGGGTGATCTCAGCCGCACCGCTGGATTCGAAAAGATTTTTTACGGCTTCGATCTTTCCGGAATTATCAGCCGGGCTTATAGTATACAGGTGTTCTAATTGGCGGGCCTCGTTTTCATTGGCCGCTTCCAGCGTTTTAAGGTAGAGGAAAGTCTTTTTGTTTTCAATGATATCTCCCCCAACCTGCTTTCCGAAGGTATCGGGATCGCCAAAGGCGTCAAGATAATCATCCTGTAACTGAAAGGCGATTCCCAGCAATCTCCCGTATTCATAAATTGCTTTTTTACAGGACGATGAAGCCTTGGCTACAATCGCTCCCATTTGCAGGGAGGCCCCCACCAGCACGGCAGTCTTATATTCGATCATTTTCAGGTAATCGCTGATCGTTACGTTGTCCCGCGTCTCAAAATCGATGTCATATTGCTGCCCTTCACACACTTCGATTGCTGTTTTACTGAAGAGTTTAGCCAGCTCACGAAAAACCTCGCCTTCATAATTTTCAAATAATTGGTAGGCATTGATCAGCATCGCATCGCCGGAAAGGATCCCGGTATTCACATCCCATTTCTCATGAACGGTCTCCTTCCCTCTTCGAAGCGGCGCGTCATCCATGATATCGTCATGCACCAGCGAAAAGTTATGAAAGATCTCGATCGCCAAAGCCGCATCCAGCGCTTTTTGATAGGGACAGTCAAAAATTTCAGCAGCCATCAGTACGAGTACCGGGCGCAGACGCTTGCCTCCCTGGTCCAGAATATAAACCATTGGTTCGTACAGATTTGCAGGCTCTTTTACACTTACCTTTGCATTCAGGTACTGGATAAATTCTTCTCGAAGAAATGAAATGTTTTGCATCCGCCAAAAATAAGGCAATTGTGCTCAAAATGACAACTCTAAAAACACTTCAACTTTATAAATGATTCCTAAATTTTAAATTTTTTCAGAAATTTTAAAGTAAAACGAATCCTGATTCGTCTTTAATAGTATAAGGCAGCCTAAAACGATCAATGTCCCAGCATAAAAAGGAACATATTATTGAAAACACGGTAAATGACTACAGTGAAAAATTGCTGGCATTCATCAAACCAAAGGTACGCAATGATGAAGATGCGGAAGATATCCTGCAGGAAGTATGGTTCCAGTTCAGCAACCTTACCAATATTTCGCAGATCGTCAACGTGGGAAACTGGCTGTTCAGGGTAACCCGAAATAAAATTACCGACAGTTACCGAAAGAAAAAGACGGGGAATATTGAAGATTACGAGCCTCAGGAGGAAGAAGAAGGCTATTCATCCATACAGGAATTACTGCTTCTGGACACTTCTAAAGACCCGGAATTGAAATTTTTCCAGGATGAGATCTGGAAAGCGCTGTTTGAAGCACTCGAAGAACTTCCTGAAACACAGCGACTGGTCTACATCCAGAATGAAATTGAAGAAAAAACACTGCAACAAATCGCAGAGGAGCAACAAACGAATATTAAAACCATTATCAGCAGGAAACAATATGCAGTGAAACACCTTCGCAAGCGACTTCACCAGTTGTATAAAGACCTGGATAATTACTAAAATAACACATCATGTTTCAAAAAGGACGATTCAAAGCAAAATTCATCCTGGTTCCCATAGCCATACTGTTCGTGGTCACCACGATCGTCATGTGGCTTTGGAACGGGATTTTACCCGAAATAACCGGCGTAAAGCACATCACATACTGGCAGGCCATGGGAATACTGGTTTTAAGTAAGATCCTGTTTGGGGGTTTTTCCGGCTGCAGAAAAAGCGGCCCTCGTTCCCGGGGTGATTTTAAGGAAAAATTGAAGCGCATGTCTCCCGAGCAACGTGAAAAATTCAGACAGGTCTGGAAACAAAAATGTCACAAAAATTTCTTGTGGTAATTAAAACTATGGAAACTTTTTTTGTTTTTAAAGTTTCCTGACTTACTTTTGCACCAAATTTTTCAGAAAAGTGAGAGAACAAATTATAGAAGTAGCGGTTGAGATGTTTCTGAATTACGGGTTTAAAAGCGTCACCATGGATGATATTGCCGATAAACTCGGTATTTCCAAAAAGACCATTTACGCCCATTTTTCCACCAAAACGAAACTGATCGATGCCTCGGGAAACCATATTTTACAAATGGTTACTGAAGGAATTAATGAAATAAGACAGCAAAACCTGAATCCGGTGATCGAAAATTTCGAGATCAAGCGCTTTGTGAACCAAAACCTGAAAGGAGAAAAAACTTCTCCGCATTTTCAGCTGAAGAAATACTACCCGAAGATCTTTTCGAAACTCATCAGCAATCAGTTTGACCTGTTGCAGGATTGCGTGGGGCAGAACATCCAGCGCGGGATCGATTCCGGTTTTTATCGGGACCAGATCGATGTCACGTTTATTAGCAGGCTGCATTTTGTGGGGATGATGGGGATCAAAGACAAAGATATTTTCCCGGCAGAGGAATTCAGCGAATCCCATTTGATGCAGGAATTCCTGGAATATCACCTTCGCGCCATTTGCACCCCAAAAGGAATAGAAATACTTGAAGCATATTTAGAAGACAACCATGAAAAATAGAATACTGATCGTTTTAAGCTTTTTGAGCCTGCAGGCTTCCGGCCTTTTCGCACAGGAAATCTCTGCAGATAGCAGCCGAACTTACCAGCTTTCCCTCAGCGAAGCCATAAGTTTTGGTTTGGAAAACAGCTACCAGTCGCAAATCGCTCAAAAAGATGTTGACAAGGCATTAAAACAAAAATGGGAGATCATTGCCCAGGGATTACCGCAAATTTCGGGTTCGGTAGATTATCAAAATTATTTGCAGCAGCCGGTCACCCTGCTTCCCGCGGCGGCTTTTGACAATACCCAAAGCACTATTGATGTGGTTCAACAGTATTTTGATAATGTGCAGCGCAATAGCACCCCGGTAAACGCGCCACAGGGCTTCATTCCTGTTCGATTCGGGACCAAGCAAAGCATGAACGCGACGGCAACCTGGAACCAGCTTATCTTCGATGGATCCTATATCGTGGGAATCCAATCAGTGAAAACCCTGCTTCAGATCTCCAAAAATGCCAAAACCAAGACCGATCTGGAAGTCAAAAAAGCCGTGATCAACGCTTACGGAAATGTGCTGCTCGCGGAAGAAAGCGTGAATATTCTTCAGAAAAACGTCAAAACGGTTCAAAAGAATTTTGATGAGACACAGAAGATCTATGAAAACGGATTAACTGAGCAGGAAGACGTAGAGCAATTGGAAATCACGCTGTTAAATTTAAAAAACCAGCTGAGCCGAAGTCAGCGTATGCGCAGTATCGCCTACGAAATGCTGAATATGAGTCTCGGAATTCCCGTGGAGGAAAAAGTGATTTTGACCGATGACCTGAAGGAACTCGCCATGCGTTACTATGATCTGAACCTTTTGCAGGAACAGATTCCCGTGGAAGAAAATATCGATTACCGAATTGCAAAAAATTCAGCTGAAAGCGCAGAAATCCAGGTAAAACTTCAGAAGGCAAAAGCATTGCCAACCCTTTCAGGTTTCGTGAACTACGGGTACCAGGGCTACAGCGATACGTTCACATTTTTGAATGGGGACCAGGAATATTTTGGACAGTCTATTTTAGGGGTGAGCCTGAATATTCCAATTTTCAGCAGCGGAATGCGCGGGGCCAAAACCCAGCAGCGAGAGATCGAATACGAGCAGGCGCTACTGGAACTGGAGCAGACCGAAAACCAGGTGAAGCAACAGATCAAACAGGCCAAAAGCGATTATGAATTTAGCCTGGAAAACTATGAGAATGCACAGAAAAACCTGGAGTTGGCCGAAAGAATTGAAAATAAAAACCAGGTTAAATTCTTCGAAGGGATTGCCAGCAGTTTTGAATTAAGCGAAGCACAAAGCCAGCTTTATTCTGCCCAGCAGAATTACCTGGATGCCATGCTGCAGGTGATCAACTCCAAGGTGACCCTTGAAAATTTACTAGATACCAGAACCTATAACGATGAAAACTAATTTCCCACACCAAATATTTATGAAAAAGTTTTTCCTTCTCGCAAGTCTGACCCTTGTTCTGGCCAGCTGCGGAAACGACGAAAAATCGGTTGAGCAGGTCATTGAAAGCGAAGACCTCGAGGCGATCAGAGCCAAAAAAGCCGAATTGAGCAGCCTCCAAAGTCAGCTTAGTGCGAATATCAATAAACTGGATGAAAAGATCAGGGAACTGGACAAAAGCAGGCAGTTGCCATTAGTTTCAGTAGATACTCTGAAACAGGAAACCTTCCGCCACTATGCGGAAGTTCAGGGGGATGTTGCTACTGATGAAAACATCATTATTTACCCGGAATATTCCGGCCTTTTAACGCAGGTGAACGTAGATGAAGGAGACCGTGTTCGGAAAGGGCAGGTACTGGCACGTATCGACGATGGTGGTTTGTCGAGCCAGTTAGCTCAACTGGAGGCTCAGGCTTCCCTTGCCAAAACCACTTATGAAAGAAGAAAAAGACTGTGGGAGCAAAATATTGGTTCAGAGATCGAATACCTCAACGCAAAAACCAATTATGAATCTACCCAGAATTCGGTAAACCAGATGAAATCACAGATCTCCAAAACAGTGGTAAGAGCACCATTTTCCGGGGTTATCGACGAGGTTTTTACCGAGAATGGCGAAGTGGTTAGCCCGGGACAGAGTCAACTTTTCAGGCTTATCAGCCTCGAAAACATGTACGTAGAGGCCGACGTTCCAGAAAATTACCTTACCAAGATCAAGAAAGGAACCAATGTAAAGATCCAGATCAGTTCCATTGGTGAGGAGCTTGACGGAAAGGTTTCCCAGGTAGGGAACAATATTAACCCGAACAACCGTACGTTCAAGGTGCAGATCGCGATCCCTAATTCAGAAGGGGTGATCAAACCAAACCAGATCGCAACGATTATGCTGAATGATTATACTTCAGAAGAATCTGTGATCATACCGGAGAGCACCATTCAGAAGAACGCCATGGGAGAAAGCCTGGTTTATATTCTTGGAGAAAGTTCCAACGACAGCACCGGCGTGGCCCAAAAGGTCATCGTGGAAACCGGCTACACCTA
The DNA here is from genome assembly GCF_001951155.1 of Christiangramia flava JLT2011. NCBI lineage: Bacteria > Pseudomonadati > Bacteroidota > Flavobacteriia > Flavobacteriales > Flavobacteriaceae > Christiangramia > Christiangramia flava. The sequence continues at coordinate 1,391,381 of NZ_CP016359.1, forward strand.
TAACGACAGCATCGAGGTGACCAAAGGCCTGCAGTCTGGCCAGATCCTCATCATAGAAGGTGCTAAAAACCTGCGTGACGGCCAGGAAATAAAATTCAGAAAATAAGCATATGAAAAATATCGACAAGGAATTTAAACTTTCCTCCTGGGCCATTGATAACAAAATGACGGTGTACGTGATCATCGCTATTTTGATGGTGGGTGGTTTGTTATCTTATTACAGTATGCCGCGGGAATCCTTCCCCGAAATTATCGAAACCAAGATCTATGTAAGCTCCATTAACCCGGGGAACTCTGCGGAAGACGTGGAGAAGTTCATCACCGAACCGCTGGAGGAAGAATTCAATGACGTGGGCGGCGTGAAAGAGATCACCTCCACCACGCTTCAGGATTACTCTATGGTGCTCGTGGAATTTGAAGAAGATGTGAGCGTGGATGTGGCGAAACAGAAGATCAAAGATAAGGTAGACCTCGCCAAGGCCGAGACCACCTGGCCAACCCTGGACAACGGAGCCAAGGTAGAACCAAACGTTTTTGACCTGAACTTTTCTGAAGAACAGCCCATTCTTAACATTAACCTCACGGGAGATTATACTGTACAGCAGTTGAAGGATTACGCCGAATATCTTCAGGAAAAGATCGAGCTACTGCCTCAAATCAAGGAAGCCAGTATTCGCGGTGCCGAAGAAATGGAGGTAGAGATCGCGGTAGACCTGTACAAAATGGCGGCTTCCAAAACCAGTTTCAACGATATCGTCAACGCGGTAAGCAGCGAAAACAGGACAATTTCCGGTGGAAACGTGGTCACGAGTGGTGTTCAGAAGAACATCCGGATCATTGGTGAGATCCAGGATCCACAGGAATTACAGAACGTAGTGGTGAAAAGGGACGGCGGGAATATTTTCCTGAAGGATATTGCCGAGATCAAATTTCACGAAAAAGACCCAACCACTTACGCACGGGAATATGGAGACCCGGTAGTGATGCTGGATGTGAAGAAGCGTAGCGGAAAGAACATGATCGAAGCCGTAGACGAGATCAAGAAGATCATCCAGGAAGAAGAAGAAAGTTACCTGCCGGAAGGACTGCACATCAGCCTCACGAACGACCTTTCTACAGATACCCGTAACCAGGTGAACGACCTGGTAAATAACATCATTTTCGGGGTAATCCTGGTGGTGCTGGTATTGATGTTCTTCCTTGGTTTCAGAAATGCGCTTTTCGTAGGGCTGGCCATTCCGCTATCCATGCTCATGTCCTACATCATTCTCTCCAGTTTGGGTTATACGCTAAACACCATGGTACTTTTTGCGCTGGTTATGGGGCTCGGGATGCTGGTAGACAATGGGATCGTGGTTGTAGAAAACGTTTACAGCCTCATGGATGAAGGCATGCCACGAATTCGTGCGGCTAAACAGGGTCTAGGTGAGATCGCCTGGCCAATTATCGCCTCCACGGCTACTACACTTATGGCCTTTTTCCCTCTGGGACTATGGCCGGGAACAATTGGTAAATTTATGGTGATTTTTCCAATCACCTTGTCTATAGTACTGGGATCGTCACTGTTTGTAGCGCTCATTATCAACTCGATGCTGACCTCCCAGTTCATGAAAACCGAAGAAGGTCATATTAGCAAAAAAAGACTCGTTCGCATTAGTATCATTTTAGGAGCTATTGGGGTATTATTGCTTTTCGGCGGATTTGTACTGAACATTGGGGCCATGAGAGCCTTCGGAAATCTTGCGATTTTAGCCGTTTTGCTGCTTTGGTTCTATAAATATGTACTGGCAAAAGGCGTGAAATATTTTCAGTTTAAAGCCCTGAAAAAACTGGAATTCAATTATGGCCGACTGCTGAAATATGCCCTAAGAGGAAAAAAAGCCTATGTCTTTTTCTTCGGAACCTTACTGATGTTGTTCTTCTCGTTCATCCTGATTGGACTGGTGCAGCCAGACGTTCTGTTCTTCCCTGAAAATCAGCCTAAGCAGGTGATCACCTATATCGAATACCCGGAAGGAACCGATATTGAAAAGACCAATGAACTTACCAAAAAAGTAGAACAGCGAATTTTTGAAGTGATCAAGCAATATGAAGATGAAGAGGGATACAACTTCATGGTAGAATCGGCCATTTCACAGGTTGGTGAAGGTGCCGGAAACCCGATGACCAATGGTGGGCAGCAGGGTGAAATGCCGAATCGTGGAAAAGTGACCCTCGTAATGCGTGAATTCAAAGAACGTCGCGGCGTAAAGAGTAGCGAGGTGCTGGAAGAAGTACGAAAAGCAGTGGGTGGCTTTCCAGGGGTTTCCATTATTGTGGAAAAAGATGCCGCTGGCCCTCCTACCGGCTACCCAATCAATATCGAGTTGAGCGGTGAGGATTATGAGAAAATGCTCGCGGAAGCCGAAAATATTCGTTCCTATATTCAAAACCTAAATGTGGGCGGGATCGAAGAATTAAAAATTGACGTAAACAAATCCAAACCAGAGCTGGATGTTCGGGTAGACCGGAAAAAAGCAGGACAACTTGGAGTTTCTACGGCACAGGTTGGACAAACTTTAAGACGCGCGATCTATGGCGAGGAAATTTCCACCTATAAAGACGGGGATGATGACTACGAGGTGAATGTGCGGCTGAATGACCAGTATCGCTATGATGAAAATGCACTTTTCAACCAGCCAATTACCTTCCGCGATCAGAATTCAGGACAGTTGATCCAGGTTCCAATTAGTTCGCTGGTAGAAACCAAGGTCGCCTCTTCCTTTAGTTCTATCAACCGAAAAGACCTGAAAAGGGTGATCACTGTTTATTCCAACGTGCTAGGAAACTACAACCCGAACCAGGTGGTGGAACAATTGAAAACTGAACTGAAGAATTACCAGTTGCCAGAAGATATGAACCTGAAATTTACAGGGGAACAGGAAGAACAGGCAGAAAACATGAACTTCCTGCTGAAAGCTCTGCTTATCGCAATTGGAGGTATTCTGTTAATCCTGGTAGCACAGTTCAATAGCGTCAGCAAACCGGTAATTATCCTGATGGCCGTAATCCTCAGTCTGGTGGGTGTGTTCTTAGGGCTCATTATTTTCCAGATGGACTTTGTAATTATCATGACCATGATGGGGATCATCTCTCTGGCCGGAATTGTAGTAAATAACGCGATCGTACTGATCGATTACACACAGATCCTGATCGATCGTAAAAAAGAAGAACTGGGAATTGACAGCGACCAGATGCTTACGCGTGAACAGTATTTCGATTGTATCGTACGCGGAGGTAAATCAAGGCTGAGACCCGTATTGTTAACGGCGATCACGACCGTATTAGGTTTGATTCCGCTGGCGGTGGGGCTGAACATTGATTTCTTCGGGCTGATCATTGATTACAATCCAGGGATCTATATTGGTGGTGATAACGTGATCTTCTGGGGACCTCTGGCCTGGACGGTGATCTTTGGATTGGTCTTCGCGACTTTCCTCACCCTGATCGTGGTTCCGGTTATGTTCTACCTGGTGAACAGGGGAAAACTGAGAATCAAAGAAAAAAGAGGCGGAACGCCCGCACATAGCTAAAACAAAAAAACCCGGGGCAAATGCTCCGGGTTTTTCTTTAAACAGATATAAATTTTTTATTCGTTGCTTACGATTGGTGAGTCGCTTTTCCAGCTATCCACAGAAGCGATATTGTTCTGGTTATACTCTACCTGAGTAAGTTTATCACCAGACCAAAAAAACCAGACTCCGTCTTTTTCACCTTGTTTGTATTGCGCGATCGCAGTCTTCTCACCGTTCTGGTTGTAAGAAATCCACTCTCCATGGAGCTTCCCGTTCTTGTACGTACCTTCCTGTCTAATACTTCCGTCATCATAATAAAAAGTTCCTTTCATTAATTCTCCCTGCTTCTCAAATACAGGCTTAGGCGCTTCAGTTTGTGCGAAAGCCACACTTCCTGTAGCGAAAAGCGCAGCACATAGTATATTCTTCATTGTCTTCATGACCTCTCAGTTAACGTTTACCTTACAAATATACACAAAGTTTACAAACAAGCAATATTTACGTAACATTAAGTTAACATTGGAACTGTTTTTTTCTGATTTTCAGTTAATTACACATTAACCATTTGGTAACATTGGCCTATTTTCCCTATAATTTTCAGCAATTATCCTTATAGAAAAGCATTTAACTTCTTACTTTTGTGCCCGTTCAAAATTTAAAGTAGCTAATGTACAGAAGTCATACCTGTGGAGAGTTAAACGCATCAGCAATTGGCCAGGAGATCACCCTTGCCGGATGGGTTCAAAAAGTTAGGAATAAAGGATTTATGATCTGGGTAGATCTTCGAGATCGTTATGGGATCACCCAGCTTATCTTTGATGAAGAGCGAAGTGCTGAAGACCTCATGAACTTGGCAGGAACACTGGCCCGGGAATTTGTGATCCAGGTAAAGGGCGAGGTGATTGAACGCGAATCTAAAAACCCGAATATCCCAACCGGGGATATCGAGGTGTTGGTAAAAGAACTCCAGATTTTAAATGATTCTAAAACTCCGCCATTTACGATCGAAGAAGAAACCGATGGTGGGGAAGATCTTCGGATGAAGTACCGCTACCTGGATATTCGAAGAAATCCCGTGAAAAACAAACTGATGTTTCGTCACAAAGTGGCAATGCAGGTTCGTAATTACCTTTCAGATCAGGGTTTTATTGAAGTCGAAACTCCTTATTTGATCAAATCTACTCCGGAAGGTGCCCGTGATTTTGTGGTGCCAAGCCGAATGAACGAAGGGCAGTTTTATGCCTTGCCTCAATCGCCTCAAACTTTTAAACAGTTGCTGATGGTTGGCGGAATGGACAAATATTTCCAGATCGTAAAATGTTTCAGGGATGAAGACCTTCGCGCCGATAGGCAGCCGGAATTTACCCAGATCGACTGCGAAATGACCTTCGTGGAGCAGGAAGATATTCTGGATATTTTTGAAGGATTGACACGCCATTTACTGAAAGAAATCAAAGGTGTGGAAGTTGAAAAATTCCCACGAATGACCTATGCCGAAGCGATGAAAAAATACGGGAATGACAAACCGGACATCCGTTTTGGGATGGAATTTGCCGAACTGGATGAGCTGGCTAAAAACAAAGGTTTCAACGTTTTCGACCAGCAGGAACTGGTGGTGGGAATTGCCGTTCCAGGAGCTGCTTCTTTTACGAGGAAAGAATTGGATGCTTTGATTTCCTGGGTGAAGAGACCCCAGGTTGGAGCCAGCGGATTGGTTTATGCCAAGTATAACGAAGATGGCAGCATGAAATCTTCCGTAGATAAATTCTATTCTGAAGAAGACCTGAAAGAATGGGCAGAAGCAACAGGGGCCAAACCTGGAGACCTTATACTCGTGATGGCAGGCGACGCCAATAAAACCCGTACCCAACTAAGCGCTTTGAGAATGCATTTAGGGAATGAACTCGGCCTTCGAAAAGCCGAGGAATTTGCTCCTCTTTGGGTAGTAGATTTCCCGTTGCTGGAATGGGATGAAGAAACAGAGCGATACCACGCGATGCACCATCCATTCACTTCTCCGAAACCCGAAGATATTTCCAAACTGGAATCAGCTCCCGGAGAAGTACGAGCCAATGCGTATGATCTTGTGTTGAATGGTAACGAAATTGGTGGTGGTTCCATCAGGATTCATGACCAGCAAATGCAGTCGAGAATGTTCGACCTCTTAGGCTTCACCAAAGAAGAAGCGAAAGCTCAGTTTGGATTCCTGATGGATGCGTTTCAATATGGAGCGCCGCCTCACGGTGGAATCGCTTTTGGATTTGACAGGCTAACTGCCATTCTGGGCGGCCAGGAAAGCATCCGGGATTATATCGCTTTTCCGAAGAATAACGCGGGACGGGACATTATGATCGATGCACCAGCACCGCTGGACGATGAACAACTAGAAGAATTACACTTAAGAGTCAAAATAGAATAATTAAAGTCCCGCATATTGCGGGATTTTTTAAATTCGACCATTAATACAATAGTAGTGGCAAAATTCACCAAGACCCTGCTTCACAAGTTCCTGAGCTGGAAATCCAAGCACCTCACCCATCAGCAATTCCTGATGATGCTGAGTGCGATAATCGGTTTTGTAGCGGGATTGTTCGCTGTGATCATCAAAAACCTCACTCACCTTATTCAGCATTTACTGGAAGGAGAATTTATCGCAAATTATCACGAAGCTTTTTACTTCATTTTCCCGGTGATTGGCTTGTTGATCGTTTGGTTCATTATCAAATTCATTCTTCGGAAGAATGTTGGCCACGGAATTCCCACCACGCTATACGCCATTTCGAGACAGAAAGGGATTATGAAGCGGTTCCAGATGTATGCCTCATTGATCACAGCTCCAATTACAGTTGGTTTTGGTGGGTCTGTGGGACTGGAAGGCCCAACCGTAGCAACTGGAGCTTCGCTGGGTTCGAACATTTCGAGGATGTTCCTTATGAACCAGGCCTCACGCACCTTATTAATTGGCTGTGCCGCGGCCGGCGCCATGTCTTCCATTTTTAAAGCGCCTATCGCCGCGATCATTTTCGCAATCGAAGTTTTTAGCCTGGACCTCACTCTTGCATCATTATTACCATTACTACTGGCATCAGTTTCTGCGATTCTGACCTCTTATTTTTTCTTCGGAAGTCAGATTATTTTACCATTCGAGTTGCAGGATACCTTCCAGATTTCTGAAGTTCCTTTTTATATCATGCTGGGAATTTTAGCTTCGGTAACATCCATTTATTTTTCAAAAATATATTTTAACTCCACCAAAATGCTTTCCCGAATTACCTCGCCGTTTGCCCGGATGATGGTTGCGGGACTGGGACTTGGAGTACTGATTTATTTCATTCCGCCTTTGTATGGGGAAGGTTATAACGTCGTGAACAACCTCCTGCACGAAAACTACCTGCAGGCTTTGGGCACCAATTTTTTTAACGATTACCTGGAAAATATCTGGGTGGTTGTGGCCTTACTCGCTGGATTGGTCATTTTTAAGATAGTGGCTTCATCTTTGACATTTTCAGCAGGCGGTGTGGGTGGTATTTTTGCACCGGTAATGTTTATGGGAAGTGCCATGGGCCATTGCTTTGCACTAATCATGAACAACAGCGGATTGCTTCGAAACCCGATTTCGGTAAGTAATTTCACATTGGTTGGAATGGCCGGTTTGATGGCAGGAGTGCTTCAGGCACCCTTAACCGCGATCTTCCTAATTGCCGAACTCACGCACGGATACGAACTTTTTATTCCGCTCATGATCACCGCCGCCATCTCTTTTATGATTACTACGAAATTCCAACCACATTCGGTCTATACCATGGAGCTGGCCCAGCGCGGTGACCTGCTAACCCATAACAAAGATCATAATGTACTCACGCTGATGAATATTTCCAGGGTCATCGAGAAGAATTTTATCCCGCTGCATGTAGATATGAACCTGCGGGAGGTGATCCATGAAGGCGTGATCAAATCTTCCCGAAATATTTTTCCGGTGATAGACGATAAGCGGAATTTCATCGGGATTATTTTGCTGGACGACATCCGCCCGATTATGTTCGATGAAAAAATGTACGACGAGGTAAAGGTGAGTGATATCATGCAACGCGCTCCGGCAATCATTGATATTGAAAATGACCGAATGAAGGAGATCATGGCAAAATTTCAAGATAGCAACGCCTGGAACCTTCCCGTGGTTAAAGACGGGAAATATGTGGGGTTTATTTCCAAATCGAAACTGCTTACGGCGTATCGTCAAAAATTAATAGAATTTACTGTGTAGTATGAAAGTTTTCATGAAAATCTTCGGGATAGCTATTCTGGCAGCTATTGCAGTGGGCTTTTATTTCAGGCTCAGCGGTGATATTGCTACCGGCGATAAGATCATCGGAATCGCTGTTTTAGCGACCTCGTTTATACTGATGCCAATATTCCTGGTTGTGCGATGGAGAGGTAAAAGACTGAAGGACTATACGTTATCAGAGGAGAATATGAAGAAGATGCGAGATAAGGGTGTAGACTGAATTTTAAAATTTTATCTAAAAAAAATCTGATTTTCAGCGCTTTCTATTTATTATTATTTTATGTTTGTGCCTTATTAATAATTATTTTTATGCAAGGCACAGTTAAATTTTTTAATGAGTCTAAAGGTTACGGATTCATTACTAACAACGAAACCAAAAGAGACATCTTTGTACATGTTACAGGACTGAACGGAGAAACTATTCAGGAAGGAGATTCAGTTGAGTACGAAGAAACAGAAGGAAGAAAAGGATTGAACGCAACTCAGGTTCGCGTGATTGAATAATATATTTTTTCTGATTACAATGTAAAAGCCGCTTCTCAGCGGCTTTTCTTTTTTATCTCTTCTCTATAATATTACTTTGTTGATTTTTCCAGCCGTTCTCCCACTCCCTTCAGCATGGTGCTGGTCATTTTTTCAAGGTCATAATCGTGTTTCCAACCCCAGTCGCTTCTAGCCTGCGAATCATCAATACTCGAGGGCCAGCTTTCTGCGATTTGTTGGCGGAAATCAGGCTCGTAACTGATCTCAAAATCTTTCAGGTGTTTCTGAATCTCTTTCGCAAGCACTTCCGGAGTAAAGTTAATAGCCGCAAGGTTATAGGAAGAACGGATACTGATCTTTTCCGAAGGAGCCTCCATGATATCGATAGTAGCTTTGATCGCATCATCCATGTACATCATCGGTAGTTCGGCATCTTTTGCGAGAAAACTCGTGTAAGATTTGTTTTTTAAGGCTTCGTGGAAGATCTCGATCGCATAATCGGTTGTCCCGCCACCCGGTAAAGTCTTATAACTAATAATCCCAGGGTAACGAATGCTTCTTACGTCCACCCCAAATTTACGATGGAAATATTCACACCATCTTTCTCCAGTTTGTTTACTGATTCCGTAAACCGTAGTGGGTTCCATCGCGGTGATTTGTGGCGTCTGGTCTTTTGGGGTTGTAGGGCCAAAAACTGCAATACTGGATGGCCAGAAAATTTTATCTATCAGCCCTTCTTTTCCCATTTCTAAAATATGGAACAAACTGTTCATATTCAGGTTCCAGGCCTTCATCGGTGCTTTTTCAGCAGTTGCGCTAAGCATGGCTGCCATTAGATACACCTGGTTGATCTCATATTTTTTTACGACAGCCCTGATCCCGGGTTCATCAGTAGCATCAAGGATCTCGAATGGCCCGGATTGCATCAGCTCCTCTGCCCCTTCACGAATATCACTTGCTACCACCGCTTCCGCTCCGTGGATCTCTCTCAATTTCAAAGTTAGCTCGGTTCCAATCTGGCCACAGGCGCCAATGATCAAAATCTTATCTGCCATAAATAAAAATTTGTGCAAATATATTCAATTACGCAGAGGAAATCGTAACATTTAAGTGTATTACAACAGGTTTTTTAGAAATTATTCAACACAATCTGGCATCTGGATTTTCAGTTATATTAGATAACTTTGTAAGGAACGAAACTTCAGGAATGAGAAATTCAATTTTCATCTTTTTCATACTTCTGGTGCTGGCCAGCTGCAAAAGTGAACCTCAGGATACCCAGGACCCCAACGCGGCAAGTGATTCCATCGCTTTTCAAAAACCACTGGTATTGCCACAACAGGAAGTCAAACTCGATTCTACTCCAAGGAATATTGCCCTGAAATGGGTGGAATTCATCACTGCGGAAAATGAGATCAGGAATTTGCGTGGTTCAAAGGTTATTGACGTGGCCGACAAAGCCCCCGCAATCACGGAGATCATGCAGTCTTTAAAAGCCTCACTGCCAGATACGTTGCGATCAAATGCGGTGGAATCCAGGCTTACCGTGGTCCTCACCAAGTCCTTACTACTGAAACAATTTGCGGGTCAGCGGGAGCCAGACGCTAAAAAGATCGAACAAACCACCACCGAACTATATTCAGAATTCAACAATTTAAAGCGCCAGATGAACGAAAAATTCCTGAAAACCCTGGAAGATTTCGAAGAAGAACTGGATAAGTTCGAGGAAGAAGAACGAAAACAACGGGAACTGGATAGTATCAACCAATTGAAAACCAACGACAGTCTCCAACAAAACAGCCAACAATGAAAACGAAAATCAGCATTATAACCGTATTACTGGTACTTTTTGTCCTGCCAGGCAAGGCACAAACACGTAAAACCGATCTACAGCTGGTACAGATCCAGAATAAGATCGAAGCCAGCATCAATCAATGGCACCGATCGGCAGCCAAAGCCGACTTTGACGCCTATTTCAACCTGATGACTTCCGATGCCATTTTCATCGGCACCGACGCTACGGAAAACTGGAATGTAGAAGAATTTAAAAATTTTAGCAAGCCTTATTTTGACAAGGGAAAAGCCTGGGCCTTTACACCTATCGAACGTCACGTCTATATTGACGGGAATAAAAAGACCGCCTGGTTTGACGAATTGTTAGATACCCATATGGGAATTTGCCGTGGTTCAGGTGTCATGAAAAAAGAAGACGGAACCTGGAAAATTCAGCATTACGTACTTTCAATCGCCGTACCCAATGAAAATGTAGATCGTCTTACCGAAATGAAAAAGGATTTTGATGCAAATCTCATTCAAAAACTAACCAATAATTAAACCTTTTCCTTAATTTTCCATCCAAATCCCGTAAACCGATTCAGTTTCTTTGGTTTACAGGAAAATTTTAAGAATTACCGAGCATTAAAAAACCAATTAGTAAACAATGAAGAAAATAAGCAGTTTGCTGTTTTTGTCGGTTTTTGCCACGAGTCTGTTCACGGCTTGTGACGATGACGACAAGAAAACAGAAGAAAAAGAAGAGCTACATGGTATCAACCTGGCTTACATGGATACCACTACCAGCCCTAAGGAAGATTTTTTCCGTTACGTGAACGGAACCTGGCTGGATTCTACTGAAATTCCCGAAGACCAGACAAGATGGGGAAGTTTCAATGAACTTAGAAAACAAACAGACGATGATGTGCTGGCTGTTTTGAACGGCGCCATGAAAAATGACAGTCTGGACCCAGCTTCAGATGAAGCAAAAGCTGTGAAACTCTATGAAAGTATCATGGATACGGTTTCCAGAAACGAACAGGGCGTGAAGCCACTTCAGCCATATCTTGCCAAGATCGACTCTATCCAAAACAAGGAAGATCTTCAGAAATTCCTGATCGATATGAGTGAATACGGTAGCGCCGGCTTCTTCTCTTTTGGTGTTCGTGCCGATAGAAAAGACAGCAACATGAACGTGGCCTATCTTAACCCATCTGGATTGGGGCTTCCTGACAGGGATTATTATGTAAAAGATGATGCCGATTCTAAGGACAAGCGTGAAAAATACAAGGCCTACATCGCTGAAATGCTTCAGTATTTAGATTATTCCGAAGAAGATGCCAAAACAGAAGCCGATAAAATACTGGCTTTTGAAACCAGTCTTGCCGAGCCGCAAATGGACAAAGTGGAACGTCGCGACGCGCGTAAAACGTACAATCCAACTTCGATCTCGCAACTTCAGAAAAACGTTCCGGCTATGAACTGGAAAGCTTATTTTGAAGGAATTGGCGCCAAAGATCTGGATACGATCGTAGTGTCACAGCCTGGTTACATGAAGGCGCTTCAGCAATTGCTGGCCAAAAATTCCGTAGAAGACTGGAAAGCTTACTTGAAATGGAACCTTTTCAATGACGCCGCTCCAGCCCTGACTACAGAACTGGAAAGAAAGAACTGGGAATTCTACGACAAGACCCTTCGTGGCGCGCAGCAGCAGCGACCACGGGATGAAAGAGCGTTGCAAACCGTGAACAGAACGCTCGGCGAAGCGCTCGGAAAACTGTATGTAGAGCAGAATTTCCCGCCGGAAGCCAAGGAAAAAGCACAGGAAATGATCGGGAACATCGTAAAAGCTTACGAAAACCGAATCAACAACCTGACCTGGATGAGCGAGGATACCAAGAAAAAAGCTTTGGAAAAACTGAGTTCTTTTACCGTAAAGGTAGGATATCCTGACAAGTGGAAAGATTACAGTGAACTGGAAATTGCCAGCCCGGAGGACGGCGGAAGTTATTTCCAGAACATGCTGAACGCTCAGAAATGGAGAGTGGCTGATAATCTGGCCGATCTTGGACAACCTGTAGACAAGACTGAATGGTATATGCCGCCTCAAACGGTAAACGCATACTACAACCCAAGTTTTAACGAAATTGTATTTCCTGCAGCCATTCTTCAACCGCCATTTTATGATTACAAAGCTGATGCTGCCGTGAATTACGGCGGAATTGGTGCCGTGATTGGCCACGAGATTTCTCATGGTTTTGACGATAGCGGTGCTCGTTTTGATGCAGAAGGAAACCTGAACAACTGGTGGACAGATGAAGACCTGAAGCAGTTTGAAGAGCTAGGCGGAAGCCTTGCCGATCAGTACAGCGCGATCGAGGTAGCTGATAGTACTTTCATCAACGGAAAATTCACCTTGGGTGAAAACATCGGAGACCTTGGCGGTGTCAATGCTGCCTACGACGGACTTCAAATTCATTTAAAAGAACATGGTGATCCAGGAAAGATCGACGGCTTTACTCCGGAACAACGATTTTTCCTATCCTGGGCAACTGTCTGGAGAACCAAAATGAGAGACGAGGCTTTGAAAAACCAGATCAAGACCGATCCTCATTCTCCGGGAATGTACCGCGCGTATGTTCCACTTCAAAATATCGATGCATTCTATGATGCTTTCGCGATTGAAGAAGGCGACCCGATGTGGGTAAAACCGGAAGAGCGAGTTCGAATCTGGTAAGGTCAAAACCCGTTCAATAATCTTAAAGCCGGAAAATCTTCCGGCTTTTTTCATTTATTAACCTGAATATTAGCTAATTTCCCGTTTATTTCCAGATGATGAAAAAATTACTGCTATTACTTTTATTAGGATTACTGTTGAATTCCTGCCAGCACAAAAAAGATCATTTTGACTGGTTAACAGGAAACTGGACCCGTATGAACGAAGCAGAAGGCCAGGTTACCCGGGAAATGTGGAAAAAAATTTCAGATAAAGAATACCAGGGTTTAGGTTTTACGCTCCAACAGCAGGATACGGTTTTCAAAGAAGAAATTGCGTTGCTGCAGGAAAATGAAAATTGGGTCTTCCGCGTGACCGGCGTGCAGGAAGAGCCGGTAGACTTTCCGTTATCCTCCTTCAATGATTCTGAATTCATCGCTGAAAATGCACAAAATGAATTCCCAAAAAAGATCCATTATAAAGCTGAAAATAGGCAACTGATCGCCACTATTTCTGCCGGGGATGAAGAGGGAATTAAATTTATTTTTAAAAAAGACGGGCTCTAGAAATACAGGAAGGCGTTCTGGATATGCTCTACTTTTGAATTGCCTTTATTCAGCACGATCGCCAAAATATCAAACCTGATATCCAGCTCCAGTTGATTCTCTTCTGCATAATGATTCATCACCTTCAGCAACCGCTTGATCTGTTTCGGCTTCACAAATTCTTCGGGATTGCCAAAATTAGCCGTGCTTCGGGTTTTCACTTCGATCGCCACGAGCGTTTGGTCCCTTTGCGCGATAATATCTACCTCAGCCTTCTGGTACCGATAATTGCGCTCAAGGATCTCATATTCCTTCAGCATTAGATATTCCACTGCCAGATTTTCGCCTTCTTTTCCTAAAAGATTATGATCTGCCATAGAGTTAAATGGAATAATTGATCATGATCGATGAGACTTTCAGGTTCATAGACTCAATTTCCCCGGGGCTGGCCTTGATAATATGATCACCGTAATATTTATTTCCCGGCTCATTTTCAGGGCTCAGGAAAACGCGGAGTCCGCTTTTTTCGAGTTTTCCGCCATTCCAAAGCACCGCACCGCTATAATCCCATCCGAAGCCATAAAAGGAGATATCCTTTCCGTTCATTTTAGTCAGTTCGGCATAGGTGGTACCGATATCGATCCCGGTATCAGATTTCCATTGGCCATTCCCTGAAAACCGGATATCATGGATCTTTGATTTTCCCCGATCTTCCCAGGTGATATGCAGCTCATCTTCCGTTCCCGGATACAAAATGGTATAGGCCCGCTCCACGGTTCCTTCTTCATACATTTCTGAACCTTCCTCGATATTTGCATCTGCGTAACGCTGGCTTATTTCCATGGCGTTCAAACTCCCAAGATTTTCTACCGTAAACTTGGCATTCGGGTTGGAAGTTGCTTTTTTTGCACTGTTACAGGCCACAAGACCTACAAAGAGTAGTAAGAATAGCTTTTTCATTTTGCTCACATTTAGAGTAAAAGTAGAAAGTTATTGATGCGAACTACTGCCTTTTACAAGAATTTAACGCGTAATCGGGCGTCTTTGCTTAACTTTGCGGCACTTAAAATTTAAATAAAGAATGACCCAAAATCCTCAGCGATATACCATTACAGCAGCCCTTCCTTACACGAACGGGCCTATTCATATTGGTCACCTTGCCGGCGTGTATGTCCCGGCTGATATTTACTCCCGGTTCCTAAGAATGCAGGGCCACGATGTGGCTTTTGTTTGCGGAAGTGACGAGCACGGTGTGCCAATTACGATAAAAGCTAAAAAAGAGGGTATTACACCGCAGGATGTGGTTGATAAATATAACGGCATCATAAAAAAGTCTTTTGAAGAATTTGGGATCAGTTTTGACAATTATTCCCGTACTTCTGGAAAGACGCACCACGACACCGCTTCTGATTTTTTCAGAAAAATGTACGAAGACGGAAAGTTTATTGAAGAGACTACCAAACAACTGTACGATGCAGAAGCAGGACAATTTCTGGCTGATCGTTTCGTGACCGGAACCTGTCCAAAATGCGGCAATGAAGAGGCTTATGGTGACCAGTGCGAAAAATGTGGAACTTCACTGAACGCAACCGATTTGATCAATCCAAAATCGACCATCACCGGCGCTGTTCCCACTTTAAAAGAAACCCGTCACTGGTTCCTGCCGCTGGATCAATACGAAGACTGGCTAAAAGAATGGATCCTGAAAGGTCATAAAGCCGACTGGAAAAGCAATGTGTATGGACAGGTAAAAAGCTGGATCGATGACGGCCTTCGTGCCAGAGCAGTGACACGGGATCTGGACTGGGGAATTCCTGTTCCTGTGGAAGGTGCCGATGGAAAAGTGCTGTATGTCTGGTTTGACGCGCCCATCGGCTATATCTCGTCCACCAAAGAATGGGCAGAAAGAGAAGGCAAGGATTGGGAACCATACTGGAAAGATGAAAATACCAAGCTGATTCATTTCATCGGGAAAGACAATATTGTTTTTCACTGTATCATTTTCCCGGTAATGCTAAAGGCGCATGGAGACTATATTCTACCCGAAAATGTACCGGCCAATGAGTTTCTGAACCTGGAAGGCAATAAACTCTCTACTTCCAAGAACTGGGCGGTATGGTTACACGAATACCTGGAAGATTTCCCGGAACAGCAGGATGTTCTGAGATATGTACTTACCGCCAACGCACCCGAAACCAAAGACAACGACTTTACCTGGAAAGATTTTCAGGCCAGAAATAATAATGAACTGGTCGCGATCTTCGGAAATTTTATAAATCGTGTGATCGTGCTCACCAACAAATATTACAACGGGGTAATTCCACAGCCGGAAGCATTTCTGGAAATTGATGAAAAAACCATCGCCGAACTTAAAGCCTATCCTGCAGTAATCGCCAGTTCTATCCAAAAATACCGTTTTAGAGAAGCACAGGGAGAATTGATGAATCTTGCCAGGCTTGGTAACAAATACCTGGCAGATGAAGAACCGTGGAAAGTGATCAAAGAAGACGAGGCTCGTGTAAAAACGATCATGTACGTCGCCTTGCAAATCGCTTCAGCGCTGGCAACTCTTAGCGAACCATTCCTGCCGTTCACTTCAGCAAAACTTAAGAAAATGCTGAACCAGCAAGAAGAAATTTCAGAAATCCCTGCATGGGATAAAATCGAAACTCAGAAAACCTTACTTCCTGCGGGACACCAGATTGGTAAAGCTGAACTGCTGTTCAGCAAAATTGAAGATACTGCGATCGAAAAACAATTAGAAAAACTTCAGGCTACCAAAGCCGCCAACGAAATGGAAAATCAGAAAGCCGAACCTCAGAAAGATCTTGCTACATTTGATGATTTCACCAAAATGGACCTGCGTGTAGGGAAAATTCTGGAAGCTGAAAAAATGCCGAAAACCAAAAAGCTGATGAAGCTGAAGGTCGACACGGGAATTGATCAACGCACCATCGTTTCCGGAATTGCGGAGCATTTCAGTGCCGAAGAGATCATTGGAAAACAGGTCACCGTTTTGGTCAATCTTGCCCCACGTGCTTTGCGCGGCGTGGAAAGCGAAGGAATGATCCTGATGACTGAAAATGCAGAAGGCAAACTGGTTTTTGTGAATCCTGATGGTGAAAATGTGAAGGCGGGAACGATCATTTCCTAATCATTTTGGATGCTCAAGATTGCCTATCATCCAATCTATAAACATCCGCTGCCGCCGGGCCACAGGTTTCCAATGGAAAAATATGAGCTGCTGCCGCAGCAACTCTTGCATGAAGGAACCTGTTCCGAAGAAAATTTTTTTGAACCGCAGTTTCCGGATGAAAAATACATTCTTGCTATTCATGATCGCGATTATTTCCGAAGACTTAAAAATTTAGAACTGGACCGGAAGGAAGTCAGAAAATCTGGCTTCCCTCTTTCCCAGGTTCTGGTAGATCGGGAACAGATCATCGCAGATGGAACGATCAAAGGCGTTCATTATGCCTTGGAAAACGGAATCGCCATGAATATCGCCGGTGGCACCCACCATGCATATTCCGATCACGCGGAAGCTTTTTGCCTGCTGAATGACCAGGCTATTGCCGCCCAGTATCTCATCGACCAGTCTCTTGCAAAAAAAGTTCTCATTGTTGACCTTGACGTGCACCAGGGAAATGGCACCGCTGAAATTTTTCAGAAAAACGATCAGGTCTTTACTTTTTCCATGCACGGGAAAAGTAATTATCCTTTTAAGAAAGAGCGCTCAGATCTGGACATTGCCTTACCAGATCAAACTGGAGACGAAGAATACCTGAAAATTTTAAAAGCCACCTTACCAAAACTCATCGAACAGCAGCAACCCGATTTTATTTTCTATCTCTGTGGTGTGGATATTCTTGCCACTGATAAACTCGGAAGACTGGGATGTAGCGTACAGGGCTGCAAGGAGCGAGACCGCTTTGTACTGCAAACGATACATGATCGCAACATTCCTCTGCAGTGCAGTATGGGTGGAGGATATTCCCAGGACATCAAGATCATAATCGACGCTCATGCCAACACGTATCGCCTGGCACAGCAGATTTATTTCTAAAAAATTCTGAATTACGCAATCGATTTACTGAATTTTTAAATATTTTATCGATATTAGGTAAAATATCAGAAATTTTAGAATCGAACAGTTTTCATGAATAAAAAATCACACGCTAAAAGATACTGGCAAGAAAATATTAAATATCTCTTCATCCTGCTGAGTATCTGGTTCCTGGTTTCCTTTGGAGCCGGCATCCTTTTCAAAGATTTTCTGGACCAGTTTCACCTGGGAGGATTCAAGCTTGGTTTCTGGTTCGCCCAACAGGGCTCTATCTACATTTTCGTCATTCTCATTTTCGTATACATCCGCCTGATGAATCATCTGGATAAAAAATATGGCTATGACGAATAACCCATTCAAAAATCGATAATATGAGCGTACAGGTTTGGACGTGGATCCTGGTTGGGATTAGCTTTGCATTATATTTTGGCATCGCGATTTGGGCAAGAGCATCTTCCACAAAAGACTTTTATGTTGCCGGTGGTGGTGTGTCACCTTTAGCCAATGGAATGGCCACTGCAGCCGACTGGATGAGTGCAGCCTCTTTTATTTCGATGGCCGGGATCATCTCCTTTAGTGGCTATGACGGCTCTGTTTACCTTATGGGTTGGACCGGGGGTTACGTTCTCCTCGCCCTGCTGCTTGCTCCTTATCTTCGGAAATTTGGAAAATTCACCGTTCCCGATTTTATAGGAGATCGTTATTATTCAAACTCTGCCCGAACTATCGCGGTAATTTGCGCACTGATTGTTTCCTTTACCTATGTAGCCGGACAAATGCGCGGAGTTGGAATTGTCTTTTCACAATTTCTTCAGGTCGAAATAACCAACGGAGTGCTGATAGGCATGGCCGTAGTGCTTACCTTTGCATTTCTCGGCGGAATGAAAGGTATTACCTATACACAGGTCGCTCAATACTGCGTCCTGATCTTTGCCTTTATGGTGCCCGCCATCTTTATTTCGATTCAAATGACTGGAAATCCCCTGCCTCAAATTGGCATGGGTGGCCGGGTTGAAGATGGCACCTTCCTACTGGAAAAACTAGACAGCCTGCATACACAACTCGGTTTTAAAGAATACACCAGCGGAAGTAAATCTACCTGGGATATTTTCGCGATTACTTTGGCACTCATGGCAGGAACCTCAGGACTTCCCCATGTTATTGTTCGATTTTTCACCGTTCCCAGAGTAAAAGACGCAAGAAAATCTGCCGGGTATGCCCTTCTGTTAATTGCGATCTTATATACAACAGCCCCGGCAGTAGCAGTATTTGCCCGGACCAACCTGATCAATACTGTAAACGAAACGGCGTACAGCAATATTCCAGACTGGTTCAAGAATTGGGAAAATACCGGCCTTATTTCCTGGACTGATAAAAATAATGACGGAAAGATCCAGTACCGAAATTCCGAAGCCGTTGAAGGCAAACCCATTTTTACAGAAGAGCGGGGAGCTGCCGGTAACCGACTTGTAAGAAACGCTACCAGTTCTGAAAACGAATTATATGTTGATCGTGACATTATGGTCCTGGCAAATCCTGAAATCGCACGACTTCCAAATTGGGTGATCGCATTAGTAGCAGCCGGCGGACTGGCAGCAGCACTTTCCACCGCCGCAGGACTTCTTCTTGTGATTTCCACTTCGGTATCCCACGACCTCATCAAAAAACAACTGAAACCTGATATTTCTGATAAAGGTGAATTAATCGCAGCCAGGATCAGTATTCTGGTAGCCGTGATCGTCGCCGGGATTTTTGGCATTTATCCCCCGGGATTTGTCGCTGCCGTGGTGGCCCTCGCTTTTGGACTTGCCGCAGCATCATTCTTCCCTGCAATCGTTTTGGGTATCTTTGATAAACGCATGAATAAACAGGGTGACATTACCGGGATGATCGCCGGGATGAGCCTGATGCTTTTTTATATGATCCGCTTTAAAACCGGTCTAGTGGGAATTATGGAACCTTTGCCCGCTTCGGAATGGTGGTTCGGAACTTCTCCCGAAGGCTTTGGTGTAATAGCCATGCTCGTTAATTTCGTGCTCGCCATAACTATTTCCCGACTTAGTCCCGCACCACCGGAAGATGTTCAGGAAATCGTTGAAAACATCAGGATTCCCAATGGTGCAGGAAAAGCGCAGGAACATTGATTCATTCCGAAAATCGAACCAGGATCAAAATCAAACTGAGAAACTTTTTCCCAAAAATTATTTTCCGAGTAACAGAATCTCATTACAAACAACTTCGGTAATATAACGCCTTATACCATCCTTGTCTTCATAACTCCTGCTGGTGAGCTTACCTTCGATTCCCACTTCTTTACCCTTCGGAACATAATTTTCGATCAGTTCTGCGGTCTTGCCCCAGGCAACAATATTGTGCCACTGGGTATCAGTAATTTTTTCTCCTTTGGAATTCTTGTAATTTTCATTGGTCGCGATGGAAAACTTGGCCAGTTTCTTTCCAGATTCCAAATTCACGATTTCAGGATCATTCCCTACATGTCCAATCAGTTGTACGGTGTTTCTTAAAGTGCTCATAACTAAAGAATTTTTTGCAGCTGAAAATCATTCGTTCATTTCAGCGAAACAAAGATGCTTCAGCAATAAGTTTGAAGTTGTATTTCAAACATTTGCTTACGTTTAAATTCGTTTACAAACGTTTAAAAACGATTTTTAGACTGGGATTCAACAATTTAAAATTTAATGCGGTTTTTAAACTGGAAGCAGTATTTTTAAGGCTTCAATCTAACATGCCATGAATAATAGAAAAGTAAGTAACAATTTTAGAATCTATCACCGTTACCTCGGTTTTTTCCTCGCGGGAATTATGGCCGTTTACGCCATCAGCGGGATCGTGATGATCTTCAGGAATACTGACGCTTTTAAGGTAGAGAACACCGTGGAAAAGCAACTTCCACAGGACATCAGCGAAAACCAACTGGGAAAGGAATTGCGGATCAGAAATTTTAAAGTAGCGAAAACCGAGGGGCAGAAAGTCTATTTTGAGCAGGGAGTTTTTGATCGCTCTACGGGCACCGCCACCTATACTGAAAAACGTCTTCCGGTGATACTGGAAAGCATGACCAAATTCCATAAAGCAACCACCGATAAACCCCTGTTTTTCCTCAATATTTTCTTCGGACTGTCGCTGCTTTTCTTCGTGTTATCCGCTTTTTGGATGTTCCTGCCGTCCACCAAAATCTTTAGAAAAGGGATCATTTTCACCATTGCAGGGATCGTACTCACCCTTATCGTTCTACTGGTCTAGTGTCTATTCGCGCGGCATACAATTCCTGGGCAGAGCAATACGATTCTAATAAGAATCGCACGCGCGATATGGATGAGGAGATCACAAAAACTAGGCTTTCTGCACTTCAGTTTGACCATGTTTTAGAGATTGGCTGTGGAACGGGCAAAAATACCCGGTTTCTGGTTACGCGCGCTCAGCACATTACGGCTGTTGATTTTTCAGAAGAAATGCTCTCCATTGCCAGAACCAAAATTCTGAAACCCGAAGTAGAGTTTCTTCAGGCGGATATAACGCAGAAATGGAACTTTGGAGAAAGGAAGTACGACCTTGTGACTTTTAGCCTGGTTTTGGAACACATCGAAAACCTGGACTTCATCTTTTCCGAAGCCAGTAAGACCTTAAAACCGGGAGGCCATATTTTTGTCTCAGAACTCCATCCTTTCAAACAATATGCGGGGACGAAAGCGCGCTTTCATAACGGCCATGAACTACAGGAACTGCAAACTTACCAGCACCATGTTTCCGATTTTATCCACAGCGCTGAAAAAGCCGATTTGCAACTTCAATCCCTGCAAGAACATTTTGATGAAGACCGGCAGGAGCTCCCGCGACTGCTCAGCCTAATTTTTCAGAAGATATGATCGCGAAGACGCCAGAACCTCCCTATTACGCTGTAATTTTTACTTCTTTGCGTACCGATGAAAATGACCAGGAATATGGCGAGATGGCGCAAAAAATGCTGGAATTGGCTATTCACCAGCCGGGTTACCTTGGATTTGAATCGGCAAAATCTGCAATTGGGATCAGCGTTTCTTACTGGAAAGACCTGGACAGCATCAGGAACTGGAAAAGTCATTCTGAACACCTGCTCGCGCAAAAACTGGGTAAATCTACCTGGTACGAAGCTTATAAGGTAAGAATTGCCCTGGTGGAACGCGATTACCGGTTTTAATTTCCAGTCTTTCGAACGCAACCTTTTGAAGTTCAAAGCATCTATAATTTGAACCAACAGAAACTTCCAAATATGTGTTTCAGGAGCAACTGTGAATCTGAACATAAAAAACCAACTAATCATGTTAGCATTACTCTTTGAAATTTTAACGGCTATTGCAAGTTTTATCCTGCCGTAACCCACCTAAACCCAAACCTTAAGATTGAAAAATGAAAAAATTCCAATTCCTTTTCGCCCTTGTTTTTGTCGTTTTTATGAGCTGTGACAGTTCTGATGATTGTTCAGATTTTGCCTGTAATTCTGGTCCTGCTGGTTTTATAATCGAGCTGGTAGATAGTGAAACCGGCGAAAACCTTTTTACCAACGGAACCTTTGAAGAAGACCAGTTAAACCTGGTGAAAACTTCGGAAGATGGGGAAGGAAGCTGGAGTTTTATTTCTGAAGATGACGTGAACCTTCTTTCTATTGCCACTTTTGAAGGCGTGACCTATTCCGTTCAAATTTCCGGCGAAGAAGTTTTCCAGGTTGCTGTCGATGCGGAAGGCGTTACTGAAGATTGTTGCTTTTACACGCAGGTGAATGATTTTGAAATCACCGGCGCGGATGTAGAACAGGATGCGACTACTTATGTTTATAAGGTCAAACTGTAGCCCGATTCGATTTTTCTGAAGTATTTTTTCTGGTCATAGCTAAAAGATTGCGAGCAGGTTATGTGCATATTTTGTATATTCAAGTATGAAAAACACCTGTGCGGAATGCGGTGAAACCCTGATGGGCAGAACCGATAAAAAATTCTGCAGTGATTATTGCCGGAATAGCTTTCACAACCGGAGCAACAAAGAATCTTCAGCCATGATCAGGAAAGTAAACAAGATCCTGGCCATGAACTACCGGATTCTGGAAAAACTGAATCCGGAAGAAAAGACCTCGGTTCCCAGGAAAAAACTGGAACAGGAAGGCTTCAATTTTGAATATTTTACCAGCAATTACATCACGAAGACCGGCAATCAGTATTTTTTCGTCTACGATCAGGGTTACCTGAAACTGGAAAACGAATTTTACGCACTGGTAAAAAAGAAAATATGAAAACTTTTTTCCGAAGCATCCTTGTACTACTTACGATCATACTTGTTTCCCAGCATATGAACGCGCAATCACTAAAAGATTATCAATGGAAAAACCGGCTGGTGGTAGTTTTTACCGATACGATTTCCAATCCCTCGTACAGGGAACAGTTAGAGATCCTGAACAAAGAAACACCACAATTCGAGGAGCGAAAACTGCAACTGATCCTTGCCGTCCCCGGTAAATATCGGGAGATCTTTCCTTCCACTTCTGGCTGGGTACCTGATCCCGAATTATATAAATATCGCAAAATGGCTTCGGAAGATTTTGAAGTCCTGCTGATTGGCCTGGACGGTGGCGTCAAGCTACGACAGGCCTCCCCCTTCACTACCAAACGCTTATTTTCTACGATCGATTCCATGCCCATGAGGCAGGCAGATATCAGGAAACAGGGACGAAGGTGACACCCGTGCTGCTTTTTACCTACGGAACGCTTCAGCAGGAAACTGTTCAACTGGAAGTCTTCGGAAGAAAATTAAAGGCTTGGCCGGACGAACTCCACGGATTTGAACGGCGTTTCATCCGTATTCCCGATGAAGAATCTGGCACCGAATACCCCATTCTTTACCAATCTGAAACAAGCGACTCTATCATCAAAGGCAGCCTTTATGAAATAGAAGAACAGGAATTACTAAAAGCAGACGCTTATGAAGGCGAAAACTATCGCCGCATAAGGCTTGATTTGAAATCTGGAAAAAGAGCCTGGGTATATATTGGCGTCTAATATTGCCAGTTGTGCGCTTTCAGGGTGAGCGCTGCTCGCATGACATCCCGCTGACTGATCTGCCCGATGAGTTTTCCGTTTTCAACGATTGGAAATCTTCGGAATTTCATTTCAATGAATTTTTTAGCGGCATCCAGCACGTTCATATTGCCATCTATGGTTTCCACGCGGCAATTCATGCGTTTGCCAACCGTGAGATCTTCCATAGGCATGTTATAATAGCGACTGTCTGAAACCTGCTTCATGCAGTCCCCTTCTGAAATGATCCCGATCAATTCATTTTGATCATTGATCACGCAGCCTCCCGAAATGTTATGGCGAATTAGTTTATCCATCACATCCAGGATGTGTTCATTTTCCGTAAAGGTCACCAGGTTAGAACTCATATAATCTCTTACCAACATCGGCGCTTCGGCGGGTTTCACCGGCTCTGCCCGGCGACCCATAAAACTTTTAATTCCCATAATTATAACTTTTTGATTGCTAACCTATTAAATATACGAAATTTTGAAAAAATTATGATTTTATTAAATTATTCATCAAAAGCCTAAAAACTTATTTAACTTTAAATCAGTTCAAAACCCACTGATGAGTAAGAGATTAACCGGCCTTCTGGCCTTTTTACTATTGATCCTGGCTGTTTGGATCAGTTTTAATTTTGATCAGTCTAATTACCATTCCGGCGAGAGCATGACGGCAACGGCCTTTTCGACTGATAGAGCCCTGAAACATATAGAAAAAATTGGAAGCATCCCCCATTATGTAGGCAGTGCTGCACATAGTGAGATGCGAAATTATATCGTAGACCAGCTTCAGGAAATGGGATTGGAAGTCCAAACGCAGGAAGGCTATAACCTGGATGCCCGTGGTACGCTGGTGCTGCCTGAAAACATCCTGGCCAGGATCAAAGGTTCCGGCAATGGCAATGCGCTTATTTTGATGACACACTACGATAGTGCGCCGCATTCTTCTAATGGAGCCAGTGATGCGGGGAGCGGCGTGGCTACCATTTTGGAAGGGCTACGGGCGTTTCTTGAAAAAGAAACACCGCATCAAAACGATATTATCATCCTCTTTACAGATGCTGAAGAGTTAGGTCTCAACGGCGCCGAACTATTTGTAAAAGATCATCCCTGGGCCAGGGATGCTAAACTGGCACTGAACTTTGAAGCGCGAGGCAGTGGCGGCAACAGTTTTATGTTGCTGGAAACTAACGGAAGCAATTCCCGGCTAATCAAGGCTTTTAAAGCAGCAAACCCAAAATTCCCGGTCAGCAACTCGCTGGCCTACAGTATTTATAAAATGCTTCCAAACGATACTGATCTTACGGTTCTGCGAGAAGATGCGAATATCAACGGCTATAATTTCGCTTTTATAGATGACCATTTTGATTATCATACCGCGATGGATCTTCCGGCACGACTAGATCGTTCCACGTTGAAACAGCAGGGTTCTTACCTGATGCCTTTACTGGATTATTTTAAAGATGCTGACCTTGATAAGCTGAACAGTGATCGCGATCTGATCTACTTTAACCTGCCGTTTGGTGAATTTGTGACCTATCCATACGACTGGATCATTCCCATGCTCATCGTCGCCATCTCGGCATTTATCCTGCTGCTTATCTACGGAATGCGAAGACAGGCCTTTAAAATTGGTGATATTTTCTTCGGATTTCTTCCTATGTTGATAAGTCTTATCGCATCGGGTATCGGGGTCTGGTTGTTTTGGAAAGCCTGCCTGTTCCTGTATCCGGGATATGATGAAATTCTTCAGGGTTTTCCCTATAATGGTTATAATTACCTGGCTGCCGGCATCCTCCTGGCAATCGGGATCTGCTTCTACGTTTACCATCTTTTTAGGAAAAAAAGCGGCGGAAAAAACCTTTTTATCGCCCCCCTGCTATTATGGATCATCGTCTGTGCCCTGCTATCGGTTTATTTAACGGGCGCATCCTATTTCCTGCTACCGGTATTTTTTGGACTCATCCAGCTATTTGTCATGATCAGGCAGGAAAAACCCAACCGGGCATTGATGGCATTGTTATGCTTTCCTGCAATCGTCCTGATCGCCCCATTTGTATGGAGCCTTCCGGTGGCACTCGGACTAAAAATGCTTTTTGCTTCCGGAATTTTAGCGGCGCTGCTGTTCCTGTTGCACATTCCTGTTTTCGGCTATTTTAAAAAACTGAAAACCTTCGGAACGCTTTGCCTCATCGCTTTCGCTGTACTGGTAATCATTGCACATTTTCGGTCAGGTTTTAATGAGAACCGCCCGAAGCCCAACAGCCTCGTATATGTGCAGGATTTAGATGAAAAAACGGCTAATTTCTATTCTTATGACCATATTTCAGATGACTGGACGGAAAAAATTTTTGGTGATGACCCGCAGGTACATACGAATCCCGAATCAAATTTCAGCAGTAAATATGGCAACGGATTCACATTTTCAGCTGAAGCTCCCATGATCGACCTTCCGCAGCCTTCGGTCATCCTTTCAGAAATCGAGAACGATACCGCCAATATTAGTCGGTATTCCATGAAAATCGCACCGAACAGGCCGGTCAATCGCATCGAGATCTACGAGTTGAACGACATCAATTTCCAGGATTTCAGCGCCAACGGACTCGCTGCTGGCTCGCTTAAAAAAGCCGAAGAAACCTACCATGTGCACGGCAAAAGGTGGCAGGAACGCGTGCTCACCTACTATGTAACCAACCGCGATACGTTAAGCCTGGAATTCAGTTTTGAAAACAGGCCAGATCATAAACCAAAATTCGTAATTTACGAGTCGGCATACGACCTGATAGGAAACAGGGAACTGGGAGTGGAGAAAAGGCCTAAAGGAATGATTCCGAAGCCATTTATCCTGAACGATGCCACTATTTTAAAGAAAACTGTAAGTCTGGAAAAAGAATGAGAATCGCGATACTGGGATGCGGATGGCTGGGAATTGAACTCGCTAAAAAATTAAAGAAAGAAAATCACGAAGTTAGGGGCTCGGTGGCCAATATCGAGAATATGGCAAAACTGCGGGAAGCGAAGATCATCCCCTATAATATTAAGCTTTTTGAAAAAGGCGTTCAGGGTGATATTCGTTCTTTTTTTTCAGGTTGTCACGTGATTATTGTTGCTGTTCCGCCGGGGCTGAGAAAAAATCCGAAGGTCAATTTTGTAAAAAAGATGCGCAAGGTATTGCCTTATGTGGAAAAAGCCGATCCACAGAAGATCATTTATATCAGTTCCACCGGGGTTTATAAAGACGAACCCGGTTTCCCGGAATATGATGAAAACGCGTCCACCAATAATTCCAGTGATAAAGCTATCCAGCTGCGCAATGCTGAACTATTGTTCCTGAATCATAAAAACTGGAATATTTCGGTGGTACGTTTCGGAGGTTTATTTGGAGGCGACAGGCACCCTGTAAAATACCTTGCTGGCAAAAAAGAACTGAAAAATCCTGATGCTCCGGTGAATCTGGTACATCGTGAAGATTGCATTAATGCGCTGGAAAAACTGATCGGTCTCAAAAAAGATCATTCGGTTTGGAATGTCGTCTACCCCGAACATCCTACGCGCCGTGATTATTACCAAAGGGAGGCCAGGGAAAAAGGCTTGGAAATACCGGAATTTCTTGAAAACAAGAAACAGAAAGGAAAGATCATCAGCTCCAGGAAATTGATCGATTTAGGCTTTAAATTTCAGCATCCTATTTAACATAAGCTTCCGCATACGCCGACCAGATCTCGTACATATCTTCGCCTTTGGAACTTTTTCCCGAGTGATGCCATTGCCCGTCTTTCACTTCATAGTGGAATTCCAGCCTGGTTCCTACCCGATTCTTATCCCTGGAAAACGTATCGATCATTTCCTCATATTTTCCATTTTTTGCAGTATAAGTTCCGGCACCACTACCAAAAAATTCACCGGTTGCTGAATTAAAAGCCACCCACTGAAAACGCTCACCTCCTAAAATTTTAATGGTCCTCCTGTCACCCGGGGTCATGGTATTCATTTCTCCATTGCGCTGCCGCCCGGTAATCACCCAGTTTCCTGAAAGATCATTGGCTGAGCTGGATAGACGTTGCCACACCTCTTCTTCAGCCCCGTGATTGATCCTGATTTGATCTGCTGAAACAAAGCTGAGTTTAGAATCGAGTGTATCTCCCACAAGTGCGGGTTCGCGGGTGTCAAAATCGATTAATTCCCGATAGTCCCTGGTTTGAAATTCGCCACCTTTAGCCCAAAGGAATTCGTTATTGGTCGTATTCTTGGCGGCTTCGGAAAAATAGTTATCCTGATAGATCCTGACAGCCTGCGTATCCTGAACGGGGCTACCATTTCGCTGGGTCAATATCCAGGAGCCTTCCAAAGTCTGCGCAGAAAGCAATACAGGAAAAAACAGGAATATCGCAATATAGAACTTCTTCATAATCGTAAATTTCTGATTATGATAAAGTTAAAAATATTACGAAACAGAAAGGTTAAAGCTTTGGTAAGTTACTGCTGTTCTTTTCCATATTTATCATATTCCGGATACAGGAAATTATTGTATGGAAAACGCGTGATATGGATCTGTCGTACCGCTTCGTAAACTTTTCTTCGGAAGTCTTCCATGTTTTCCTTATTGATCGCCGAGATAAACAATACATCATCTCCCATCCTGTTCATCCAGGTCTTTTTCCATTCTTTTAGGCTGTAGTGCGCAGAGGTTCGCTCGGTCACCAAGTCGTCATCATCGATCTCTTCCGGTCTATAGGCGTCAATTTTATTGAAGACCATAAGGGTTGGCTTATCCAGAGTATCGATCTCGCGAAGGATCTGGTTTACCGAATCGATATGTTCTTCGAAATTTGGATGAGAAATATCCACGACGTGTAAAAGCAGGTCTGCTTCCCGCACCTCATCCAAGGTCGATTTAAAAGACTCTACCAGCTGGGTTGGCAGTTTTCTGATGAAACCTACAGTATCTGTCAACAAAAAAGGAAGATTTCGAATCACCACTTTTCGAACGGTAGTGTCCAGTGTGGCGAACAATTTATTTTCAGCAAAAACTTCGCTTTTACTAATTACGTTCATCAGCGTGGATTTCCCAACGTTGGTATACCCCACTAAAGCGACACGCACGAGCTGGCCGCGATTTCCTCGCTGCACTTCCATTTGCCTGTCGATGGTTTCCAATTTCTTCTTCAACAGAGCAATTTTATCCCGAACAATACGACGGTCGGTCTCAATCTCTGTTTCTCCGGGACCTCGCATCCCGATACCTCCACGCTGGCGCTCCAGGTGCGTCCACATCCCGGCCAGCCTGGGGAGTAAATATTCATATTGGGCAAGTTCCACCTGTGTTCTCGCATAACTGGTCTGCGCGCGCTGGGCGAAAATATCCAGAATTAGACCAGTACGGTCAAGAATCTTACATTTCAGGATCTTTTCCACGTTTTTTTGCTGCGCAGGAGTAAGCTCATCGTCAAAAATTACAGCACCGATCTCATGCTCCTTCACAAATTCACGTACTTCTTCCATCTTTCCCGTACCAATGAAGGTCTTGGGATTTGGCATATCCATTTTCTGAGAAAACCGTTTCACGACTTCACCGCCTGCGGTGTAGGTTAGAAATTCCAGCTCATCCAGGTATTCTTCCAGTTTATCGGCGTCCTGTTCACGAGTTACGATCCCTATGAGAACGGTTTTTTCGTATTGTAAATCGGTCTTTTCAATCATACCTGCAAAGGTATAGAATCGGCTGGAAACTGCTGTAACTTCAACATTTATTTAGGATTTTTTAGCAGTTGATTTTCAGATTGAAAAATTAATTACATTCGTAAGCGTTTTGGACCAGATCGAGCAAAATCAATCGATCTCTAAAATTCCGCTAACGCTACTTCCATGAAACAATTTTTTATTTTTTCCTTTCTGATAGTATCCTTTTCAGGACTGAGGGCGCAGAAGGAATTGCAGGTCACAATTACACCTGATCTGCCACTGAGTACCAATTTTTATATTTCCGAAATAATCGATGCCAGGCCGCTGAAGGAAAATATCGGCGTAGCTCAACGAGGAATGTTCAACAAACAGGTTTCCGCGCAGTTTTCGGAAGATTTCATTCCACATTTACAGTCTTATTTTAATGGGCTTCTTCCTTCCGAAGCCTCCAAAACGCCGTTGATACTGAAGGTGCACCAGCTATACATTTCCGAGCGCACCGCAGCGATGTCTGAACTTGGCAGCTGTGACGTAAATCTTGAATTTTTGAAGGAGGAAAACGGCCGGCAATACTCTTTAGGCCAGTTTTCCAGCAAAGTAGAAAATGGTGGCCTGGATGTAACGGCAGGTCACGATAAACGCATCAGGCAGGCCATCCAGGAATGCATAGAGCAATTCGCCATGAGTAATTGGGACGATTTAGAAGTTAAAAATGTTTTGGTACAGAACGAGCAGCATTTTCAGCCATTGGAAAATTTAAAAAAAGGGCTGTACCATCATTTCGGGGAACTGAAAAGCAACTCCCCAAAAACCGATATTCCGTATTATTCCAAAATGATCTCCCAGTCTAAAAAAGCACAGCATTATCAGGTTTTTGAAAGCAATAAGAAAAAGCGCATCAAAAATCTTTTTGGATATTCTGATGGCACTCATGTTTACCTGAATGCCTCGCGATACACACAGGGCGAATATTTCATTCAATCCAAAATGATTGGCAGGTATATTTATTTTGAAGACCAGTATGCCAGTTCTGCCGCGACCGCAGCCGGTGGACTGGCAGGAACGCTCATATCGATGCGGCACCTCGGAATTATCCTGGATACCCAGACCGGCATTACCACCGTTTTGAACAATCGCAATATGGAGTTGTTACTGGAGGATTATCCATTTCTGAAAGAAGCATACGCGCAGACCGATAAATCCATTGAGGCAGATCGATCGATGATCGAAAAGATCAACGAACACGAAAGTTTACGCACCTTATAAAGCTAAAAATCCCAGCGAATTGCCGGGATTTTTTATTTCTATAATTTATAGTTGAAACCAACTCCGAATACCTCCCTGATCTGGAAAGCGCCTACGGCATTGTCGTCATAAATAGCCTGGAACAATAAGTTTGCAGAAAGAAATTCGTTGATTCCCATTTGCAGGTTCATCAGGTAATCTATATCCACATTCCCAGGCTTGTCCAGGTAATTGGAATACAGGTTGATGGAATTCTCCATTCTTACGTTTTCAACAATGTCGAAAGCCGCAAGAGCGGTTAGCGAGGCACCAAATTCAAAACGCATCCCCTCGCCGGCATCCACACCAAAATAATCACCATCCATATACTCTGGACCTGAAGTAAAGGCTTTGTCTACAAAAATAAAACGAGCGGTTGCAGGCGCCAGGTTCACCATGAAATCATCTCCTTTTTTCCACATGATACCGGGACCGGTTTGTAAATAGGCCGGTGAAAAGGCATGCGTGGTTTCTGTTCTGATCGTTTCGCCTGTTTCGGCATCTTCGGAAAACTCATAACCCTTCGCAAATTGTGTTCTGAAGTTCAAAAACCAGGAATAGTAAAAATTGCTATTATTGATCTCTTTTTCCAGCTACGGAATTCAGTTCAAAGCGGTCGCTGGTCTTTCTGGCAAAATCATCACCCTTTACCTTGGTAAGACCATAGTTCGCCAGGATTTTGTTGTCCCAGGTAAAATCGTCCATCTTATAATTGAAATCGTAGTTCAGGTTCAGGTTCCCGGCAATGCTGGAAGTACCTCCTCCGGTCCATTCCGCATTAAAGGCAGACTGGTTAAACAATAATTGAATGTTTCCATCGGTTTTCCAGCCGTTCGGGATCGAATCAGTTTCTGTCTCCTGCGCACTTGCAGTAAGAAAAAGGCCCAAAGTAAGGCCCATCGCTAATAGTTTTTTCATATTTGATTTTTTGGTTTTTTGTATAGTGGCACCGATGAACAGGCCTCCCCGTACATCAAACTTTTTACCACCGGTTGCAATTTGTTAGTGAGCAGTACATACGCGTTCTTCGGAACAGGTTTTCTGGAGCAACCTTTAATAATGACCGGCTGATCTTCCAGACCTGAAACGTCCAGCTTATCGATAATTTCAGCATACAACACGGTTTCCAGCATTTCCAGATCACCGATAACCGTCTTTTTTGCAACACCTTCAAGGTACGTGGAAACCAGCATATACGCCCATGCCGGCACAATAGCATCGGTTGAGCAGTTCAGCGCCACGTAAGCGCCTTTAAAGGTTGCCCAGTCGTATTCTTTAGCTTGCTGGCGAAACTCTTTTTCCCGCAGTACAAAACCGTCCTGTAACCAGTCACTGATGTCGAAGCTCACGCGCGGTCCTTCCGGATAGTACTCTTCCAGGTTGAAGGTCACCAGTTTGCTCTGCGCTACTCTGTTTACGATCTCTTCAGCCATTTTTTCAGAATTTTATAAAAGTCCGAGTTCCAGTTTCGCTCCTTCGCTCATCAAATCCTGGCTCCATGGCGGGTCAAAAGTGATCTCCACCTCGCAATCGTTCACCATATCCAGTGATTTCACTTTTTCTTCCACTTCCTGCGGAAGCGTTTCCGCTACCGGGCAATTAGGAGTCGTTAAGGTCATCAGGATCTTTACATCATGATCAGTGCTGACCATCACATCGTAAATGAGGCCCAGCTCGTAGATATCTACAGGAATTTCAGGATCATAAATGGTCTTTAAAACCTTTACGATCTTCTCCCCGAGTTCCTGTGTGTTTATTTCGTCTTCCATCTTATTTCAATTGAGTTTGGTATGCCACTGCATACATTTTTAATTGTTTCACCATGCTTACGAGTCCGTTAGCCCTGGTAGGAGAAAGATGCTCTTTCAGGCCAATTTCGTCGATGAACTTGGTGTTTGCTTCGATAATTTCCGAAGGATGCTGGTTGGAAAACACCCTGATCAGAATGGCGACAATCCCTTTAGTGATGATCGCATCACTATCAGCCGTAAAAACCAGTTTATCCCCGTCCAGTTCTGCATGAACCCAAACCTTGCTCTGGCAGCCCTTGATCAGGTTTTCATCGATCTTATATTTTTCATCAATAAGCGGCAGCGATTTACCGAGTTCGATCATATATTCATAACGCTGCATCCAGTCGTCGAACATGGCAAATTCGTCAATTACCTCCTGTTGTTTTTCCTCTATACTCATAGACTAATTTTAAGCAAAAGTACAATAAGAACATCTGCTATTCAACATTTTCTGATAATCCCTGAATAGGTTCAATTAATAGAAAGTCTTCCGAATAAGAGCCCGGTGGCTTTTGAAAACGATTTTTCAGAAATTTTTCTTCTGAAATTCACGCAGCTGTAATGCCACTGCTATTGAAGCATCATTTTGGCCTTTTTTACGGCTTCGATAAACCGATCGATCTCTTCAAAAGTATTATAGAAAGAAAAAGAAGCTCTTACGGTACCTGGAATATTGAAGAAATCCATAATTGGCTGGGCACAGTGATGACCTGTTCTCACGGCAATACCCATCTTGTCCAGCAGCGTACCGATATCATAAGGATGCAAACCATCGATATTGAAAGAGATCACCGAAGTTTTTTCAGCAGCCTCTCCATAGATCACCATTCCGTCGATCTCCTTCAGTTTATTGGTGGCGTAATGAAGTAATTCCTGCTCGTAAGCCGCAATATTCTCAAAACCGATCGCATTCATATAATCCAGTGCTGCTGCAAAGGCAATCCCGCCGCAAATGTTTGGTGTACCGGCTTCGAATTTGTGAGGCAGGCCGGCATACGTTGTCTTCTCAAAAGTAACCGTAGCAATCATCTCACCTCCACCTTGATAAGGAGGCAGTTTTTCCAGCCATTCTTCCTTACCGTAAAGCATACCAACCCCGGTTGGACCGCACATTTTATGAGCAGAAACCACATAAAAATCTACATCGAGAGCCTGTACATCAGCCTTGATGTGTGGTGCAGCCTGTGCACCGTCGACCAGGACAGCGGCTCCAAATTCGTGGGCTTTATCAATGATCTTTTTAATGGGGTTTACGGTTCCCAGCGCATTGGAAACATGATTTACGAAGACCATTTTGGTCTTTTCAGAAATCAGTTTTTCCAACTCGCTGATCAGCAATTCCCCCTTCAGATCCATAGGGATCACTTTCAGTTTCGCTCCGGTTCGCTCGCAAAGCATTTGCCACGGAACAATATTGGAATGATGCTCCATGGCTGAAACCAGGACTTCATCACCTTCGCGTAATTCCGAAGAAAAACCATTGGCAATTAAATTGATACCATGTGTGGTACCAGAAGTAAATATAATTTCATGAGCCTTGGCTGCATTGAAATGTTGGCGAACGGTCTCACGAGCCTGTTCGTATCTATCAGTCGCTTCCTGCGACAGGGCGTGAACACCGCGATGAATATTCGCGTTGTAATTCGAGTAATAATCTGAAATGGTATCGATCACCTGCTGCGGAGTTTGAGAAGTCGCCGCATTATCAAAATAAACCAGCGGATAGCCATTCACTTTTCTCTTCAGAATAGGAAAATCTTTCCTGATCTTTTCTACATCTAAAGTCGCAGTTTGCCGACTCATCTCCGTCTAATTTTCAGATTTATATTATAAGTTGTAACCCAGTTCTACACCAAGTTTCGTAGCGATCAGTTTATTGATACGCGATTTCACCTCGGGAATTTTTACGCTTTCCAATACATTGTTGGCAAAAGCATACATCAGCAATCCGCGGGCTTCTTTTCGTGGAATCCCTCTTGACTGAAGGTAGAACAAAGCCTCTTCGTCCAGCTGACCAATAGTACAACCGTGACTACAGGCCACATCATCAGCAAAAATCTCTAACTGAGGTTTGGAGTTGATCGTTGCTTTGTCATCAGCCAGGATATTGTTATTCGCCTGGTAAGCATCGGTTTTTTGGGCTTCTTTCTCTACCAGTACCTTTCCGTTGAAAACACCGGTTGAGCTGTCACCAAAAATTCCTTTATAATCCTGGTGGCTTTCACAATTTGGTTCGATATGGTGAACAAGCGTATTGTGATCTACATGTTGTTTATCTTCGATGATCGTCACACCTTTCAGAATAGAATTGATGCGTTCACCTTTCTGATAAAAATTCAGGTTATTTCTGGTCAGTTTTCCGCCAAAAGAGAACGTGTGAACAGAAACTTCGGTCTCGCCTTTTTGCTCGATAAAGGTATTATCAATCAATGAAGCTGAAGATTTATCATTCTGAATCTTGTAATAATCTACGATCGCACGCTTTTCAGCAAAAATTTCGGTTACCGAATTGGTTAAAACCGGATGATCGGTAAGGCTCTGATGTCTTTCAATGATCTGAACATGTGAATTCTCTCCTGCTACGATCAAATTTCTTGGCTGAAGCAGCAGAGACGTTTCATTTCCAGTTGAAAAATTGATGATCTGGATAGGCTTATCAGCCATTTTATTCTTGTGGATGTGGATGAAAGCTCCTTCGCGGGCGAAAGCCGTATTCAGGCTATTCAAACCACTTTTTGGCGCGATCTTATTGAAATAATTTTCAATGACCGGCTGGTATTTTTCCTTGTTCAGCGCGGAAGACATCAGGCACACATCGATCTTGTCATGGGTGGTTTCCGATAAATGTGAAGAGTAGATCCCGTCAATAAAAACCAGTTTATAGCTGTCAATATCGTGGATCAAATACTTTTTGATGTCTTTGTAATCTATCGCATCTTCTTTCTTCGGAAACACGCTGTAATCGTGCTTCAGAATAGAGTTTAGCGAGGTATATTTCCAGTTCTCATCCTTTCGGCTTGGAAAACCAAAGTTTTCGAAGTCCCTGATAGCCTGAGTCCGAACCGGGTTCAGATGGCTGTCTGGGTCCAGGCTTTCTTCAAAAGCCATGAAGGATGAGATGAGTTTATCTTTTAATTCCATTTCGTTCAATTAATCTGTTCAACACTTATTTCAGTACCCTGAAAGCAAATGTTTAAACTGCTTTTTCCTGTTTGATCCAGTCGTAGCCTCTTTCTTCCAGTTCGTAAGCCAGTTCTTTTCCTCCAGACTTCACGATTTTACCATCAACCAATACATGAACAAAATCTGGCACGATATAATTCAACAGTCTCTGGTAGTGCGTAATTAGAAGAACCGCGTTGTCTTCTCTTCTCAATTTATTCACACCATCGGCTACGATCTTCAATGCATCGATATCCAGGCCAGAATCAGTCTCATCAAGAATAGACAATTTTGGATCGAGCATCGCCATCTGGAAAATTTCGTTACGCTTCTTCTCTCCTCCGGAAAAGCCCTGGTTCAGGGAACGAGAAAGAAATTTCCTGTCAATTTCCAGCATTTCAGATTTTTCGCGAATCAGCTTCAGCATTTCATTCGCCGGCATGTCTTCCAAACCTCTGGCTTTACGCTGTGCGTTGATGGCCGTTTTCATGAAGTTGGTTACTGACACGCCCGGAATTTCAACCGGATACTGGAAAGAAAGAAAAATACCTTTATGGGAACGCTCTTCCGGATCCAATTCCTGAAGGTCTTCCCCTTCAAAGATCATTTCACCGTTCGTCACCTCGTATTCTTCTCTTCCTGCAATCACAGAAGAAAGCGTACTTTTTCCGGAACCGTTCGGCCCCATGATCGCGTGCACCTCTCCAGGTTTGATTTCAAGATTAATCCCTTTCAGGATTTCCTTATCTTCAATATTTGCGTGTAAGTTGTTTATATGTAACATACCTGTCTATCTATTTACTGCCATGGGCAGTTTTTATTCTTTATCGTTTTTCTTGTTTTCTATCGTATCTTTTTCAGAAATTGACTCTGGGATTTCCAGAATTTGCTGAATTTCGATCACCTCTTTCCAGCCTTCCTGCTCGGGATTGGGAACGATCTTCGCTTTTACCGTTACCGGAACCATTTCAAAATCATCTGATTTTAATGGCGCGATCTCTTCGGCCAGTTTTTTTGACATGGAATCCAGCGTCACCCCGTACACAAAATTTTCTCCCCTAATCACCGCTGCATCTGCGCCGTATACGAATTCACCTTTCAAAACCTGTATACTGTCTGGCAGCTTCTCCTGTTTCGGTTGACTCATCAGCTCCTTACGGCCATCATCCTGGCAGGCAACCAACATCATCAGGCTCAATAGCAATCCAAAAATCTTCTTCATAACTCCAAAATTCCGGTTCTATCCTACAGAACCTTCCAGTGAAATTTCCAATAATTTTTGCGCCTCTACAGCAAATTCCATCGGCAATTTATTCAGTACTTCTTTACTGAAACCGTTCACGATCAGGGCGATCGCTTTTTCAGTATCAATACCTCGTTGGTTACAATAGAAGATTTGGTCCTCCCCGATCTTACTGGTCGTAGCCTCATGCTCCACTTTTGCCGATTTATTATTCACCTCGATATACGGGAACGTATGCGCCCCGCATTTATTCCCCATCAAAAGGGAATCACATTGTGAAAAATTCCTTGCGTTTTCTGCACGGCGATTTACCTGAACCAGCCCACGATACGAGTTCTGTGATTTTCCCGCGGAAATACCTTTGGAAATAATCGTGCTCTTGGTATTTTTTCCAAGATGGATCATTTTGGTTCCCGTATCTGCCTGCTGAAAATTGTTGGTCACCGCAATCGAATAGAATTCTCCAACTGAATTATCCCCTTTCAGGATACAGCTAGGATATTTCCAGGTTACGGCAGAACCCGTTTCAACCTGGGTCCAGGAGATCTTGGCGTTCTTTTCGCAAAGTCCGCGTTTGGTTACGAAGTTAAAAACCCCGCCTTTCCCGTCTTTCCCTCCGGGGAACCAGTTTTGTACCGTACTGTACTTAATCTCTGCTCCATCCAGCGCGATAAGCTCCACTACTGCGGCATGCAACTGGTTTTCATCCCGCATCGGCGCGGTACAACCTTCAAGATAACTCACGTAACTGTCTTCATCTGCAATAACCAGGGTCCTTTCGAACTGTCCTGTTCCTGCCTGGTTGATTCGGAAATAGGTGGAAAGTTCCATAGGGCATCTAACACCTTTTGGAATATAACAGAAAGACCCATCACTAAATACTGCGGAATTCAACGCCGCATAAAAGTTATCTTTCTTCGGAACTACCGAACCGATATATTTTTTTACCAGTTCCGGGTGTTCTTTGATCGCTTCAGAAATCGAACAGAAAATAATGCCTTTTTCAGCAAGTGTCTTTTTAAAAGTAGTGGTTACAGAAACCGAATCCATCACTACATCAACGGCCACACCAGCCAATTTCTTCTGCTCATCAATAGAGATTCCCAGCTTTTTGAAGGTATCCAGCAATTCTGGATCCACATCGTCTAAACTGTCATATTTCGGCTTTTTGTTGGGTGCCGAATAATAACTGATATTTTGAAAATCTGGTTTTTTGTAATGAACATTCGCCCAGTCTGGCTCCACCATCTCTTCCCAGTAGCGGAAAGCCTCGAGGCGCCATTCGGTCATCCATTCCGGCTCTTCTTTCTTCTTCGAAATTGCCCGAACGATATCTTCATTCAAACCAACAGGAAGCGTATCAGATTCGATATCGGTGTAAAAACCGTATTCGTATTCTTTGGATTCCAGTTCTTTCTTTAAATCATCTTCGGTATATGCCATGTCGTCTAATTCTAAATTTGCTTCAGCGGTAAAAACCGCGTTTTACTACTTCATCTTATAGCCTATAGCGAAAAACTTTCGCCACATCCACAGGTCCGCTGTGCATTCGGGTTATTGAACACAAAACCTTTGCCGTTCAACCCACCAGAATATTCCAAAATGGTTCCGGCAAGGTACAACACACTTCGTTTGTCTACCACGATCTTCACATCGTTGTCTTCAAACACCTTATCCCCTTCATTTTGAGACTTATCGAATTTCAATTCATACGATAACCCCGAACATCCACCGCTTCGAACGCCCACTCGAACATAATCGGTTTGAGCGTTGAAACCTTCCTCGGTCATCAGAGCAGAGATCTTCGTTTTAGCCTCGTTACTTACTTTAATCATAGACTACCAAGATTAATTCTAAATTGGGCACAAATATACTACAATACGAACGTTTTACCATAGAGCCCGCATATGTTTTAAGAATTGATTTATAGACTTCCTCAATAGAATATGTGATCAGGCTCCTGTAAATCAAAACTTCTGCCTTCGGTTTTCGCGTTTGCAGAATAATGCTGTAATTTTGCACCTTAAAATTGCTATTATGTTTGAAAATAGTCAGGAACAACGTACAAACCTTTCAGAGCTTGGAGAATTTGGGCTTATTGACCATCTCACCAAACAGCTCGAAAGCAAACAGGAATCAACGATCAAAGGCATTGGTGATGATGCCGCGGTAATCGATTTCAAGCACAAGCAAACGCTTGTGAGTACCGATTTCCTGGTGGAAGGAGTTCATTTTGACCTGGCCTATATGCCATTGAAGCATTTGGGATACAAAGCGGTCATGGTAAATTTGTCAGACATTTATGCGATGAACGGAACGGCCAGCCAGGTCACCGTGAGCATAGCCGTTTCCAATCGTTTCCCGGTCGAAGCCCTGGAAGAGCTGTATGCCGGGATTCAACTGGCGGCCAAAATGTATCAGGTAGATGTGGTGGGTGGCGACACGACCTCCTCAACATCCGGGCTTATCATTTCAGTTACCGCAATAGGTTATGCGGAAGAAAAAGAAGTTGTTTACCGCTCTGGTGCGAAAGCCAATGATCTTTTGGTGGTAACCGGTGATCTTGGAGCCGCTTATATGGGACTTCAGATTCTGGAACGCGAAAAGCAAGTTTTTAAAGCAAATCCGAATGCCCAGCCAGATCTCGATCAATATACTTACCTCATCGAAAGACAGCTGAAACCGGAAGCCCGGAAAGACATCCCGCCGCTCTTGAAAGCTCTTGACGTGAAGCCAACCTCGATGATCGACATTAGTGACGGACTTTCTTCTGAAATCATTCATTTGTGTAAAAATTCCAAAGTAGGCGCCAATCTTTTCGAAGAAAAAATTCCGCTTGATCCTGCATTGATTTCAGTTTGTGAGGAGTTTGAACTGGACAGCACGACTGTGGCGCTCAGCGGTGGTGAAGACTATGAATTACTGTTCACCATCGACCAGGGAGACTATGATAAAATCAAAGGAAACCCAAATTTAACGGTTATCGGGCATATCGCGGAAGAAAAAGAAGGGATGCACCTCATCACCAGGGCCAATCAAAAACTACCACTGATCGCCCGCGGCTGGAACTCGATGCCCAAAGAAGATTAAGAAGCTTTTGCGAAGAAAACCCGCTTGCGCCTTTTGTGAATCTTCGCAAGGTAAGCATTGGTTTCCTTAAATTTTGGGGTAAGTCTCGCCAGCAACCCATCTGCCGTATCGGTCATTTCCATACCACACTTCGCGCACTGGTATTCGTGCACATGATTTGTAATGTTTTTTGACACTTTTAACTGATGCCCAAAAACCCGGCAATAAACCTGTGATATGGAAAACGAAGTAGGACGTTTATGTTTCATATAAGGTTAATTTTCTGATTTATAGAATTCTAAAATATAAAATATAGTTAATGTTTCGACAAAAAGTATTAATTAATCGATGAAATGCATAGTTTTTGTTAAATTATCTCGATCTTCCATATAGGAATTATGCCCTCTTTTCAACGGAACAAAATCTGCCCGACATTCCTCTGCCAGAAGCTTTAATCCATTGATATCCAATATCGGGTCATCTTCCGAAGCGATGAAAAGCTTCTGTTTATCGAAAGATTGAAGCTCCATTACATAATTTGTACGAATTTTCATACCTTTTAATGCTGCCTGAATGTTTTTTGCTGAAAGTTGACCGGCTCGTTTCTTCAAAGAGTCAATTTCCGCAGCGAATAATTTCCTGCTTTCATCGGTATACAAATTAGAAATTGCCATGCTCACAAATGCCTTTTTATTTCTTCCCACCAGCCTGACCGATTTATCCCTGATCGCCTTCTTTTCTACAGAATCTTCAGCCGGTGTTGAATTAATCAACACCACCGCTTTCAACATCTTAGGAAATTTCCGTAGAAATTCCAAACTCACGTAGCCACCCATGCTGTGACCGGCAATGCTAAATCCCCCTATTCCAACATGATCTGTCACTGCCTTTACCACTTCGGCCATCAAAGACATTTCGTGAATCTCAGCAAATCCATCGGTTTTTCCGTGGCCGGGCAAATCGATGCAAATTACCTGCCGCGATTTCTGAAGATCATTCACCAGTTCGTCCCATATCCGGGAATCTTCCAGAAATCCGTGTAACAAAACCAGCGGATTTCCTTTCCCTGCGCTGGTATAATGCACATTCTTATTTCGAAACTGTATTTCCATCATCAAAAAACGGGTTCAAAAATGAACCCGTTCTATTTAAAATTGGTTAATCCTATATTAAGAATTCATGATCTCTTCAATCTCATCGGCTTCGATAGGAATGTTTCGCATCAAATTGAATGGCTCTCCTTTTTCCTGGATCACCACATCATCTTCCAATCTAATTCCGAAACCTTCATCTGGAATGTAAATTCCCGGTTCCACCGTGAAAACCTGGTTGGCTTCCATAGGCTCGGTCAAAATTCCGTAATCATGTGTATCAAGACCAATATGGTGTGAAGTTCCGTGCATGAAATATTTCTTGTAGGCCGGCCAGTCTGGATCTTCATTCTGAACATCAGCCTTATCCAACAATCCCAGGCCTAATAATTCCGAAGTCATCATTTTTCCAACTTCCACATGATATTCTTTCCAAAGAGTTCCCGGAACAAGCAATTTTGTGGCCTCATTCTTCACCTTATTCACAGCATTGTAAACTTCTTTCTGTCTTTTGGTAAACTTTCCGGAAACCGGGATCGTTCTACTTAAATCACTGGAATAATTGGCATATTCCGCACCGGTATCAAGCAAAATCAATTCGCCTTCCTTACACTGCGCATTGTTCTCAATATAATGCAGCACGCAGGCATTTTTCCCACTGGCGATAATTGGCGTGTAAGCAAAACCTTTAGATCGATTCCTGATCATTTCATGGTAATATTCTGCTTCAATCTCGTATTCCCAAACGCCCGGCTTTACAAAACCAAGTGTTCTTCGGAATGCCTTTTCGGTGATATCACAAGCCTTCTGCATTAGATCCAGCTCAATTGGATCTTTAACGGAACGCAATCTTTGTAGAATAGGATTTGCTTTTGCTACCTGGTGCGCCGGATATTTCTCCTTACACCATTTAATAAAGCGGTCATCGCGGGTTTCGGTTTCGTGTGCGGCGCGATAATGTTCATTAGTATTCAGGTAAACGGTATCGCACTGCGTCATCACTTCAAAAAACACACGATCAAAATCCTTCAGCCAGTAAACGGTTTTAATTCCGCTGGTCTCAAAAGCATCGTCTTTGGTAAGTTTCGCACCTTCCCAAACCGCGATATGATCGTTTGTTTCAGTCAGGAAAAGAATTTCGCGATGTTTTGGATCTGGTGCATCGGGAAATAAAACCAGGATACTTTTGTCCTGATCCACACCGCTCAGGTAAAAAATATCCCTGTTCTGCTGAAAAGGCATGGTACTGTCGGCCCCAATTGGATAAATATCATTCGAATTAAAAACCGCCAGACTGTTCGGCTTCATTTTCTCCATGAAGTTCTTGCGGTTTTTCACGAACAGTTTTGAATCGATTTTATCGTATTTCATATCAGTTTATTTCAATTTCCTCAAAATTAACTGGATTTGATGGCAATAACCAGAATATTGATTTAAAATTTCAACTGAAGCCATCTTTTAGTATTTTTAGGCGATTAAGGCTAAAACATGAAAAAACTTTACACGACGCTGGGCCTGTCTCTTTTGATTTCAGGAACCGGCATTTTTGCACAACAAGAGGTTACTTCCGGGAAAGATTACCGGGCGGCCATTGAGAAAAAACTGGAACTCAACCAACAATCGATCGTTAAGAACATCCCTTTTAAAAATGTGGGACCTACAGTAATGAGCGGCCGGGTAACCGATTTGGCCGTGAACCCGGAAGATCCAACCGAGTTCTATGTAGCCTACGCTACGGGAGGAGTTTGGCATACCAAAAATAACGGAACCACCTTCCAGTCTGTAACAGATAATGCTCCAACTTTAAAAATTGGAGATATCGCCAAAGACTGGAAAAACGGGACACTTTGGGTAGGAACCGGGGAAGTGAATGCCTCCCGTTCTTCTTATGCCGGAATCGGGATGATGAAAACGGAAGATGATGGGGAAACCTGGGAAGTAATGGGTTTGCCAGATTCACACCATATAAGCAGGATTTTGATCAATCCTGAAAATCCTGATGAAATCGTGGTTGGAGTAACGGGTCACCTCTATTCTGATAATGCGGAAAGAGGAATTTTCAAAACTACCGATGGTGGCCAAACCTGGACGAAAAAGTTATTCATCAATGAGCATACCGGAATTATAGATGTTGCGGTCAATCCTGATAATTATGCTGAAATGTATGCAGCAGCCTGGGACAAAGACCGAAAAGCCTGGGATTTTAAAGAAGGTGGAGAATCCAGTGGAATCTACAAAAGCACCGATTCTGGGGATACCTGGGAGTTGATCTCCACTAAATCTTCAGGATTTCCTACCGGGGATGGTGTTGGCCGAATCGGGATTTCAGTTTTCGACGGTAATACGGTTTACGCAATTGTCGACAACCAGAACCACCGCCCGGATGAAGATAAAAAAGAGGAAAAACCGGAAGGTCTTCAGAAGAAAGATTTCGATAAAATGAGTCAGTCGAAATTCCTGAAACTCGAAGATGAAGAATTGGAAAAATTCCTTCGGTCTAACGGATTTCAGGATCAATATACCGCTGAAAGCGTCAAGGAAATGGTTCGTAAAGGTTCGATCGAACCAAAAGATCTTTCCATTTACCTTGGTAAAGATGCGATGGAAAACATGCTGAATACTCCGGTTATTGGCGCGGAAGTCTACCGCTCTGACGATGCTGGGAAAACCTGGAAAAGAACCCATGACGATTACCTGGATGACCTGTATTACAGTTATGGTTATTACTTCGGGATGGTTCATGTAGACCCACAGGATAAAGACGGCATCTATATTTATGGTGTACCCATCATCAAATCTAAAGACGGCGGAAAAACTTTCAAATCCATAGATGCCAGCAACGTCCATTCCGATCACCACACTCTTTGGATCGACCCTAATAAAAGCGGCCACCTAATTAACGGGAACGATGGGGGTGTAAACATCAGTTACGATGATGGCGAGACCTGGATCAAAAATAACACTCCCGCTGTTGGCCAGTTTTACAGCGTAAATGTCGACAATGAGAAAAATTATAATGTCTACGGCGGACTCCAGGATAATGGTGTTTGGGTAGGTCCTCACAATTATGAAGAAGGACCGGGATGGCAGGCTTCCGGAGAATATGGTTACGAATCGATCATGGGTGGTGACGGTATGCAGGTGGAAATTGATTCGCGGGATGCTGATATTGTGTATACAGGATTCCAATTCGGAAGCTATTTCAGGATCAATCGCAAAACCGGAGAGCGCTCTTACATCCAGCCGAAGCATTCTCTGGGAGAAGCACCTTATCGTTTTAACTGGCAAAGCCCGATCTTACTGTCTCCTCACAACCAGGATATCGTGTACTTCGGAACAAATAAGCTGATGCGCAGCATGGACCAGGGAGAAAACTGGCAGCCAATTTCCGAAGATCTGACGCATGGTGGAAAAGAAGGCGACGTACCTTATGGAACTTTGGCTTCGGTGACAGAATCGCCATTTCAGTTCGGGTTGATCTATACCGGAAGCGACGATGGCTATATTTACCGCACCAAGGATGGTGGCGGGAGCTGGACAAAGATCAGCGACAAGCTTCCGCAGGATCTTTGGGTTTCCAGGCTGGTAGCTTCGGAACATTCTAAAGAGCGCGTGTATGCAACTTTGAACGGTTATCGCTGGGATGATTTTAAACCTTATGTATATGTTTCCGAAGATTACGGAACGACCTGGAAAGCGATCAGCTCTAATTTGCCATTATCACCGGTGAATGTGATTCGAGAAGACCCTGCAAATGAAAAGATCCTCTATTTGGGAACAGACAACGGTTTGTATGTATCGCTTGATCGCGGCGCAAGCTGGCAGGCTTTTAGTGCCAATTTCCCTAATGTCCCGGTTCACGATCTTCGTGTTCAGGAAAGAGACAAAGACCTGGTGGTGGGCACCCATGGACGCTCGATTTACATCGCTGATATTTCACCGATTTCAGATATGGACCTCG
Organism: Christiangramia flava JLT2011; assembly: GCF_001951155.1. Classification (NCBI taxonomy): domain Bacteria; kingdom Pseudomonadati; phylum Bacteroidota; class Flavobacteriia; order Flavobacteriales; family Flavobacteriaceae; genus Christiangramia; species Christiangramia flava. The sequence goes on from NZ_CP016359.1 coordinate 1,436,158, forward strand.
ATAAAATGGAGGACGCGCTCAGCGTTTCATCAGCCAAGGAAATTCGCTTTTCCCCGAGATGGGGCAACAGCTACAGCAAATGGATGGATCCTTATGTGCCGGAATTGCCTATTAGCTTTTATACTTCTGAAGCTGGCAAAGCCACGATCACTATTCAGGATGATAAAGGAAACGAACTTCAGAAGTTCGAGGTAGACGCCGATAAGGGTTTCAATACTGCGGAATACGATCTTACGATCACCGAAAGCGGAAAGGAGCAACTTCAGAAAGCTGATGAAAAAACGACCATTTCCAAAGCGGCCAACGAAAAATTCTATATTCCGGTTGGAAAGTATACGATGCAGCTCCAATTAAATGGGAAAACCGCTGAAACGAAATTTGAAGTCACAGGCGGTCGCGGTGGCAATCGCGAGCCAGAACCGGAAGCCTACGGGGAGCCGGGTGAAACTTATTAATTAGTTTCCTGACATATTATTCATAAAGGCCCAGGCGATTTCTTAATCGCCTGTTGTCTTTTTGGAGCTTTTCGATCTGCCCCAGTAAGTGATGTATCGCTTCGAGACCTTCGAGATTGATCTTCAGATCGCGCGAAAGACGGATCATTTTTTCAAAATTCGTTAAGCTGTCCTGCGGAATGTATTCTGTCTTTTCAATGGTGATCACCTCGATGATCCCGCTATCAAAAAGCGATCGCACAAATTTCCTTTCTACTTTATAGCGAACACAAATTTCTTCTGCCGGGATTAGATCTTCACGTTTCATAATCCTGATTTTTGAAGTTTTTCAAATAATTCTTTCTGCTCGGCCGTCAGTTTTTCCGGCATGTTCACCTTATAGGTCACGAATAGGTCCCCAAAACCTTCTTTTTTATACTTCGGAAAACCTTTTCCTTTTAATTTTACCTTCGCGCCATTCTGGGTTCCGGGTTTCACTTTAAGCCGCACCTTTCCTGTAAAGGTTTCTACCTCGATTTCCCCTCCCAGAACTGCGGTGGAAAGGCTGATCTGTTTTTCAGCATACAAATGCTCCTTTTCGCGTTTAAAGGAAGTATCATTCAGGATATTAAAGGTAATATACAAATCCCCTTTGGGACCACCCTGGATCCCCGGGCCGCCGTGACCTTTAATTTTGATCGTCTGCCCGTCTTCCACGCCGGCTGGAATCGTTAACCTGATATTTTTACCATTGACGGTAAGCGTTTGCTTCTGGCTTTCGTAAATATCGCTCAACCGAAGCTGCAGCTCTGCGTTAAAATCCTGGCCTTTGTAATGACCGCCACGACCGGAACCATGAGCCCTCGCCCTTCCACCGAACATCTGCTCGAAAAAGTCAGAAAACGTATCGTCATCAAAATTCCCGGAATAGGCATACTGCTGCCCCCCGCCGAAGCCTCCGCCAAAACCACTACCTCCGGCAGCACTTTGCTGCCTTTTAGCCTGTTCAAACTGCTCGGCATGCTGCCAGTCTTTTCCATACTGGTCATATTTCTTCCGTTTCTCAGGATCACTTAAAACTTCGTGAGCTTCATTGATCTGCTGAAAACGTGCCTGGGCTTCTTTATCGTTTGGATTGAGATCAGGATGGTACTTCCGCGCCAGTTTTCGATAGGCTTTTTTAATGTCTTTTGCAGTTGCCGATTGATCCAGTTCGAGTAGTTTATAATAATCTATGAACTCCATGAACAACTATTCTTTGAGATTAAACACTCCGGTATGATTGTTTTCTTCCAGTTTTAACTGACTCCCGATGAGACCGATCTGCCCCAGGTGGTAAATATCATGCTGGATGATTCCTCGCAGAAGATAAGCGATGTCATAATCACGACCCGGAACAATTTCCTCGAGATACTCGTCGTTTTTCTGTTCCAAAAACTCGTAAATTTTCTGTTGGGCGGAAACCAGGTCCCGCTTAAGTTTTTCCCATTCTTCTTTGGAATCGACCCTGATCTTAGGCCAGTCGTTCGCTGAATCTATTTCAATGTCGTGCAATTCATTTCCCTGGAGTTTTTCCAATGCAAATTTTTTCCACTGAATAAGATGCATCACGATCTCTGCTGTAGTATGAGAATCTGGAATACAGGATTTGAAGCCAATGACATGAGGCACATTTTCCAGTTTTCGCATGACTGAAGTTCCGTACCATGGATCGCCCTCAAAAACTTCAGACATGGAGCGAATATAATTTTGCACCTTTTGATTCATGGTTCTCATTTTCTATTGGAAATTACGAAAATTGGCCCCTGTCGCTCGTTAAGCTTTTGCCAAAAACGCCTGAAACCGGGAATTTTAGGAAACTTTTTAGGTTCGGCAACGCAAAAAGATTGAACAAATTATAAAGTACTTTGAATTAGTTCTAAATAGTAGGTGAAATAGGAGTAATTTTTTGCTAGTAACTAATTCATACAGTACTTTTGCTGTTAAAATTTCATAAAACATTCAAGCTAATGGGTGGATTTCTAAAATCTTCAGTAGCAAAAAAGTTTGCTATGGCCTTATCAGGGCTTTTTCTGGTCCTTTTCTTACTTCAGCATTTTTCCATCAATTTTTTATCGGTTTTAAGTCCGGAACTTTTCAATGAGACCTCTCATTTCATGGGAACCAATGTTTTGGTCCAGTTCCTGCTTCAGCCGGTTTTAATACTTGGGATCATATTCCATTTCGTGATGGGCATTTACCTGGAAGTAAAGAACAACAAGGCCAGACCAGTGAAATACAAAAAATTCAACGGAGGCAGTAATTCATCCTGGATGTCCAGAAACATGATCTTTACCGGTCTTGTGGTTTTGGCTTTCCTGGGACTGCATTTTTACGATTTCTGGATTCCGGAGATTGTTCACAAGTATGTGGAAGGAAGCCCGGAAGATGCAGGCCGTTACTATGGGGAACTTGTGGAAAAATTTGAGGATCCTATTCGTGTTGGGCTGTATGTGATCTCATTCATATTCCTGATGCTGCACCTGCTTCACGGGTTTTCAGCCTCTTTCCAGAGTGCTGGATGGCATAGTAAGTACAAGCCATGGATCAGGAAGGCGACGGTAGCTTTTTCTGTGATCATTCCGCTTGGGTTTATTTTCATCGCCCTGTTTCATTACATTACTAACGTTTAATTAGGAGAGATTTATGTCAGTTTTAGAGTCTAAAATACCAGAAGGTCCTTTAGCAGAAAAATGGACCAACCACAAGAATAACATCAACCTGGTGAACCCTGCTAATAAACGTAACATCGATGTGATCGTGATCGGGACCGGTCTTGCGGGAGGAAGTGCTGCCGCGACATTGGCGGAGTTAGGATATAATGTTAAGACATTCTGCTACCAGGATTCTCCAAGACGTGCACACTCGATTGCCGCGCAGGGAGGAATCAACGCTTCCAAAAATTACCAGGGAGATGGTGATTCAGATTACCGCCTTTTTTACGATACTATTAAAGGGGGAGATTACCGCTCTCGAGAAGCGAATGTTTACCGTCTTGCGGAAGTTTCAGGAAATATTATTGACCAGTGCGTGGCACAAGGAGTTCCTTTTGCTCGTGAATACGGTGGTCTTTTAGATAACCGTTCTTTTGGTGGGGTTTTGGTTTCCAGAACCTTCTACGCAAAAGGACAAACCGGGCAACAATTATTACTTGGTGCCTATTCAGCAATGAACCGCCAGATCAACCGTGGTAAGATCAAACCTTACAACCGTCATGAAATGATGGATTTGGTATTGGTTGACGGGAAAGCACGCGGGATCATTGCCAGAGATATGGTAACCGGTGAGATCGAGCGTCATTCGGCTCACGCGGTCATTCTTGCCTCTGGTGGCTACGGAAACGTATTTTACCTTTCTACGAACGCGATGGGAAGTAACGTGATGGCAGCCTGGAGAGCACATAGAAGAGGTGCTTACTTTGCCAATCCATGTTACACTCAAATTCACCCAACCTGTATTCCGGTTTCTGGAGATCATCAGTCAAAATTGACGTTGATGTCTGAATCTTTGAGAAACGATGGTCGAATCTGGGTTCCGAAGAAGAAAGAAGATGCAGAAGCGATTCGGGAAGGAAAGAAGAAACCAACCGAACTTTCCGAAGAAGAAAGAGATTATTACTTAGAAAGAAGATACCCGGCATTTGGTAACCTCGTACCCCGAGATGTTGCTTCCAGAGCAGCCAAGGAACGTTGTGATGCCGGATTCGGAGTGAATAAAACCGGGGAGGCTGTTTTCCTTGATTTCGGAAGTGCTTTTGAGCGCTACGGAAAAGAAAAAGCCTATTCTTCCGGTCATAAAAACCCAACTCAGGAAGAGATCCTGAAATTAGGAAAAGACGTAGTGGAATCTAAATATGGGAACCTTTTCGAAATGTACGAGAAGATCACCGCGCAAAATCCATACGAAACCCCAATGATGATCTATCCTGCAGTGCACTACACCATGGGTGGCCTTTGGGTAGATTACAACCTGCAAACCACCATTCCTGGATGTTATGCAGCCGGGGAAGCAAATTTCTCTGATCACGGTGCCAACCGTCTTGGAGCTTCTGCATTGATGCAGGGTCTGGCAGACGGTTATTTCGTATTGCCGTATACCATTGGTGATTACCTTTCCAAAGATATCCGTACAGGAGCCATTCCAACCGATTCTGCGGAATTTGATCAGGCAGAAAAAGACGTTCGCGAGAAGATCGATAAGCTGATGAATGCCGGAGGACAGCATTCCGTAGATTATTACCATAAAAAACTTGGTAAGATCATGTGGAACAAATGCGGAATGTCCCGTAATGCCGAAGGTCTGAAAGAGGCGATTACTGAAATTCAGGAATTACGAGAGGATTTCTGGAAGAACGTAAAAGTCCCCGGAACTACCGATTCGAAGAATGCTGAATTGGAAAAGGCAGGCCGTGTGGCCGACTTCCTGGAACTTGGAGAACTATTCGCAAAAGATGCATTGCACCGCGAAGAATCCTGCGGAGGTCACTTCCGTGAAGAATACCAGACCGAAGAAGGGGAAGCCTTAAGGGATGATGAAAACTTCAAATACGTTGCTGCCTGGGAATATACCGGCAAACCAAGTGAAGCAGTACTTCACAAAGAGAACCTCGTGTTTGAAAATATCGAATTAAAAACCAGAAGTTATAAATAATCTGAAAGCTGAGAATTTCAGTTTTAAATCTTCAAGAATATTATGAAGCTCAAACTTAAAATATGGCGCCAGAAAAATGCCCAGGCCACCGGGAAGTTCGTAGATTATGATATCGACGGCGTGGATGGGGATATGTCTTTCCTTGAAATGATGGACGTGCTCAACGAGCAGCTGGTAGCCAAGGGAGAAGATACAGTAGAGTTTGACCATGACTGCCGTGAGGGTATTTGTGGTTCCTGCTCGCTACAGATCAACGGCGAACCTCATGGTCCTAATAGATTAACCGCAACCTGCCAGCTTCACATGCGTTCTTTCAACGATGGCGATACCATCGTGATTGAACCATTCCGGGCAAAGGCTTTTCCGGTGATCAAGGATTTGGTGGTAGACCGTTCAGCTTTTGACAGGATTCAGCAGGCATGGGGATATATTTCCGTGAATACCTCTGGAAATACACAGGATGCGAACAGCATTCCGGTTGAAAAAGAACATGCCGATGAATCTTTCAACGCCGCGACCTGTATTGGTTGTGGAGCCTGTGTGGCTGCCTGTAAGAATGCCAGCGCCATGCTGTTCACTTCCGCAAAGGTTTCTCAATACGCTTTGTTACCTCAGGGTCGTGTGGAAGCTACGGAAAGGGTGATGGCCATGGTTCGCCAGATGGACGAAGAAGGCTTCGGAAACTGTAGTAACACGGGGGCCTGCGAAGTAGAATGTCCAAAAGGAATTTCCCTTGAAAACATTGCGCGCATGAACCGCGAATTCATGAAAGCCAGCACCAAGAGCTAAGATCTCAACACCTTATAAATCGATCCCAAATTCCTATGGAGTTTGGGATTTTTTATGCATATTATCGAAAATCAGGAGTTATGGGAGCACTGCAATTCGAGTCAAAATTGCCAAAAAACGAGGTTAGTATTTTCACCGTCATGAGCGAAATGGCCACACAACACCAGGCCATCAATTTATCACAGGGATTTCCAAATTTTGAAACCGATAAGAAATTGAAGAAACTAGTCAATAAAGCCATGAAGAATGGCTATAACCAGTACCCTCCAGCCAACGGTGTGATCGCTCTTCGGGAAGCCATTAGTCACAAAATCGAAGCACTTCACGACACCTTTTACGACCCCATCTCTGAAATCACCGTTACTTCGGGCGCCACCGAAGCGCTTTACTGCGCCATAACCGCCTTTGTTCACCCGGGAGATGAAGTGATCGTGCTCAAACCTGCCTACGACACTTATGAACCAACCGTAGAGCTCAGCGGCGGAAAAGTGGTTCCAATTCAGCTTAAAGGAGCTGGATACGAATTAGACTGGCAGGAAGTGGAACAGGCAATTACCTCCAGAACCAGGATGATCATCATCAATACTCCGCACAATCCCACGGGGAAAGTCTTTTCGGAGGAGGATATGCTAAAACTCGAATTGCTACTGAAGGATACGGCTATTTTGCTGCTGAGTGATGAAGTTTATGAACACCTTATTTTCGACGAAAAAGTGCATCAAAGCGCCAGCAAATTCCCAAATCTTGCAGAACGGGCGATTGTTTGCGCTTCCTTCGGAAAAACATTTCATAACACCGGCTGGAAAACCGGATATTGCGTCGCTCCTGCGGAATTGATGAAAGAGATCCGGAAAATTCATGAAATGACCACGTTTTCGGTCAACCATCCTATGCAGCGCGCGTATAGCGAATACCTGAAAGATGAACGAACGTACCTGGATCTACCGAATTTCTATCAGCAGAAACGAGATCTTTTCCTGAACCTCATCAAATCTTCCAAATTCAGCTACACACCAAGTGAAGGCACCTATTTCCAACTTCTTGATTTTTCGGCAATCACCAGGGAACGAGATACGGAATTTGCCAAAAGGCTGATCACCGAGCACAACCTGGCTTCCATCCCGGTTTCCGTTTTCAATTTAGATCAGAAAGATCATCACCAACTGCGGTTTTGTTTCGCGAAAACTGACGAAACGCTGGAGAGAGCTGCCGAAATTCTGTGTACCTTGTAATATGCATCTGAACATTCAGGTTAACGGGCAGAACTTTATTTTACACGCTTCAGGTGCGATCTACTGGCCGGAGCAGGAAATCCTGCTGATTGCTGATGTGCACCTGGGAAAAGTGAGCCACTTCCGGAAGTATGGCAGCGCCGTGCCGTTGCCTGCAATAAGTTCCAATTTTGCCAAATTAGACCAGCTGCTGAAGACCTTCGATCCCGAACATATTGTGTTTCTCGGTGATCTATTCCACAGTTCGCTGAACAATGAATGGAAATTGTTCGAAAAATGGGTGTGGGAAACCGATCAGCAAATTCATCTGGTTGCCGGGAATCATGACATCATTTCACCGCTGAAATATGAAGCTATCGGCATCAGAATTCATTCAGAAATCATCATCGATGAATTTCAGTTTACGCATCACCCGCAGGAAGACGGTGCGTACTTCAATTTTTGCGGTCACATCCATCCCGGTTATAAAATGTACGGTGCCGGCAGGCAGTCTTTAAAATTACGCTGTTTTTTTATGCGGAAAAGGAAAATGATCCTTCCGGCTTTCGGCGAATTTACCGGAAATTATTTTCTAAAACCCATCGACGGAGAAAAGGTTTTTGCGATTACGGGAAAAGAAGTAATTTTAATCGCCTAAATCTGCCTACCATCATGATTAAAAGACTAGCCGTCCTGAATTTCCTTTCGCTACTGCTGGCGATAGCCGTTAATGTCCTCGCGCAGCTTGGGAAGATCAACGATCAAACCATTGGTGAAGTGAGCCATCGATACCCGAACCTATTTACTCCAGCCGATTATACGTTCAGCATTTGGGGCCTCATTTACCTGTCACTCCTGCTATTTACCGGCTATATGCTCACGGAAGCCTTTTCGAAAGAACGCAAAAAAGAGGTGGCTTTCATCAGGAAAACTTCTTTCTGGTTCATAATTACCAATATTGGGAATTGCCTCTGGGTGATAGCCTGGTTATACGAATTCAGCGGGATGGCGGTGGTACTACTGTTCCTGATGATGATGAAACTCATCAAGATCATCCTGAATACGGATATGGAGCTCTACAATGCACCTTTCAAGGTAATCGCATTCTACTGGTGGCCCATCTGCCTCTATTCAGGCTGGGTCGCCGTTGCCTGTATTACAAATGTCGCTTCGTTTCTTTCGGAATACGGCTGGCAGGGATCCGGTCTCACTCCACCAGAATGGACCATGATCATGATAGCCGCTACCGTGCTTTTAAATATCCTGATGATCTACTTGCGGAATATGCGGGAATTTGCCGCTGTAGGAATTTGGGCGCTCGTTGGCCTGTATGTAAGGCATTCTGCTGAAAATAGTGAAAACCAGATGCTGGCAAGAGTAGCTATGGCGGGAGCTATTTTGATATTTCTGAATGCTGCATACCACGGTTATAAAAATCGTAAGACCAACCCCATTTACAGGCTTATCAATGGTTCCTAAACCATCGCCTTGATGTCACTGGCCCAGCTGGGATAAGAGAAGATCATCCCCTTAAGGGTGCGGCAATCCAGTTTTCCGCAGATGGCCATCACGAACATATTGATCATTTCTGAAGCATCATCTCCAATAAGGTGTGCGCCTAAAACGAGTCCGGTTTTCTTATCCACGATCGTTTTATACGCGTAATAACTGGAATTAATGCGTTTTGCATTGAACCAGCCAGGGACATTCTTCTGTTCAACCTGAATGTCATAGCCTTTTTCCCGTGCCTCTTTTTCATGTAATCCCACGGAAGCAAGATTAGGCAGGGTGAAAACAACCGATGGTTGAGGCGGGTAATGAGCAATTTTATTTCGTTCCAGATTCAGGATATTTGCGGTTACAATCCGCGCTTCTTGCGAGGAAAGCGGTGTGAGCGGTAATCCTTCACTAGCCGATACATCTCCACAGGCATACACGTTCGGGTTGGTAGTACTTTGAAGATTTTCGTTCACCTCGATCCCTTTTCCTGAAAAGGCCACGTTTCCTTTTTCCAGTTCCAATTCATCGATTGAAGGCACTCTACCTGCGGCGTTTACGATCAATCGCGCATCCAGTTCGATCTTTTCACCATTTTTTCCGTTGGCGTGAACCCGGAAATTTTTCCGAAGCTGTTCCACTTCAGTGACCTTCGCGTTGAATACGAATTTGATCCCGATATCTTCGGAAGCCCGCTGCAAATAAGCCACCATATCCTCATCAAAATTGCTAAGCGGCCGGGACGCGCCATCGATCACCGTCACGTCTACCCCACAGCGTGCTGCGATATGGGCAAATTCCATCCCAATATATCCGGCTCCAATGAAGATCATGCTTTCCGGAAGCTCTTCCAGTTCCATAAAATCATCGCTGTTAATGGGAAATTCCCTGCCCGGGATTTTTAACTCCAGCGGTCTATTTCCCGTTGCAATCACGATCTTATCGGCAGTGACCGTTTTCCCTTCTACTGAAAGTGTTGTTTCATCCAGAAATTTGGGCGACTGATGGTACATTTTAAGACCAAGTTTTTGAAACTTTTTTTCGGTGGCTGCTGGTACCGCGCTGGTGAATTTCTTCTTGAACTGCAAGAGTTCAGACCAGCTCCATTCAGGCAGCTTCGCGATCCCGTTCCCTTTCATTTTAGCGGCACGATCGAGAATCTCAGTCAGCCCTACCAGTACTTTTTTAGGATCACATCCCCGATTGGCACAGGTTCCTCCAAATTCCCGGTTATCGGCGATCGCAACTTTTTTGCCGCTTTCCACGCATTCTCTGGCTACACTTTTACCGGCTGTTCCGGTTCCAATTACAAAAACATCAAAATGTTCAAATCCCATATCCTTTATTTTCTTGCGATCACGGTGTATCGGCAGGTATTTCAGCTGAAAAAGATACTAATAGCCCCAGTCTATCTGTGTTAGTATTATGATAAATTCCTTCAAAATGCTATTATATAGTTAAATATGACAGCTTGGGTTGTAAGACTTTAAGAGCGAAATTATCTTTGCAGCAATGAGTACAAATCTTATCGCGAAGAACTTTGCACAATCCCCGCTTCAGCAGGAATTGCGGGAAGCTATTGCCAATTCTGAAAAAATGCAGCTGAAAGGTCTTGTGGGATCTGCCCTTTCATTTGTGGTTGCTGATGCCTTTTCACAGGCAGAAAATCCGTTTTTACTGATTTTTAATGACAAGGAAGAGGCCGCTTACTACCTAAATGACCTGGAACAACTAATTGGAGACAAACAGGTTCTCTTCTATCCTGGCAGCTATCGCCGCCCTTACCAGATCGAGGAGACAGACAATGCCAATGTGTTGCTTCGCGCCGAAGTACTCAACCGCCTGAATTCCCGGAAAAAGCCGGCGATCATCGTTACGTACCCGGAAGCACTTTTTGAAAAAGTGGTTACCAAAAAAGAACTGGATCGCAGCACCCTGAAAATTTCCGTGGGAGATGAACTTTCTATCGATTTTGTCAATGAAATGCTTTTCGAATACCAGTTCAAACGGGTCGATTTTGTCACGGAACCCGGTGAGTTTTCGGTTCGGGGTGGTATAATAGACGTTTTTTCTTTTAGCCATGACGAACCCTATCGCGTTGAATTCTTTGGGGACGAGATCGACAGCATTCGTACTTTCGATGTGGAAACCCAGCTTTCAACTGATAAAAAGAAAAAAATCACGGTGATGCCAAATGTGGAAAACAAGCATTTGGACGAAATTCGCGAAAGCTTCCTAAAGTATATTTCAGATAAAACCATAGTTTTTCTCCGTAACCTGGACCTGCTTTCCGCACAAACCGATAAGCTGTTCGCCAAGGCAGAAGATGCGTTTAAAGAACTTTCAGAAAACGTCAAACACAGCGCACCAAAAGAACTTTTTTGCAACGCGGAACTGATCAAGAAGGAATTGCTCAACTTTACAACGGCAGAACTCGGGAACCAGGCTTTCCTTAACCCCAAAAAGATCCTGGAATTTCATACCAAACCACAACCTTCTTTTAATAAACAGTTTGAACTGCTCATTGAAAACCTGCTGGAAAACCAACGTAACGGCTATACCAATTACATTTGCTGCGTTAGCGAACAGCAGGCCAAACGTTTTCATGACATTTTCGAAGATCAGAAAGAAAAAGTGGAATATCAAACCCCTGTTTTTTCTATGTACCAGGGTTTTATTGATGAAGATTCCAAAACCATTGTTTACTCAGATCACCAGATATTTGAGCGTTATCACAAATTTCACCTGAAAAATGGCTACGCTAAAAAACAGGCAATTACACTGAAAGAGCTTACGAACCTCGAAGTAGGCGATTATGTCACACATATTGACCACGGAATTGGCAAATTTGGCGGGCTTCAGAAAATTGATGTGGAAGGCAAAAAACAGGAAGCCATCAAACTCATCTACGGTGAACGCGATATCCTGTACCTGAGCATTCATTCGCTACACAAGATTTCAAAATATAACGGGAAAGACGGGAAAGCGCCTAAGATCTATAAACTGGGCAGCAACGCCTGGAAAAACCTGAAAAAGAAAACCAAGGCCCGCGTCAAGCATATCGCCTACGACCTTATAAAGCTATACGCCAAGAGAAGGCTGGAAAAAGGTTTTCAGTATGGGCCCGATTCCTATTTACAGCACGAACTCGAAGCTTCCTTTATTTACGAGGACACGCCAGACCAAAGCTCGGCTACGGAAGCGGTCAAAAAGGATATGGAATCTTTGCAACCTATGGACCGGCTGGTTTGTGGAGATGTAGGCTTCGGAAAAACAGAAGTGGCCATCAGGGCTGCTTTCAAAGCTGTTGATAATGGCAAGCAGGTAGCCGTCCTGGTTCCTACTACAATTCTCGCCTTTCAGCATCATCAAACTTTCACCGAAAGACTGAAGGATTTCCCGGTACGAATTGATTACCTGAACCGTTTTCGAACTGCCAAGGAAAAAAGAGAGACCCTGCAGGACCTTGCTGACGGAAAAGTGGATATTATCATCGGGACCCACCAACTGGTAAACAAAACAGTAAAATTCAAAGATCTTGGGCTGCTCATTGTTGATGAGGAACAAAAATTTGGCGTTGCCGTAAAAGATAAGCTGAAAACGATTCGGGAGAATGTAGATACGCTTACCCTTACCGCCACACCAATTCCAAGAACCCTGCAATTCAGCCTGATGGCCGCTCGTGACCTATCTACGATCACGACCCCGCCTCCCAACCGCTACCCTATTGAAACCAATGTTATCCGTTTTTCGGAAGAAACTATTCGCGACGCGGTGAGTTACGAGATTCAGCGTGGCGGGCAGGTTTTTTTCATTCACAATCGCGTGGAAAACATCAAGGAAGTGGCCGGGATGATCCAGAGACTGGTTCCGGATGCCAAAATTGGCGTGGGACATGGCCAAATGGATGGGAAAAAACTGGAAAAACTGATGTTGAGCTTCATCAACGGGGAATTTGACGTGCTGGTTTCCACCACGATCGTAGAGAGTGGCCTGGACGTATCCAACGCCAATACCATTTTCATTAATAACGCTAATAATTTCGGGCTGTCTGATCTTCACCAGATGCGTGGTAGAGTTGGCCGAAGCAATAAAAAGGCGTTCTGCTACTTCATCACTCCGCCTTATTCGGCAATGACCGAAGATGCCCGTAAACGCATCACCGCCCTGGAACAGTTTTCAGAATTGGGAAGCGGTTTCAATATCGCTATGAAAGACCTTGAAATTCGCGGTGCAGGCGATCTTTTAGGAGGTGAACAAAGTGGGTTTATCAACGAAATTGGGTTCGACACTTATCAAAAGATCCTGAACGAGGCCATCGAAGAGCTAAAAGAAAATGAATTCCGCGAATTGTATAGTGATCAGGAAAACCTGGAAACCAAGGAATTTGTAAAAGACACGCAGATCGATTCCGATTTTGAGCTATTGTTCCCAGATGACTACATCAATAATATTTCAGAACGACTGAATCTTTACACCAAATTGAATGAGTTAAAGACCGAAAATGAATTGCAGCAATTTGAAGCTGAACTGGTAGACCGATTTGGAGAATTGCCAACGCAGGCCACCGATCTTTTGAATAGTGTTCGTATCAAATGGATCGCCGCGCATTTAGGCCTGGAGAAAATCATCATGAAAAAAGGCAAATTTGTAGGTTATTTCATTGCAGATCAAAATTCCAGATTTTACCAGACAAAAAATTTCACGAAGATCCTGCAGTATGTACAAACCCATTCGCATACCTGCAAAATGAAGGAAAAACAAACCAGAAATGGTCTTCGGTTATTGCTGACTTTTGAAAAGATCACATCGGTAGAAAGAGCATTAAAAGTGCTGCAACCGCTGGATTTCAGAAATATTGAAGAGCCCGCAAGCGCTTAATTTCCGGAAAGCCTGAAATTATCCAGGTCGTAGGTCGTGGTCTTATCAGGTGCGGCACCGAGATACTGAAACCCGATCCAGATCTTGTCTCCAAGACAGGAAACATCGATCATCGATTTTCTGAAATTAGACAGGTAAGCCCCGGAAGGCCCCAAAGGAATGTTCGCATCTAGTGGCTCCCAGTTGGTAGTTCGAGGATCTCCCGAAAAATTCCTGGTCACGAAAACCTTTAGGAACATCCCATTATCGTACCCTGCCAACAGGTCAAAACTAAGCGTTGCGGTGTTCCAACCAGACAAATCCAGCTCGGGAGAAACCAGCCAGGCTTCCAGCGGACTTTCATTGGTGTTGTAAGCGGTGATTCTTAAAACCCGATTTCCATTGGAAAGTGTTGGCGTCCATTTCTTTTCACCTCCGCTACTATTCACATTTGTCCAGTGCCGGGAATTGAGAGTAGTATTGGAAGTCACTCCGTCAAAATTCTCCTCAAAAATCACCTGCGATCCCATTTCGGGATTATCGCTGCAATTAGCAAATTCCGGATCGCATCGTTCACCATTGAATTGTATTTTTTCAGGCGAATTCAAAACGATCACAAAATGTTCATCATAAAAATCTCGTGTCAGAACTCCTTCCACACTCCCTGAACCAGAGGGGAGTAGTAATGAACGAAAATCAGCATAAGTACTGGTGCTCAAAATTGTGGTTTCGCCGGTTTCACAACTTTCCAGCTCTCGTGCCCCGTCGTACTGATCGGCAATATTGGAAGCAAAAGAATATAGATCGTTTTCTCGCACCAGTGTGCGGTCAAACTGTACGTTGTTCAGCCGTATATAAAGATTATTCAGGTCGCTGCTGAAATCAGCTATTCGAAGGCTCAATGGAACTATTTCCGAAATTTTGTCACTTCTCATCACAAAATCATCGATCATGGAAGAAGGAATCGCCACGACATCTCCCCTATTCTGAAGGCCGAGTTGTAAAACGCCATTACTAAAGGCCATGCTCAATCCATCTAGTTTGATATACAGCTTTCTTCCGAAGTCAAAGGTCGAAGACAGAGAATTATCATCAAGTAATATCTGGATTCCTGCAGTAGGGTTTTCCGGCCGGTCCTGGAGCACCAGCTTTTTATAGAAATTTCCAGCCAGGTCACTGCTTACCACATAGGCTTCGAACCAGGTATTGGTATATCGAAAAGTATATACTTCCCCGGTAGAAAAATCAAAATTGCCTTTGACAGCTTTAATACTCGTGAGGTTTCCCGTGAATTCGGGTTCTATAATAGTAAGGTCAGGCAGATCATAATCATCAGTCGTCACACAGGAATTTAGTAGTAGCAACAGGCTTAAAGCGAGGAAATTTTTCATTGGTTAGAATCGCAGGTTTAAATTGATAAAAAAGGAGGTACCGGGGCCATACCAGTATTTGGAAGCGAAGAGCGGAAATTCCCGGTCGCTGTCTTCTTTTAACTCCCGATAATTCGAATTCCTGGATTGTTCGAAGCCTCCGGTTTTGTAAAGCGTATTCAAAATATTATTCAAACTGGCAAAAAGCCCCAGATATTTATCTTTCAGTCTCCAGGATTTTCCTCCAGTGGCATTCCACAGAAAATAACTGTCGAATTGTTCCTGTTTGAGCAGCTTTCTCGCAACATCCTCATCATAACCTACCAATGGCAGCCCATCATAATCTCGCTGAAAATTCAGCGTTCGATTGAGCGGATTGCTGTCAATAAAGCTGCGATCAAAATAATTCAGGCTCGAACTGAACCACCAGAAATCGGTATCGCGATATTCGAAACCCAACTGGGCAGCAGTTTGCGGACCACCCGGCAGGTGATAATTTTTTAAATAAGCCTCGCCATAATTTAAAATTTCAGCGAAAGCAGATGAAGACAGCATCAAATTGGGATTATTAGCATAGCTATTTTCGCCCAGACCGAGGGCAGATTTCAGTTTCAGGCTGGGAGTAAGCTGATATTCCGTTCCGAATTCCATTCCGTAGTATCTTTTATGTATATTCTGAAGGATCTCCTGGACAAATGCCGCCGTATTTTCGCGCTCCAGTCCGGAAAGCCCTTCCGTGAAATAAAAAGAAATCTCGGTAGCATCTCGAACTTCGGAAATATAACCGGTAAGCCTCAGGTTAAAATCAGAACTGCGAAAACGGTAAGAAAAATCCCCTGCCAAAATTTTTTCTGATTGTCCATCAGGAACCAAAAGATCGGTCTGGCGCGGATTCACAAAAACCGATTCATAGCCAGGTGCCCTCCCAAACCAGGCGAAGTTTGCCTCCACATTTTGCCTTCCGGATATTTTATAAATGCTTCCTGCCTTCAAACCGAAATTCTTAAAATCGGAAAGCTCGCTTTTCCCCAGTGAAGTTTCCGGATGAAGTCCGTTTTGATAATTTCCATTCCTTCGATAAGCCGTTCCCGAGGCCTGGATCGCTCCGAAAAGCTCCCATTTTGGTCCGGAAAATTCCACTTTTCCGAATAAACTGGAATGATAGCCCAAAACCGCATAATCATATTTATATCGCTGGTCTTCGGAAACGAGTCGGTTAAAATTCTGCAAATCACTTTGCTTGGATGATCCGGTGGCAGCAGGGTCTTCCGCATAAATATCGACATCCAGAAAAGATTTTCCTCCAAGCAAATCTTCGATTCTTCCGAAATGTCCATTCCGGAAAATCCGGGTATTCACCCCTGCGTCAATTTTCAGATGAGGAGAAAATTGATGGGAGAAATTGGACATTCCCGATATTCTCTGGGGACTCATCACATCACTGACCATAGCATAGATCGCATTTTGCCCGTGAGTGGCAGCCTGTAAGTTTGCTTCGTATAAGGCACTCCAGTCTAACTGGCCATTTTCCTCCAATTCCTGTCGTGCCCTCCAGGCCGATTCGTAATTGGTCGTTGTTGCTGATCGCAGGAAATAAGACGGTAAATTTTGATAATAGGCAGGGTCCGGGTTGGTTCCCGGAACCGAATAATAGTACTGCGAATCTACCAGGTTTGCCGTGCTGCCACCGTAATCGATTCTGGAGTTGCTCATTTCGCCAGCTTCCAACATAATTCCGGAAAGGAGTTCAGAACTTGCATTCAGCTGCCAGGAATGCAGTAATTGTACTACGGGAAGCGTAATTTTTTTGATCCGTGAATTCCGAATGTCTCCCTCCTGGTAACCCCAGTAAGGATTATAATAGCGCCCTTTAAGCTCAAAAATTTCTTCTGAAAGGGGTGCCGATTTCCCTCTTTCTGAAGGAGTATAGAAAAAAGCCAAATTCAGAAAAGACTTTTCAGACAGTTTTTTTTCTACCGCTGCAAAGAAAGAAGCCGCATCGTATAACGTGCCTTCTACCAAACCTTCATCGGCAAACCGCCTACTGCCCGAAACCGTATAATACCAGCCATTACCCACCTCTCCGGAAGCATAAGTAACCATGAATCTACCATTGTAACTTCTGTTCGATACCGAGGCGGTGATACGCCCACCCCTGGCGTAGCGGGAAGCGCGCATGGTAAAATTGATCGTTCCGGCCAGCGAACCAAAAGCATTTTCAGCCGGAAAAAGACCGGTAGTGAACGATTGATTCCTTTGCACATCATTGAGACCACCCCACTCGCTCCAGATGGGCCTGGAATTATTGTCCTGGCTCATTTCAAAGCCGTTGATGAGGACTTTGGCATATTCTGAACCCAAACCGCGCGGCCGGTAAAAAGTCTGACTAAAATCAAAGGCAGCTGCATTTTGAAAGACATCTCGCGAAGACTGCAGAATTCCAGAAATATTATCGGCTACGGTTTCCTCGTCGTTCAATTCCGCTTCTGTGAGAAATACGGTTGCCAGCTGCGTATTCTCGAAAGAAATATCTGGTTCGAGGTACAGCACTCCCAGCGACCTCTTATCAATGGAGGTTCTAACCGGGATCCGTTTAGGAAGATAACCTGCTTTCTCTATTTTTAGAATATATTCTTCAGCGGCAACTTCAGAAATACTGATGTCAAAAAGCCCGTTTTCGTCTGAAAACCCTTCATAGTTCAGGCTTTCGATGGAAATTTTTACCTGCGGAAGGGCCACTTCCGTGAAAGCATCCAGGAAGCTACCTTCCACTTTAATTTCCTGCCCAGAAATACCCGAAACCCACAACAGGCAAACGGCATACAGCACATATTCTCTCTTCATTTAAATGCCTCATGGAAAGCTTAAAAATTTCCGCAGAATCAAATATATAACAAAGTAATTTTGAGTAATTTAAATTCTTACAACAAAATTTTTATGCGTGAACGTTAATTTTGAAATGATCAGGAAAATAGGGATGTTTGTAGCCATTATGAGTTATTCATCCTACAATTTTGCGCAAGGGGAACGTGCTTATCAGCTGGAAACTGTCGCCTTTTATAATCTCGAGAACTTTTTTGATACGGTTGATGACCCGAATACGTTCGATGATGATCGTACGGCAAACGGAAAGGATCGCTGGGATGACAAACGTTTTCAACGAAAACTGGAAAATATCAGTAAGGTACTTTCAGAAATTGGAACCGGCATGAACACCAATCCACCTGCGGTAATCGGGCTTTGCGAGGTTGAAAACCGGACGGTGCTGGATCGCCTGGTTGCAATGCCGGCACTTTCGGCTTATCAATATGCCTATATTCATTTTGATTCCCCCGACGAGCGAGGTGTGGATGTGGCGCTTTTATACCGTAAAGCGGCCTTTCGGCCTTTACAATCTAAAAATCACAAACTGCTCATCTTTGAAGCCGATCAACCTGGAAAAAGAGATTACACCAGGGATCAACTCGTGGTAAGCGGTCTGCTTCACGGAGAAGAGATCAGTTTTATCGTGAATCACTGGCCTTCAAGAGGTGGCGGGGAATTGAAAAGTTCCTATAAAAGGGAAAAAGCAGCGGCGCTGAACAGGCGAATTATTGACTCGCTTCGGAAAGAACATGGAGATGCCCGAATCATCGCAATGGGCGATTTTAATGACGATCCTACCGATAAGAGTTTTAAGAAAATCCTGCAAACCAAATCCAGCAAGGAAAATCTAAAACCTGATGAATTGTATAATCCTATGGAACTGATGCTGAAAAACGGAAAGGGCAGCCTGGCTTATCGGGATAGTTGGAACCTTTTTGACCAGTTCTATATGAGCGGGAATCTGGTAAACAGTCAACACGAAGGCTTCCAGTTCTATAAAGCTGAAATTTTCACTGCTCCTTATTTAATTACCCAAAGCGGACAATTCAGAGGTTATCCATATCGCACTTATGGCTATTCCGGTTACGAAGGTGGTTACAGTGATCACTTCCCGGTATATCTGTACCTGATCAGGAATTCTTCGGAATAAAAAAGCCCGGATAAACCGGGCTGAATATGTTAGAACCATGCACTCCAGGGAATGCGCGAAAGTACCACGATCAATGCCAGCGTATAAAATATCGCCAGGGTTTTGAATTTGGGTTTCGAGGTCAGTTTTTTCTTGTGTTTGGAATACCCGATGGTGATCAGGGCGATGGCAATAATCATCATTAGCGGATGCTCTACATTGTATAACCGCAAAGTAGAATCACTCATTACGCCTCCCATGCCTTCTTCTGCCCACATTTTGAAATAGGGAGCAGAAAAATATAGCACAATCCCGATTAGTAACTGAATATGACTAACAATCAGGGTAAAGAGCGCTATCTGGAAATTGGTGGAACCATATTCTTTATTAGTCACAAAACCAATGATGGCATTAAAACTGGCAATCAGCAACATGAAGAGCACCAGATAGGCCCAATATGAATGTATAAACTGAACAACTTCGTACATAAAGATAATTTTTAGATTATTCCCAACGATTTTCGGCAGCAGCACCGCCCCAGATCATGGTTGCAAGATACGGATTATCAATAAACGGATTACGGTTACCCTGCGCATCCTCGATTACGTTATTTCGCTGCATTTCAAATTCAGAAACAGGATCTTCCCTATTCCACTCCAGGAATAGTTCCAGGGAACCTACTTCGTTAAATTCATCTCCATAGCGAAGATTCACATACATCACCATTCTTGCAACATCTCCTCTCCAGTCATCTCCAGGGTACCAGCTATTGCCATTAATCAGCTTGTACTCCCCGCTTCCATCGGTATACGGGTAATTCAGTCGTTCTGAGTTCACCTCGGTATCAGCAACCCTCATATGATGCATATCATTAGCCGCTTCATCTTCGTTCAATAAAGATTGCGGATAGATGTGCTCGGTATTATAGGTTTCCCCTTCGCTAAGATCTCCCAATTGGTACTCATCATCCGGGCGCTTTTCACCAGAATACATCAGGATCACCATGCTCGCATCATCAGGATCAGCGTCAGCATCATACAAATAATCATGACGATCTGAATATTCGAGTCGGTTCACGTGCATAGTAGTGGTAAATTCAGCAAGGCTGGTGTATAGCAAATCTGAGTTACTGATAAATACCATGGAATCGTAATAATCCTGAAGACTTGCCGGAATATTAAAGGATACCGCTTCAACAACACTTACGGTAACCGTTGCAGTAGAACAGGTTGCGACCGCATCGTCGTCACAAATCGTATAGGTAAACGTATCATCACCTTTGAAACCAGAAGCTGGTTTGTAGGTTATGGTTCCGTCAGCATTTAAAGTTATGGTTCCCTTGCTACCTGTATCATCGATGGATGATAGCGTGGCATCATCCAAAAGATCATCATTTGCCAGAAGATCATCAAAGGTTACAGCAGATGTTCCAAATTCCACGATTTCCGTATCATCTTCTGCGGAAGGAGATCCGGTATCCACAACCGTCATCGTGATGGTCGCGGTGGAGCAATTTGGCGTATCATCATCATCACAAAGCGTATAGGTAAAAGTATCTTTTCCGGAAAAACCCGTGTTAGGCTCGTATAAAATGGAACCGTCTTCCTGAAGAGTAACCGTAGCATTTCCGCTTTCTGAAGTAACTTCGGTGACCACGGCATTATCAATAACCGTATCATTTTCGAGGTAATTTTTAATTTCCAGGCTTTTATCTTCCTCTACCTGATAGGCGTCATCCTGGGCGACCGGTTCCCCGGCATCCCCTACTGTTACAGTCACCTTTGCGGTAGAACAGCGGTCTGAATCTCCAGGAACACAAATCGTATAAGTGAATGTATCATCGCCTTTAAAGCCGCTGGCCGGCGTATAGGTATATGTCCCATCTCTGTTATCTTCCACAGTTCCGCCTTCGGTGGTTTCGGTGTCGAAGTCGAAGATTCTGGCATTATCAACAATATCGTCGTTATCTAACAGGATATCATCTTCAAAAGTATAAGGTTCATCCTGAACGGCAGACAGTGCATCAGCGTTAGCGACAGGATCTTTATCGGGTTCGGGTATAGGAGTGGGACTGGGATTGTCTTCTTTACTACAACCGACAATAATGATAAAAGCAAATAGGTAAAAGAACTTCTTCATGAAATCAATTTTAAGGGCTACAAATATCGGTTAATTAAGGCAATAAAAAAACCTCCTGATTATCACAATCAAGAGGTTTTTTATCATAACTCAAATACTAAAGCTTATTCGAACAGAACCCATTCTCCACCTTGTTTGATCAGGTAGATATCTTCAGTAGTATTGGATCCGTTGTAAATATCGTATGTCAAAAGATATTTTTGTCCTTCAGCAGCGCCGCCAGCGATTTCATCAAGCAGGGCGTTCATCGCCTCAAGGATCATTTCATCACTCCAGTAAGCGCTAGCCCCTGGTCTGCGGTCAAAATTGTTATAACGCTCCATACTGGCTACAGCAGTAGCATAATCAGCATTTCCTGCAAGCGCATCCGCAATGATACCATAATCTGTACCGCCTAAAGCATATTTAATGGTGTTATCTGGCACCCACATTCCATCCTGGTAACCGAACTTCAGCGTTTCAGTTACAACAGATGGGATTACAGACCAGCTTCCGTTCTCGAACAAGAAGTTCGCGTATTCTGTTGTGGTACCACCATCATAAAACTTATAAGCAACAGCCTTCATTTCACCTTCCTCCGCATATGGGAAGTTCAATTTCAAATACGTAGCAATTTTAGCGAAAGCTTCGTCTTCGTCATCAAAGTTTGAGTAAGACTGACCGAATTCTTCTGTGTACGCAGAATCTGGAATCATAAATGGCTCATCCCAGCTTCCGTTAGTGTAAGCAAATACCTTTGTTTCCTCAATCGTTGAGACAGAAGCATTGGTATCTACTACATACGCGTCACCTTGCAAGATCAAAGAGATCACATTGGTAGAAACTGAACCGCTGTAAGTAGCATAAGAAACTTCGAATTGAGTACCTTCAGTAGCATCTGGATATTTTTCCATTAGCAATGCGTTGAAAGCTTCCAAAAGCATGGCATCGCTCCAGTAGTTAGCGCTGGTGCTTCTGATATCAAAACTGTGATACTGAGCTACGTTTCCGGCAGGTCCTGGATAAGCTTCTGCAAATTCAGCACCGATGAAATCGTAATCTTCCGGAGAATCAAATTCATAAGAAGTTCCTCCAACAGCGATGTAGGCATTTCCGTCAAACTGAACAGTCATGCTCTCAGTTCCTGAACTACCATCATAAATGTCATAAGTCACATTGTATTTCTGACCTTTTACATCTCCAAATTCTTCTGAAATCACAATTGCAAGAGCTTTTACGATCATCTCGTTACTCCAGTAAGCGTCTCTATCTGATCTTCGATCGAAGTTACCGTACTGTGCAGCGCTGGAAGCAGCATCTGGATACTCATCAGCCAATTCTTCGCCGATCAGGTCAAAATCAGCATCAGTTAAAGTATAGCTCTTTTCTTCAGCCAAAATCATGTAAGTAAGCTTTACGTAAGCTCCTTCTTCTGCCTGAGGATATTTAGCATCTAGGAAATCTGCGATTTCCCCCATGCCTGAGAAATACCCATTAGAAAGATCAATTGAAGCATAATCAGAAGAAGTTACT